>CAZKHO010000018.1:0-25801 GCA_964552505.1 uncultured Bifidobacterium sp. | reverse complement strand
CTTGGTGAAGTAGCGGTACTCGGGGAAGTCCTTGTAGCTGTCGTGCGCCACCAGCCGGAAGAGCGACTCCTCCAGGTTGGCGCCCGTGACGCTCATGCCGTGGATCAGCCCCCCGCGAATGGCCGGCGCCAGCGTGATGCCCAGCTGCGCGCTGCTCATGGCACCGGCCATGGCCAGGTACATGCGACCGCCCGCCTGCAGGTGGTCCCACCATGCGAACAGCGCGTCGCGCGTGGCACGCGCGTTGAAGTTGCGGTAGTTGCCGGCGATGAATTCCAGGATGGGGAGCGAGGCCATGGGGGCGGAACTCTAACCCGCCGCGGCCGCCGCTGCCGGAACGGCGCTCAGCGCACCAGGCGTGCCCGGCCCGGCACCACCGAAAGGTCCAGGGACTCGATGCGGTCGTCCAGCCTCAGGCTGGCGGTGTCTCCCACCCGAAGGCTTCCCAGCACCGCGGTCTGGAGCTGGACCGACGAGGAATCCTGCAAGGTCGCGGCGGCGTCGGGGCCGTAGGCGTCGCCGGGCACGTTCACGCCGCTCCCGTCCGCGATCGACCAGGCGCTGGCGGCGCCACGCTGCAGCAGGAAGAATCCGGCCCAGTCGCCGGTGGCCAGCGGCGTGCCCACCAGCGCGGCGGAACCCGAGAGCGAAAGCGTGGCCGCGGGCGCCAGCTCGATGGCGGCGTCCTCCAGCTGCACCGTGGCCGATCCCGAGAGCGTCACGGCCTGTGTGAACTGATGCACGCCCGCCTCCAGGATCACCGTCCCGGCGCTGGCCACCAGGCTCTGGTGCGCACCGGGCGCCACCCGGGTCACGCCGGCGGCGGAGCTGCTCACCTCGTCCGAGGCCGAGGGATCGATCGCAGGCAGGTCCATCGCCGACATCGGATCGTCGGGGATGGCGGCGCCCTCCTCGATGGAGCCGCCCACGCCGGCGCGGGAGAGTTCGTCCATGGTTCCGGCCAGGCGCAGCACCGGCACCGCCAGCACGCCGCCCACGGGAGCGGCGCCTTGGATCACCACGGCGCCCAGGTCGGCGGACGCCACGGACACGCCCCCGCGCGCGGAGATCTGCGCCGACCCGTCCACATCCAGCGCACTTCCGGCACCGGCCGTGACGAGCATCGAGGTGGTGTGCCGGGGCGGGCTGTAGACGGCCACGCTGGTCCGGGTGAACGAGATCGGGGCGGCCTGGAAGATCTTCCAGAGCAGCAGCCCCGGTGCGCCGTTGGGGCTGTCCACCGCAAAGCGCACCGTCACGCGCGTGGCGGGCCCTCCGTCGGCCTCCGGCGTGAAGGTTCCGGAGGCGGCGTCCCATCGGCCATAGAGCACGTCCGCACCGCCGCCGGGCGCGTTGACCACGCTGACGGACACCGGCCCGTTGGGGCCTCGACAGGATTGGGCCGCCGTCAGCGCGTCAGCGTTGGCGGCCTCGTGTCCGTCCGCAAAGCGCGCGGCCGCGGCCAACGCCACCGCATCGGCCGCGCCTCGGGCCTGATAGAGCGCCCGGATCGCCAGCCCAAATTCCACGGCCAGCCAGCCCAGCAGCAGGATCGACGGGATGGCCACGACCACCAGCACCGCTGAGATGCCCCGTCGGCCCCGGGGACCGGAAACCAGTTTGAAATCTCCGGGAATCACGCCAGCGATGTTACTATGCACTTGCTTCCGGGCCGGTTCGGAACACCCTGAATCGAGCGAACTTCCCGCATGAACCCCGCCTCAGCCGCAAAGATCTGGTTCCCCGTCCCCACCTGGGTCTGGTTGCTGCTGGTCGCCGCGGTGCTCTGGGCCTGCGTGACGGACCTTCGCAACATGCGGATTCCCAATTGGCTCACCTTGCCGCTGATGCTGGCAGGTCTGGTGTACGGCGCCTGGGTGGGATCGCTGGCGGGCCTGGGACAGTCCGTGCTTGGTGCGGCCATCGCTGGCGGAATCTTCATCGCTGCCTATGCGCTGGCAGGCGGGGGCGCCGGGGACGCCAAGCTGATGATGGCTTTGGGGACCTGGCTTGGCGTGGAACGATCGGTGCTGCTGGTGCTCTCCGTGACCATCGCCGGCTTCTTCTGGGCCGTGGCCATCGCCATCTTCCGCGGCGGTCTTCGAGACGTGCCCATGCTGGTCCTCCAGAGCGCGTTCTCGGCGCGCGTGGGCGTGGCGCGAATCCTGGGGGGACGGGCCGCGACCGAGCAGCGAGCGCCTTCGGAGGCACAGGCGCGCTTCAAGGGCTGGTACCCCTACGCTCCAGCCATTGGCGCAGGCATGCTGGGGACGTGGTGGTACTGGGAACGCTTCGGGAGTGTCGTATGAAGCGCACCTCCTCCCATCGAGGTCGGCGAGGCGTCGAGAGCATCGAGGCCGCCGTGACACTCCCCACGCTCCTGCTGGTGATCTTTGCGGGCTTCGAGTATGGCTGGGCCGTCCTGAAGACGGTCCAGCTGGATCACGCCGCCCGCATCGGTGCCCGCGTGGCCTCCCTGTCCGGCACCTCGGCCGCGGAAGTCTCCACGCAGGTGGAGAACGCGCTGCAAGCGTCCGGGATCAGCGACGCCACGGTCACCGTGGAGCCCAGCGATCCAGGCTCCGCCGCCGCGGGGGACGCGATCGTGGTCCGCGTGGAGGCGCCTTACGCCTCCAACCGCCTGCTGGGCCTGAGCCGCCTGATGCCGCTCCCCTCCAGCCTCACGGGGCGGGCCGCCGCGGTGAAGGAACCTGACGCCTGAACCGACTTGCGCGGGCCCGTCGGAACGGCCATCCTCGCCACGCCTTGAAACCTTCGAGGGCAGGTGCCTGCGGGGCTGGAGCCCTGAGTCGCCCGCCACGCCGGCAGGAGAACCCATGTCCAACAGTCGACTGGTCGCGATCGGAGCCTGCATCGCCGTCCTCGCTGCCGCTCTGGCGGCGGGCGTCCAATGGCTCATGGGTGGCTCCGGCCGCGTGGAGGAGCCCAACGCCTCGGTGGTGGTCGCCAAGTCCGACCTTGCGGCGGGACACCGACTGGTGGAGACCGACGTCGAAGTGTCCGTCATCTCGGGCGCCGGCTCCCTGAAGGGTGCCACGCGTCAGCCGAAGACGGTGGTGGGCCGCACGCTGGGCGCGGCGGTCCGCAAGGGTCAGCCGCTGAAGCAGGAGGATCTGGCTCCTCGAGGGACCGGCGCAGATCTGGTTGCGCAACTGCCTCCAGGTCACCGCGCACTGACCGTGGTGCTCCGGGATCCGGTGGCCGGCACCGCGCTCTTCCCGGGGGCCACCGTGGACGTGCTGGTGACCATGGATCGCGCCGGCGCAGGCGCCGTCCGCGAGGCCGTCACCCGGACCGCCATCGAGCGCGCGCGTGTGCTGGCGGTGAACGACGAGACGGGCTCCGCTCGTGCCACACCCGGTTCCGATGGCACGCAGGGTCAGGATCGCAAGCCCTCGTCCGCGGTCCGAAAGCTGGCCGTGACGCTCGACGTCACGCCCGAGCAGGCCGCTCAACTGGAACTGGCCGCGTCCAAGGGCAGCATCGGACTTGCCCTTCGAGGTGCCGAGGACACCTCGCCCAGCACCGCCAGCGCCAGCACGCATGCGCTTGCCGGTGCCCCCGCGGCTCCGACGGCCGCGCCCACCGATGCCGGGAGGACGGCCGCACCCGAACCCGCCACCAAGCCCACCCAGTCCAAGCCGCCCACCTGGGACGTCACCGTGATCCGCGGAGACGACCGGGTGAAGCACGAATTCCCCGAGCGCACGCCGGCGAGGACCCCATGACGCCGATGCACGGAACTGGAGACCACCACACGATGAACTCGCCAAGCTCCATCTCCTTCACCGCGGCGCGCGCTGGAGCCGCCGTGGCCGCCCTGCTGCTGGCCGTTTCGGCCGGGGCGTCGGGCGAACCCACGCCGACCTCCGCGTCGGGAGCCCCCACCGCCGACGCCGCGGCCGCCAACGCAGCCGCGCCCACGGCGCCACCGACCGCCGCCAAGCCCACCGTCTCCACGGTGGACGAGCCCATCACCGTCATGGCGGGCAGTTCCCGGCTGCTGGCCATGCCCACGCGTGTGGAGACCGTGGTGGTGGCGCAGCCTGCCGTGGCGGACGCCAAGCCGATCTCGCCCAAGGACGTGGTCATCGTGGGCAAGGCGGTGGGCCTCACCGACATCGTGGTGCACCTGGAGTCCGGCGATTCGATCACCCGCCACGTGCGCGTGGATCTGGACAAGGCCGACATGGAGGCGCGTCTCTCGCGCATCTTCGGCGTGGCACTGCAGGTGGACGACATCGGCGGCACGGTGGCGCTTCGCGGCTCCATGCCCAACGTGGCCACCGCCAACCTGGTCCACAAGTTCATGGACGGCACCGGCGTGAAGTGGGCCGACCTCACGCGCATCGACGGCCTGCAGCAGGTGCAGCTGCGTGTGCGCATCGCGGAAGCCAGCCGCTCCGCGCTGCGCGAACTGGCCTTCGGCGGCGTGTTCGGCGGCAATTCGTTCTTCGGCGGCGTGCAGGCGCCGGGCGGCACGCCCTTCCAGCGCGTGTCCATCGCGCCCACCTCGGTGAATCAGGCCACCTCCACCGCCACGGCCACCACCATCACGCAGGTCACGGGCCCGGGCAACCCCAACTTCGCCTACGGCGGCTTCCCCGTCTCCAGCGCCACCACGCTGTTCGCAGGCGTCCCCGGCGCCGACCTGGAGGTGTTCATGCGCGCGCTCAGCGAGAACCGCTACGTGCGCCTGCTGGCCGAACCCAACCTGGTGGCCATCAGCGGCGAGAAGGCCAGCTTCCTGGTGGGCGGCGAGTTCCCCGTGCCCGTGGTGCAGGGCACCACCGTGGGCGGCGGATCCTCCACCGTCACCATCGAGTACAAGGAGTTCGGCGTGCGCCTCACCTTCCGCCCCGAGGCCATGGGCGAAGGCCGCATCCGCCTGGAAGTGGCGCCGGAAGTGAGCGAACTCAGCGAGGTGGGCGCGCTGGTGCAGAACGGCTTCACCATTCCCAGCGTGATCGTGCGCCGTTCCAGCACCACGGTGGAACTGGGCAACGGCCAGTCCTTCGCCATGGCGGGCCTGCTGCGCAGCAAGGATCAGGGCACGGTCTCCAAGATCCCGCTCCTGGGCGACCTGCCCTGGCTGGGTGTGCTCTTCCGGAGCGTGCGCTACGAGCAGGACCAGACCGAACTGGTGGTCATCGTGACGGCCGAACTGGTGGAGCCGCTGAACGACGGCATGGAACGGCCGGTGCCCGGCGTGCTGCACCAGACCCCCAACGACTGGGAGCTCTTCATGAAGGGCTGGCTGTCAGGCGCCAACGACGTGGCCAGCCCGGTGGCGCGCCTGAAGGCGCTTGGACTGCCCACCCTGAAGGGGCCGGGAGCGTGGCGGCGCCCCGGTGAGCCGCGCACGCCGGCTGCGGACGCGTTCCCAGCCGGCACGCAGGCCTCGGCCGCAGGCTCGGAGGGCTCGGGCCGGTGAAGGACGCGCACGCGCACGCCGCCGTCCGCAGCCACCTGCTGGAGCTGCGCCGCGACCTCCACGAGCGACTCGTGGCGTCGGTGGACTTCGCCGCCGCGGATCGTCTGGGGCGCGAACGCTTCATGCAGGAATGCCGCTCGCGAGCACAGCAGCTGCTGGAGCGTGGCGGCCACGCGCTCGCCGATCACGAACGCCAGTGGGTGCTGGCCGGCGTGGTCGACGACATGTTCGGCCTGGGCCCGCTGGAGCCGCTGCTGGCGGATCCGGGCATCTCCGACATCCTGGTGGTCCGCCACGACCATGTGTTCGTGGAGCGGGACGGTCGGATGGAGCCCAGCGTGGCGCACTTCCGCGACGCCGCCCACCTGCTGCACGTGATCCAGCGCATCGTCCGCAACGCCGGACGACGCATCGACGAGCGAAGCCCCATGGTGGACGCGCGCCTGCCCGACGGCTCGCGCGTGAACGCCATCATCCCGCCTCTGGCGGTGGACGGCCCGCAGCTGAGCATCCGTCGCTTCCCCGAACGGCCGTTCGACCTGCCCCGGCTGGTGGAGCTGGGCTCGGTGGCGCCCGCCACCGCGGCGCTGCTTCGGAGCGCCGTGGCCGGCCGCCTGAACATCGTGTTCTCCGGCGGCGCCGGCGTGGGCAAGACCACCATGCTGAACGCGGCGTCGGCGTTCCTGGCGCCCGCCGAGCGCGTGATCACCATCGAGGACGCGGCGGAGCTGCGGCTGCAGGGCGACCACGTGGTCCGTCTGGAGACGCGCGCCGCCAACGTGGAAGGCGTGGGCGAGGTCACCACCCGCGACCTGGTCCGCAACGCCCTCCGCATGCGGCCCGACCGCATCATCGTGGGCGAGTGCCGCGGTCCCGAGGCCTTCGACATGATGCAGGCCATGAACACGGGTCACGAGGGCTCCATGAGCACCCTGCACGCCAACAGCGCGCGGGACACCGTGGCGCGCCTGGAGTCCATGCTGCTGATGGGCGGCCATGACATGCCGGTGCGCGTGCTCCGTGAGTACGTGGCCTCGGCCATCCAGCTGGTGGTGCACATGACGCGACTGCCGGACGGACGGCGCGTGGTGGGCGAGGTGGCCGAGGTCTGCGGCACCGACGACTCCGGCGTCCGGCTCCGCATGCTGCACCGATACCGCCTGGAATCCGTGGAGGGCGGCCGCGCCCGCGGCCGGTTCGAGTCCGGCACTGAACGGCCCGGGTTCGAGTCGCTGCTGGCCTCGCGTGGCCATCCGCTGGCGGCGGACCTCTTCACCGGCGGCTCCCTTCCGGGTGCGGGCAGCGCATGAACAGCGCGTTCGGACCGGAGCTGGTGCCCATGCTCGCCGCGGCGCTGGCTGCGGCGGGCTGGTTCGTGCTTGCGATCCGTGCCCGTACGGCCGTCACGCCCGCTCCGACCCGCCGCTCCGCACCCGCGTCCATGCTTCGGCTGGCCATCGGCGTCGTCGCGGCCGTGGCCGTCTGGAGCCTGACGGACCGACCCGGACTGGCCTTCGCGGCGCTGGTGCTCTGGAGCGGCACCAACTGGGTCCTGTCCGCGCGCCGCCGCCACCGCCTGGCCTTGGAGGAGGAGCGCCACGCCATCGAAGCCATCGCCGCCGCCAGTCGAGCGCTTCGCGCCGGCATCCCCGTGGGAGGCATGCTGGACTTCCTGGCCGCCGAGAGCCACGGCGAGGCGGGTCGCGCCTTCCGCGAGATCGTGCAGCGCGAGGGCGTGGGCGAGGAGATGGGCAGCGCCATCCGCCGCGTCCTGCTGGATTCCCCGCTCCCGGCGCTCCGCGCCTTCGGCCTGACCATCCTGACCCAGATCGGCGCAGGCGGCGACATCGCCGACACCACCGACCGTCTGGCACGCTCGTTGGTGGAACGTGGGCGCATGCGCCGCAGGGCACGGACCATCATGGCGTACACCCGGACGGCCGCGCTGGTGCTGGCCGCGCTGCCCGCCATCGTGGTTCCGCTGCTGTGCCTGCTCATCGAGGACTACGCGGAACTCATGCTGCACAGGCCCTGGGGCAACGGACTGCTGACCCTGGCGGCGGGCATGGTGGTGGTGGGCGTGATCCTGATGCAGCGACTCTCCCGCCTTGAGCCGCTGCGAACAGGAGCCACCCGATGAGTCCCGTGCTCCTGGCGGCGGTGCTGGCGTTCCTGGCCGTGCTGGCGGCGGGCGTGGCCATCCGTCGGCAAGGCGGACCACGGGTGGCGCCCGCGGGCGGCGGGATCTGGGCGGAGGACGGCGCCGTGCACCGCACGGGAACCGTCCGAGCGCGGCTTCGCATGGCCGGCTTGGACGCTCCGGGCCCGTTGCGTGCGTTCCGAACGGCGTACGCCCTCTCCATCGTGGCTCTCGCCGCGCTGCTGGGATGGCTGGGCCACACCATCAGTCAGGACGCCGCGACCACCGCGTTTGCCGGAGCCGCCGGTGCGCTGCTGGGCATGCGCCTCCCACTCTGGTGGCTGGACGGCCGTGTGGAAGCTCGGCGCATCGACATCCGCACCGAGATTCCGGTGATGCTGGACCTGCTGCAGATCTCCATGCAGGGCGGCCTCAGCCTGCATGCCGCCTGGACCGCCACGGCGGGTGGCCTGGAGGGATCCGGCGACGCGCTGGCGCAGGAGATGCGCCGTGTCGATCTGGGGGTGAGCCTTGGAAAGCCCTGGGGGTCCGCGCTCGCGGAAGCCGCCGACGCCACCGGCGTGGACGAGTTCAGGTCGCTCGGCTCACTGCTCGGACAGACGCAGCGCTTCGGAACGGAAGTGGCCGACATGATCCGCGTCCTCTGCGACTCGCTGCGCCACGAGGAACTCCAATCCTTGGAGGAGCAGGCCCACCGCATGTCGGTTCGCATGCTGCTGCCGCTGGCGGGCCTGCTGCTGCCGGCCACCCTGATCCTGGTCATCGCCCCGCTCCTGCTTCTCCTGCTGGAGGCGTTGCAGGAAGCCAGTTCAAACTGATCTCATGCTCCCGGAAGACCAACCCATGCACCCACCCACTCACCGTCGACGATCGTCACGCATCGGCCTCCCCTGCGGCGTCGCGCTGCTCGCCCTCTCCGCCGCGCTGAACGGCGGCTGCAGCCCAAAGCCCAAGACCGAGTCCGGCAAGCTCAAGGTGAGCGACGAGATGCAGCTGGAAGCGGACAAGGAGTTCGTGCGGGAGCCCTTCCAGGACCAGGTGGCGCAGGGCGTCATCCGCCAGCGCACCATCTTCGACTGGCAGTTCGAGCAGGGCTCCGCCGCCCTCACGCCGCTGGGCAAGCGCGACGTGCGCATCCTGGCCGCCGCCATGCGTGACAACGGCGGCACCGTCTCGGTCCGCCAGGGCGCTGCGCCGGCCGACCTCTACACCGCCCGACGGGACACCGTCCGCAAGGCGCTCGTGGCCGAAGGCATCGCCCCCGACCGCATCCGCGTGGAGAACGCCGGCCCCGGCGGCTCCGGCGTGGGGACCGTGGAAGCCCTGCAGATCCGGGAGCGCATCCAGCAGAATCCCATGCGACCGCCCCCCAAGGACATTCTCTCCCCCACCGGCGGTTCTTCAGGAGGCAAGTGATGCGCACCACCACCATCCACACCATCTGCTCGCTCGCGCTGGGCTCCTGGCTGCTGACAGGTTGCCAGTCCAGCTCCACCACCAACACCCCCACGCAGGACTGGTTCGAGGGCGGTCCGGCCAAGCCCGCCACCGCGGAGACGCTGGAGATGACCTCCCGCGTGCTGGCAGGCAAGGGCAACACGCAGCAGGCGGGCTTCGTCATCGAGCGGATGTATCGGGACTACCCGGACCACCTGGGCACCTACACCGCCGGCGCGGAGGTGCTGCTGATCGAAGGACGCAACAAGGAGGCCGTGGAGTGGCTGGAGCGCGGTCTGAAGCGATTCCCCGACAACGCGGTGCTGCGCAACGATCGTGGCATGTGCCACCTGCTGGCGGCGGACCTGCAGGCCGCCACCGCGGACTTCGAGGCGGCCTACGCCGCGGACCCGGGCGATGCGGACTACGTGGCCAACCTGGCTCTGGCCAAGGCGTTGGCGGGCGACACCGATGGCGCCCGCGCACTGTGGTCCAGGGTCCTCATTCCCGAGGATGTGGAGCACAATCTGAAGGAAGCCGTGGCGGCTCAGGGGAAGTTCAAGCGCCCCGGAACCTGAATTATGGGCTGTTTGGATGGGAATGAGCCAGATTTTGAACGATCCCATCTGACTTTTGGTCCATTTCGGTTATCTTTTTCCCTGCCGAAGGGCGTTCAGCGCGGCGTGTTGCCGGGCGGCCTCCTGAAGCGGAATTCCATCACTGAGGACAAAGACATGAAGAACTGGATCATGAACTTCATCGCGGACGAGCGTGGCGCCGAGAGCACCGAGCTGGGCATCACCGGCGTGGTGGTCGCGGGCGGCGCGGTCAGCGGCTTCAACCAGCTGAAGACGGCCGTCAAGGGCAAGCAGTCCGACCTGATCGACAGCCTCGACGACGCCGTCGCCTGATCGGCGATCGACGGTCGAAACAAACGAACATGGCTCCGCCCACGCGGAGCCATGTCGTTTTTGAAACCTGCGATTCCGGGGTGCGCGGCTGATCGGACGCGTCCGCGCGATCAAGCCGCAGTTGGAACGCGAAAGTTGGGGATTCACGAGAGTTCTTCGAGGAACGGCCGGACTTTCCGTCGCCGCCGTGTACTCTGCAGGCAGATGGCTTTCGAAATCGACGAGGTGTCGGTTGTCGATCCGAGCCGACACACACTCTGAACGGAGTAGACAACCATGAAGCACTGGATCATGAACTTCATCGCGGACGAGCGTGGCGCCGAGAGCACCGAGCTGGGCATCACCGGCGTGGTGGTCGCGGGCGGCGCGGTCAGCGGCTTCAACAGCCTGAAGCAGGCCGTCAAGGGCAAGCAGGACGACCTGATCAACACCCTGGACGACGCCAACGCCTGATCGGCGATCGACGATCGAACAAGACGCACATGGCCCCGCCCAAGCGGGGCCATGTCGTTTTTCAGGACTCAGGGCCTGGTCGGGGCCGGAGGCGAATCCGGAGGGGCCTGATAGCCCTGCAATGACTTCTCGATCGAAGCGCGCAGGGTCGCACGGCGAGCCTGCGCGTCCGCACCCGAAGGCACCGGCTGCGCGTCGATGGCCGCGATGGCCTCCTGCGCGACCTGGACGGCGCGCTCGCGCTCGCCCCGCTCCCAGTGCACGCGCGCCAGGGTGTCCAGGAACGTCGGATCACGCCGATTCGTGCGCGCAGCGGCCTCGCGGGCGCACTCCAGAAGGAACGGAAGGTCCCGCGCGGGGTCGGAGGGCTGCAGCTTGGTCACCCCCTGCCATGCCAGCGTGTTCAGGAGGTCGCTGTCCAGCGCGGCCACACCCCACGCTCGTGCAGCCTCGATGGCCGCCTGCACCCTTCCGTCCGAAAGCGCCTGCCGCAGGCCGCGCCCCAGCGAGGCGGGATCCAGCCCTGCGTCGCCGGAGGTGCGCATGAACTGCGGGCGGTTGGAGGTGGCACGCGGATCCGTCACCCAGGTCGCCGCCGCCGCGCGGTGCGGCTCGGCCAAGTAGGCCTCGCCCAGATTGGCGTCCCGCCCCTGCTGGGCGAACTGGCGTTCGGCGAAACGGATCCGTTCCGGCACCCCGTCCCAGACCCGCACCATGCCGTCGGCGGACACCGTGGCCAGGCGCGAACCATCCAAGAGGAAGGCGCCGGAGGCCAGTCCCTCGGTGGTTCCCTTCAGTTCGGTGAGCGGGGCGCCGCTGGGCGCGTCCCACAGGCGCGCGGTGCGATCCACGGACGTGGTCAGGATGCGGCTGCCGTCGGCGCTGAACTCGGCGAAGGTGATCGGCTCCGCATGACCCCGAAGTTCCGCCACCAGGGCCCCGCTGCCGGCGTCGAAGAGACGGGCCACCCGCTCGCGCAAGGAGAAGACCAGCACACGGCGGCCGTCCGGACTGGGCACGGCGCCTCGGAGCGCCTCGTCGCCCGCGCGCATCTCCGCCAGCATCTCTCCCGAGGCGGCGTTCCAGACGCGCGCCACATGATCCGCGGACGCGCTCACCACACGCGTTCCGTCGGCCGTGAAGGTGGCGCTGGCCACCGCGTCGCCGTGGCCCTTGAGTTCCTGAAGCTGCGCGCCGGAAGCGGCGTCCCAGATCCGCACCGTGCGATCCGGCGACCAGGTCACCACGCGGGATCCGTCGGCGCTGAATCGAGCGCCGGTCACGCGGTCGGCGTGCCCCTTCAGTTCGCGGAGCATGCGACCGCTGGTGGCGTCCCAGACGCGTGCGGTGCGGTCGCCGCTGCTGGTGACGATCCGTCCGCCGTCGTGGCTGAATCGGGCGACCGACACGGGGCCCGCATGACCGTCCAGCTGCAGCAGCTGCGAGCCGGTGCGCGCATCCCAGACGCGCGCCGTCTTGTCGGCGGAGCACGTCACCACGCGGGAGCCGTCGGGGCTGAATCGCGCGCCGGTCACCGCACCCCCGTGGCCGGAGAGCGTGACCGACCGCGTCAGATCCGCCGCGTTCCAGATGCGCGCCGTGCCGTCCGCCGAGCACGTGACGAATCGGGCGCCGTCCGGACTGGAGACCACGCTGAAGACCACCCCTGCGTGTCCCTTGGTCTCCTGTACCTGCGTCCGCGGAAAGGTCTCCCAGAGTCGCGCCGAACCGTCGAGCGACGCCGTGAGCACGCGCGCGCCGTCCGGGCTGAATCCCGCGCCGAAGACCTGATCGGCGTGTCCCGCGAGCGTGGCGAGCGCCTGCCCGGTGGGCAGATCCCACACCCGTGCCGTGCCGTCGGAGGCGCCGGTGAGCGCCACCTTGCCGTCCGGGCTGCACGCCACGGACATCACTCCCTGATCGTGCCCCTTCATGGTGGCGCGCAGCGAGCCGCTCTCGGCATCCCACGCGCGGGCGGTGCGGTCGGCGGATCCGGTGATCAGGCGGCGTCCGTCCGGCGTGAACGCGATCGCGTTGATGGGGCCCGCATGGCCCTTCATCACGGCCACGGAGGTGCCGTCCGGCTTCCACACGCGTGCCGTTCCTTCCTGGCCGCCGCTGGCGATCAGCGATCCGGCGGGGCTCCACGCGATCGCGTTGACGGCCCCTTCGTGACCCTTGAGCTCGGCCACAGGGGCGCCGCTGGCGGCGTCCCACAGGCGCAGCGTGTGGTCCAAGGAGCCGGTCAGGACGCGCTTGCCGTCCGGACTGAACGCCACCACCTGGACCGCGTCGCCATGTCCCTTCAGTTCGGCGATGGAAGCGCCCGTGCCGGCGTTCCACAGGCGCGCCGTGCCGTCGCCGGAGGCGGTGGCCACGCGGGAGCCGTCGTCGTTGAACGCCACGGCGAACACGGGCTTGGCATGCCCCTTCAGCTCGGCCACCACGGCTCCGGACGCGGCGTCCCACACACGCGCCGTGCCGTCGGCGCTGGCCGTGGCGATGCGACGCCCGTCCGGACTGAAGACGGCCGCATTGAGCTCCGCCGGACTGCCCTTCAACTCCGCCACCAGCGCGGCGGTGGCGGTGTCCCAGACGCGCACAGTGCGATCGAAGGTCAGGGTGAGCGCGCGCGTGCCGTCGGGGCTGAACCGCGCCACCAGCATCTCGCCGCTGCCGGGCACCCTGAACTGCGCCAGGCTGCCGTCCGCCCGAGCCTCCAGCCAGCCCCACTCCCATCCTCGGCGCGCCGGCGGGCAGGCGTCCAGGCGCTCCCGGACGCGTCCCAGCTGACCGGACTCCAGCCACGCGTTGCCCATCTGCACGTTGGCGATGTACGCCTCGGCCTCCACCCGCTCGCGCGCGGCATCCGCCGCCTGTCGTTCCTTCACCGCCTTGGCCTCGGCGGCCAGCGCGGTGTCCTTGGCCTTCGTCGCCTCCACCCGCGCCGCGTCCGCCACGTTGCGCTGCTCCACGGCCTGCGCCTCGCTGGCCACGGCCAGGTTGCGCGCGATGGACGCCTCGCGCCATTGCCACAGGGCCAGCGCCAGACCGGCCACCAGCGCCAGCAGCGCCACGGCGGCGGCGGAGACCAGACCGCGGTAACGCACCACGTACTTGCGCACCCGGTACGCGGTGGAGTCGGGGGCGGCCTCCAGGGCCCGCCCGTCCAGGTACCGCCGGATGTCCTCGGCCATGGCGGCCGCGGTCTGGTAGCGGTTCTTGGGCTCCTTGCGCATGGCCTTGCCGGGGATCCACTCCAGCTCGCGCTTCAGGTCCCGCAGCAGCGCCTCGAAGCGCGCGCCGTGGTCGTGCTCGATGCGCTTGATCTCCGTGCGGCTCTTCTCGGCGATCATGGAGAGGCGCTGGCTCAGCGTGGGTGGCGCCTCCTCGCGGATGGTGCGCTGGATCTCGCCGTAGCTCTTGCTGCGCAGTTCGCTGGAATCGAAGGGCAGCAGGCCGGAGATCAGCTCGTACAGGATCACGCCCAGCGAGTAGACGTCGCTGCGGGTGTCGATCTGGTCGTTCTCCGCCTCGGCCTGCTCGGGACTCATGTACTCCGGCGTGCCCACCATCTTGCCTTCCTCCTCCTTGGCAAGATCGTCGGTGTCCAGCTGGGTCAGGGCCTTGGCCACGCCGAAGTCGATCACCTTGACCAGAGGGTGCTCGCCGTCGGCCGCGGAGACCAGGATGTTGCCCGGCTTGAGGTCGCGATGGATGATGCCCTTGGAGTGCGCGTGCTGGACCGCCTCGCACACCTGGATGAAGACCGAGAGCCGGTCCCGGTTGGAGAGCGCGCGGGCGTCGCAGAAGTCCGTGATGGGTTGTCCCTTCACGTACTCCATCACGAAGTACGGACCGCCGGCCGGCGTGACGCCGCCGTCGATCACGCGGGCCACGTTGGGGTGGTTCATCACAGCCAGCGTCTGGCGTTCCTGCTCGAAGCGGGTGATGATGGACCGCGAGTCCATGCCCGCCTTGATGATCTTGAGCGCCACGCGCTGCACGAACGGCTTGCGGCGCTCGGCCAGCCAGACGCTGCCGAAGCCGCCCTCGCCCAGCTTGGACACCAGCACGTAGGCGCCGATCTCGTCCCCGGGCTTCTCCGCGGACGGATCCGGGCCACCGAAGATGCTGGACGGCTGCGCAGCCCCCAGCCCCACCGTCTGTCCAGCCTGTCCGTGCTCCGAGAGCGGAATGGTCCGCGCCGACTCGATGGGCGGCGTGGGCGTGGGTTCCTGGGGGCGGATGGGCGGGGTCGGAGTGGGGTCGTTCATCCAGCGGGCCTCTTGACCCGCAGGTTACTGCGGATCGCGGCCCTCAAGCTCCGCCGTGCAGCGTCCGCTCTCAGCGGCGCGGAGACGAGGCCTCGCCCGGGGTGTCGGGGGCGAATCCCATGGCGGCGTGGTGCGCCGCGGTGCCGCCGCGCGGGATGGAGATGCACTTCCAGCGAACCGGACCCACCAGCATCCGCGCCAGCAGCGTGATCTGGCCCTGGTGGTACGCCACGTGCGCCAGCGATCGAGCCAGCGCCAGCGCCACTCGGTGCGGCTGGCCACGGATGCGAACCGTGCACGCCAGATCCGAGTCCGACAGCGTCGCCAGCGTGGTCTCCAGCGTCTCCCAGCCGGCGCGCCAGGCCGCCAGCGCCGCGTCCCGTCCGGCCTCGCCCGGCGGAAGTCCGTCCACGAATTCGCCTTCCCGGTCGCGCCACGGCTTCTCTCCGTCCGACGCAAGGAAGTCGGTGAAGCGCGAGCGCAGGTTGCCGCCCACATGCTGCATGGTCACGGCCACGGAATTCACCTGGCCGTCCGGCGAACGCCGGATCTCCGCGGCGTCCAGCTGGGCGATGGCCCGCTCCGTGTCACGGCGGATCTCGGCGAACTTGCGCTCGAAGTCGGCAACCAGATCGCGGACCATCGTCATGACTGCACGGTAGCAGCGGCGGGAGGCACGGGGACCCCGCCGGAACGCCCCCAAGGGCGCCACGCAGGGGGCGACCCCGGCCCCGCACCGCGTGATTCCTGCAAATGCACCCCGGCCGCCCGTCTTCAGGAGGAAGGCCCGCGGGCTTGGACGGTCCACGCCGGAGACGGAAATCTCCCCGATGGCGTGCAAACCGCTCCCCCACCCGCGTCTCTCCTTTGACGGTCGGCCGCGTGGCTGACCCGACACTGCAACGGTTCATTGAGGAATCCTGATCATGCGAAAGCTCCCCTTGCTCCTGACGGTCGTGTCCGCGACCCTGGCGGCGCCCCTGACGGGCTGCTCGACCCAGCGCGCGGAGATGTACGACAAGGCCATGCGCGCCACGGTGGCGGACCTGCGGTCCGGCGACATCGACGGCGCGTCCGTCACCCTGGACGCCGCCCGCGAATACGCCGACAACAAGGCGCAGCGCGAGAAGGTGACCGAACTTGGCACCCTGATCGACGGCGCCAAGGCGTACTGCGGCGGAGACCGCTCCCAGGCCGGCGCCACGTGGTCCGGCACCAAGACCCCTGAATTCCGAAGCGCCATCGCGTCCCGCCAGGGCTCGCTGGGCGTGGAACTGAGCCCCGCGAAGGGCAACTGAGGAGACCATCATGAACACCCGAATCACCATCCTTCCACTGTCTCTGGTGCTCACCGCCTCCGCGTTCGCGCAGGCGGGCGTGGAGGGTGACCCGCGCCTCCTGGCCGCCCCGCCGGCCCGTCCCACGCAGGCTCCCGCTCCCACCCAGGTGGCGTCCGCACTGCCCGGCGTGACGCCGGCCTTCCAGGCCACCAGCGCCACCGCCCCCGCGGTGCCCCCCGCCCCCCCCCCCCCCCCCAAGCTGAAGCTGTCCACCGCCCGCAACGGCAAGGGCAACGTCAGCGACTACGACTTCGGCGAGGTGGTGCAGACGGTCAACAGCTCCATGCAGCCGCTGGCCGGCGAGATCCGAACCGGATTCCCCACGTTCGTCGACCAGATCGGCGTCGCGATCGATCTGATGGAGGCGGGCCGGAACCAGGAGGCCGTGGCGCTGAGCGCCCAGGCCGTGGACGGCGTGCTGGCCGCGCGCGACAGCGTGGTGAATCCGCTCTGGGACGCGCAGTTCTTCCTGAACGAGCAGGTGGCCATCGTCCGTTCGCGACTGGCCCTCTCGCTCACCACCAACGACCCGTCCACCCCCACCGGCAAGGCCACGCAGCGCTCCACCGCGACGCTGGATCAGCTGGCCTCGCAGATCGCCAAGACCAAGGACCCGGCCCGCAAGAAGCGGCTCACCGCTCACTACCGCACCATGCGCAAGCTGACCGAGGTCAACGCCAAGAAGATGCACATGACGCCGGACCAGCGCAAGCTGTGGCTGGGCATGCTCACGGTGCTGGAGCGCGCGCTCCAGGGTCACGAGCAGGTGCTGATGCAGGCCGAGACCCTGTTCGCCACCCTGGACGGCAACAGCAGCCAGCTCCACGACTACCTGGGCGTGCTGCAGACCACCAAGGACATCGAGCAGATGTTCGGCGTCAACGGCGGCGGCATGCAGGGCTTCGTGGAGGGCATGAAGACCCTCCAGGAGCAGATGGACGCCTTCGCCGAGAACATGCAGAGCGCCATCGACGCCAGCATGGCCGACCTGGAATCGCGCGTGGAGACCATGCAGACCACGGCGATCGAGGGAACCGACGCCGCCACCGCCGACGGCACCGTGGCCATCGACGAGGAACTCCAGGCCCGCATCAACCGCGTGGCGCCCACCGGCGCCGGAAAGGACTGACACCCATGCGAAAGACTCTTCTCATCCCGGCCCTTCTCTGCGCCGGCCTCGCCTGCTCCACCTCGCTGGCCGCCGACGTGCCCCAGGAGGTGAAGTCGGAGTTCCACCTGATGCGCGTGAAGCGCGACAAGTGCATCCGCGAGCTGGCCAAGCTGGACGGCAAGGCCGCGGACGCCAAGGCGGCCGGCAAGACTCCGACGGCCCTCAACGCGGAGCAGACCGCGCTGCAGGAGAAGGCTGACCTCTACCAGAAGCGCCTGGAGCACATGGCCATGCGCTGGAACCTGGACATCCCCGCTCCGCCGAAGCCCGGCACGAGCGAGATGGACGAGGGCACCGTCACCCAGAAGCGCTTCGATGCCGCCTTCGCGGTGGGCGCGGAGCGGACGGACGAGGCGTTGCGCGACCGCTGCCGGCAGATGCTGGCGTCGATCGACTACGACTCGTTCCTTCGGCGGGCCGACTGAACCGTTGCAGGCGCTTCCGCGGGGGCCCGCTCCAACGGGCCCTCGCGGCGCGCCCAGGCCCCAACCCCCACGCAAGCACCACTGGGCAGCAGGAGGCAGCCCCCCATGAACGGCCGAAAGCTTCTCGACCTGGGCATCTGGACCGCCTGCGCCACCGCCGTGGCGCTCCTTCCCTGCCTCCACATCTGGCACGGCGCCTGGGACGGCCAGGATCCGGCCTTCGTGCGATGCGCACTGAAGGCCGCGGCCCCGGCCGTGGCCGCGGTGGAGACAGCCGCCGCGTCCGCCGAGCCGGCCGGAGGCACCACCCTGCTCCACCTCTTCCAGAAGGGCGGGCCCATCATGTGGCCGCTGCTGCTGGCCTCGGTGATCGCGCTGTCGGTGGCCATCGAACGCACGGTCTTCCTGTTCGGCGAACGCAACCGCCGCAACGAGGCCCAGCTCAACGACTTCTTCGGCGAGGTGGGACGCGGCAACATCGAGGGCGCCGTGGCCCTGGCGCGCCACTCGCAGGACGCCATCGTCTCCACGCTGGGCTATGGCCTGGAGCACCGCGACGAATCGCTGGCCCACGCGCTCAGCTTCGCCGAGACCCGGACGCTCAAGCGCTATCGGCGCGGCATCGGCGTGCTGGACACCGTCATCACCCTGGCGCCGCTGCTGGGGCTGCTGGGCACCGTGACCGGCATGATGGGTTCGTTCTCCATGATCGGCGGCCAGGTGGGCGCGCCCAGCGCCATCACCGGCGGCATCGCCGAGGCGCTCATCGCCACCGCCTTCGGACTCTGCATCGCCATCGCGTCGCTGCTTCCATTCAACTGGCTCAACAACTGCGTGGAGCAGCTGGAGACGGACCTCCGTGAAGCCGGCGACCACCTGAAGCAGCGCCTGGAGGGCCGACGGGCCGAGCTCCCTCCCTGCCTGGACGCCACCTGCCACGCCTGTGGCGGCACCAGCGAGCCGCTTCGTCTGGCGGTTCCCGCCGCGGGAGCACGCTGACATGCACGGCGGCCGCGGCAAGGGCCGGAAGACGGCGCGCATCGAGATCATTCCCCTGATCGACATCGTGTTCTTCCTGCTGGCCACCTTCATCATGGTCTCGCTCGGCATGACCCAGAACCGCGGCGCCGAGGTGGCGCTGCCAGGCTCGGAGACCGGCGAGTCGCTCGGAAGCGAGGCGGAGCTTGCCACCGCCGCCACGCTCAGCGTGACCGGTCGTGGGGAGCTCTTCTTCAACAAGGAACCCGTCTCCGAGGCCGAGCTGCCCGCCCGCCTGGAGGCCTACCGGGCCGAGACCAGCGATCCTCGCGTGATCATCCAGAGCGACGGCTCCGCGGAGTTCAAGCACATCGTCCAGGTGCTGGACGAGGTCCGCAAGCTCGGCATCGTCAAGGTGGGCATCAGCACGGACAAGGACTGAACTCATGCGAAAGCCAAGCACGCTCGTTCTCGCGATCGCAGGAGCCGTGGCGGTGCACGCCATCGTGCTGCTGTACGGCGGTCTTCTGGCGCCTGCTGCACCGGAGAAGTCGGAGAAGCCGGACGACGCCGCAAAGGAGCGCAAGCGTCCGCAGGTGGTGACCATCGCGTCCAAGACGCCGGCCAAGCAGACGCCGCCTGCGCCCACGGAGCCTCCCCAGGCGAACCCGCCAAAGAAGGCGGAGGCGCCACCACCGCCCAAGACCGAACTGGCGAAGGAGCAGCCCACGAAGCCTGAGCCGACGCCGCCCCAGCCGCCACCGGCGCAGGAACTGGCCGAAGCCACGCCCAAGCCCCCGCAACCCGCACTTGGCCAGGCTCAGGCTGCCAGGCCCACCGAGGTGGTCGCCACCGAAACGCCCAAGCAGCCCGAGCCTCCTGCAGCCACGCCGCCCTCTCCACCGCCTGCAGCCCAGGCCGGCCTGGCGGCCATCGCCTCCGATCGCGCCAGCGACGCGCAGGTTTCATCCGAGGGCGACGGCGCAGAAGCGGGACCTGCCGCAGCCGCCGCCACCACCCTGCCTCCGCTGCCGCCCTTGCCTCCCATGCCCACCGCGACCACGCAGGCCGCCGCGCCTGCATCGCCGCCCGCGGTGCCACCCATCACCAGCCCACCGTCGCCCCAGCCGACGCAGGGGGTGGTCAAGGCGGCCGTCACCTTGGCGCCGCCGCCTCCGCTGCCAGTGGGACGCCCCGCACCCAGCCGGCTCAGCGCTTCCAGCGGACCCAGTCGGATGGGACCGGCGTGGGAGCGCGCCAAGAGGAGCTTCGGCACCTTGCCGCCCCCTTCACCGGCGCCCACCGCCCGGCTGGCGGTGACACCTGCGGCTCGACGCGCTCAGGAGATCCCGCCGGTGGACGTGAACGCCGTCACACCGCCCCCGGCCGCGCCGTACCGACCCGTGCACACGGGCGACGAGCGGCCTGGCGATCGGTACGGCATGCAGACGCTTGCCGCGGCCGCCGAATCGTTCGCCAACATGCCCCCTCCGGCGCCCAGGCCGCAGGGCGAAGTGCAGCCCCAGATCAACCTGTCGGCACCCGCGACCACCGGCGAGCCCTCGGGCGCAGCTGCCACTGCCGACGCCGGGACCGGATCCGGCCGCGGCCAAGGGGCCTCTTCCGGAAGCGGCGCCGGCACGCGAACCCGTGACGGCGCGCCCAGCGATCGTGGTCGGCTGGCTCCCGGAGCCAAGGCCCCGCAGGAGCCCGTCGCCCGCATCGCCTGGGGTTCGGCGCAGGAGGCGCTGGCCACGCTGGACGCCTCCCGCATGCAGCTGGTGGTGGTCGACGCGGAGCTGAACGTGGTGGGCGGCGTCGATCGCACGACCGCGGTCCCCGCGCGCATCGGCGTGCCGCCCCAGATGGTGCAGTACTCCAACCGGGTGCGCGTGGTCGATCAGGTGGCAGGGTTCGCCGACTTCGCAGCCGTCTGCGGCCCAAGCGAGCACCTGGCGGTGATCGTGCCCATCGGGCTCGATCGTCGAATCGAAAAAGCGATGGATGCCGCTGCAAGACGCGAGGGGTTGTCGCGTCAGGAGGTGGCAGCCTGCTATGGACGGCTGGTGACCCAGCCGACGGGCGTCGAATTCCAGATTGAACGAGTCGAACGGAGAAACTCCCCATGAAGTCGCTGATCACCGGTGTGTCGTCGGGCCTGCTTGCCTTCGCGGTCGCCTCGATGATCCGGGGCCTTCCCACCGCCACGCCCACCGCGGACCTGTCCCGCTCCAACCCGGAACCGACACCCAAGGCGGTGACGCGCCCACTGGCCGCGCAGAAGGCCGGAGCGACCACGCCGCAGCCCGCCCTGAAGGGTGACGATCGGGACAACCTCACCGAACGCGCCCCCGCCGCACCTGCGCCTGCACCTGCTCCCAGGAAGAAGCCTGCCGAACCGGCGGGCCCCACCGCCGTGGCCGCTGCGCCGCGCGTGGAGGCGTCCGCCTTTGCGGCGGATGTCTGCCAAGAGCTGGATGATGCCGAGTGCGTCGACGAAGTCCTCACGACCCCCACCGCCCCTTCGCAGCGGGCGCAGTCGGAACCCGCTCGCAACGCACCTTCCACCCCGGCCGCTGCCGCACCTGCACAGACCATCGAGACCACCGTGGCTCGCACCAGCTCTGCTGCCACCAGCGCACCAACGACGCAGAGCCCCTCGTCCGTCGCCGCGCAGGCCACCCAGCAGATGACCGCCGCACCGACCTTGGCAGCGCAGCCTGCCTCCACGAAGGCACCGGAACAGCCCACCGCCGCCTCAAGCCCCACCACGGCTGTGGCCGTCTCGGCCAGCGCGCCGGCAGCCCCCGCCAAGCCCACCTCCGCCGCCCGCGGAGTGGAGCAGGCGCAGCAGGCGGTGGCCAGCTTCGAAGCTTCGCGTCAGGCCCTGGAGAAGATGAAGTTGCAGCTGCCCGGCGTGCCGTCCCGAGCGCCGGCCTCGGCGCCTGCCACGCAGGCGACCGCGGCGGCCACCACCGCCGCCCCTGCGGCACCGGCGCGCAACCCCGTCACCGCTGTGGCCAGCCAGAGCACCACGCGCGGCGCGGCCACACCCGCCACCACGGCCGCCACGCGAACCATGCCGCCCTCGCGGACCCCCCGCAAGGTGCCCACCGACGCGCAGCGTTCCGACGAAGCCGCCGACCAGGCCGCGCTGGAAGGACTCAACCGGGCCTCGGAGGCGCTGGCCCGGCTCTCGCAGTCGATCGGCGGCGGACGGATGCGTTGAACGGGAACGCATCCGGTTCAACCGGACGAGCTTGAACCCGCAGCCTGCGGACCACGGTCAGTCCTGGGCCGCGGCCCAGCTGATGCGGATCCGCTGGTCCTCCGGCGCCAGATCCGCCACCAGCTGGTTTTGCACCCGGAAGCGGAATCGGATGACCGACTGCTGGAGCAGGGCGAATCCCGAACCGTCGGCGCCGCTGACGCGCGCGGTCCCGAACGGAATCAGCATGGCACCCCAGTCGTCCAAGCCCTTCATGCCCCGGGGCGTCAGCGACCAGTCCAGCACCAGGTGGCTGGTCATCCCTTCCCGCACATCCAGTCTCAGGCGCGGGCAGCCGGTCCAAGCCTCGATCGGCTGGGCCATTGGACGACCGTCGCGATCGATGATCCCCACGCTGAGCGATGGTGCCTGACCCACGGACCGCCGAACGGCCTCCCAGGTCTGCGGGGGAAGCGTCCACCAGCGCACGCCTTCGCCGGTGGCCTCGGCGACGGCCAGGCAGCGCTCCTTCCGAAGACACTTGGGCGGCGCGAGGGCGGCTGGACCGGATCGCTCCGGGAAGAAGATCGAGCCGATTCGTTCGTCGCGCGGCACAAATCGAGCCAGGAGCGGATCGCTTCGTGCATCCGAGCGATCCGCCACGCCAAGCCCGCGCACCTGATCCATGCGGATCCATTCCCCCTGTCGCACGCTCCAGCCTTCCAGCCCCCGCGTCTCGCTCAGGCGGCTCAACGCATCGGAGAGATCGTCCAGCCAGGCCTTCCACTCGCCTGCATCCACCCAGACGCGAACGGGCACGTCGATGGTCATGTATTCCGGACCGGCCTCCACCTTTTCCCATGGGAGCGCCACCACGTTCAGGACCAGCTGATGGAACACGCCGTCCTGAAGCGCATCGCTGGCCAACTGCGCCGCCGCATCCATCTGCCGACCCTTGACGATCTCGAGCGTGGCCTGCTCCCCGATCGAGCGGGTGCCCTGCGTCCTCCCGGGCCGATTCCATCCGGACTGCACCTTTCTCACGCGGACCACATAGGTGCCGCTCACCTTGTGCGTCCCGTCCGGCAGAGTCTCGTACTTCAGCTTGCCCTCGATCCGTTCGATGGTGCCGCGGATGTAGGTGGTGACGCCGCCCGTCATCCGCTCACCCTGAAGCGTGCTGGTGCCTCGGACGTCCACCGTGGCACCAGCCTCGGTGAGCGCGTGGATGACCGCCTCGTCGGAGGCCGCCTTCACCGTGGGACCCACTCCCTCCGCGTAGACGGTCTTCAGGGTTCCAGGCGGCAGTTCCGGATCGTCCTGCTCTTCAGGAGGAGGCGGCACCACCGGCGGGTCGTCGTGCTCCACGTATTGGACGCAACCGCTCAGAAGGCTCCCCAGAATCACCGCCACGGCGATCAAGCTTGGACACCGGATCACACGCATGTTGTTTCCCCGCATGCGCACAAGGTACCCACGATCCATGGGAACCGGCGCCCGCGGGAGTGGGCGCATCCTGACCACCGTCGGCCTGCTCAGGCGATGCCGATCCAGCAGAGCGGACACGGCCGCGTGAGCAGGCCGATCCAGCGGCTCTGCGGGGTCTCATTCCCAGCCGTGCCAAGGGCGGCCAGCAGCATTCGCGCCGCCCCACGCCTTCCACCCCACCGCATCCGCACCCGCTCCTCCGGCACTCCCAGCGATCGCGCACCATGCACCGTGGCCATGGCCAGCAGCTGCATGGGATCCGTGCCGTCCCGCCTCCAGAGCAGTCGCATCTCGTCCAGCACGGAGATGGTGGGCGCGTCACCCAGCACGATGGCGCTGTCGGTGCCCAGCGCCACCGGCACGCCGGCGGCCAGCAGCTGGCGGTAGCGGTGCGGGGCGTGGCCCGGGCGTGGGTGACGGAAGTACTCGCTGGCGCGCGGGCAGTAGACCACCGTGGACGCGCCTTCCGATCCCGCTTCCGCTCGCAGCCGCTCCATGTCCGCGTCGCTCAGGTAGTTCATGTGGACCAGTTGCGCGCCACGACCACGCAGCAAGGGATGCACCCGCTCCACGGGGTCCTTCGCCCAGCCGTGCAGTTCGGGCGTCCAGACGCCCATGGACTTCAGGAAATCCGCGAAGGGCCCCGAGGCGTCCCGCACAAACTGCGCTTCCTCCGTGGCCTCCGCCAGATGCGTGGAGAGAGGCAGGCCCAGCGCCGCAGCCGCCCCGTACACCGCGTCGTCGCAGGAGTATGGTGCATGCGGGCTCACGCCCAGGCGGACGCCCCCCGCCTCCGCCGCCACGCGCGAGCGGAGTTCCTGCAGCTGCGTCAGGCCGCGAGCGGAACCTTTCCCGATGCCGAACACCTCCACGAAAGAGACGCCTTCCATTCCGGCAGCCGGCGCAGCCTGTCGCAGCGCCTCCAGCGCCACCAGTCCATGTGCGCCGGCGATGTCCCCGATGAAGCCGGTGCCGCCCGCCGCCGCGCGCTGCACACCCTGCCGCACGGACTGGGCGAGCGCCTCCGCGTCCGTGGCTCGGCGAAGGCGCACGGTGTCGATCCAGTCAGCGAAGTTGCCGTTGAACGGGAAGGAACCCACGGAGGTGAGGTCCAGATGCGCGTGAGCGTTCACCAGCGGCGGCAGCGCAAGGTGGTCGGTCCGGTCGATCACGGCGGCGTCCACGCCTCCGATGGCTTCCGGGGTGTCCACGCTCACACAGCCCGTGCGATCGAACAACGCCACCGCCGGCGCGATCACCTGTTCAGCGTCGGCGGCGGCAGCCAGACGAACGGCCACCCGCTGGCATGTGCCGTGGCGCAGGGCCGCAAGCGCATCGTCCTTTGGCGCGGAATCGCTCACGGGATCAGCGTAGCGACCGCCGAAGGATCCCCCTGCGGCCGTGGTCACGCAGGCGGGTCACCACGGAAGGCGCACCTGCCGCCACTGACCCTGACTGGCTGCCGGGCACGCACCGGAAGCAAACCACAAGGCTCGTCCAGCCGGATCCGCCACGGCCGAGTAGATGGTGCGCAGGTGGGAGCTGCCGCGCCCCTGCCGCATCTCCACGCGGTCGTCGGCAAGGATCTCCACCAGATCGTCCGGAAGATGATCGGCAGGCGCCCCCGCGAGCAGTGCGTGCAGTCGGCACCATCGGCTGATGGTGCCGTTGCCGGCCGACGCCGCGCGACACCCGCGCTCAAGCGCCTCGTCGGCCGCGGGGTGCTTGTGATGCGGATGGTTCGTCGCCAGCAGCGCGCGATGCGGCCCCACCTGCCACGGCTCCACGCGCCGATGCCCCGAGCGCGAACACTCGAACACCGCGCTCTCGCCCCGACGACCGTCGGCGGCGAAGAGCAGCACGCCGCGGTCACGGTCGGTGCGCTCGATGAAGCGCTGCACGTCGTCCAGGCTCGCGCAGGTCTCCAGCGCCTCGCGCATCCAGAACAGCCACGAGATGCACGACACGCCCGGCCGCAGGTCGTCGGCCGCCTGCAGCGTGTGCATGTGCAGCCACAGGCCCTCGGCGTTCATGCCGGTGTCGGCGTCGATGTCGCCCATCAGGCCCACCGCCACGCATGGAATGCGCCCGGGCACGGCGTGGAACACCGCGGCGGTTCCCCGCTGCAGCGTGGCCTCGTACCAGTCGCAGTTGCGCGCGACCCACGGCGCGCCGTGGCGTTCCACCACCACGCCCGAGCACATCGGCCCGTCACTCGACACGAGCGAACGCGGGTCATCGCCGTGCGCGGTCGCCGGCGGCGCGATGTCGGCGTACAGGAACTGGCGCAGCGCGGCGGGCGAGGCCCGCGCCCCTTCGGCCATCGCCTGAATCTGCCGCTGGTGATGCTCGGGAAGCCGCCGAGCCCAAGCCTCGGCGTGCACCGCGATCGCCTCGCGCGTGGAGCGCTTCAGGCGGAGCATCGCGTCGAGATAGCGATCGAGTCGCTCGGGTTCGAGCAGGTGGGCGCACGCCTTGCCGTAGGCATGCCCCGCCG
>CAZKHO010000017.1:22378-26653 GCA_964552505.1 uncultured Bifidobacterium sp. | reverse complement strand
TAGAACGCGCCGCCGGGGCGGGCCACCTCGGCCACGCCCTCGAAGGCCTTCACCACCAGGTCGCGACGACGGGCGTACTCGGCGATCTGCGGCGAGAGGTCGCAGCCGAAGCTGGGCACCACGCCCCACTGCAGCGGCGTGGGCGCGCAGACGAAGCTGTACTGCTGCAGCTTGCAGATCTCCTGGATGATGGGCATGGGGCCGGCGGCGTAGCCCAGCCGCCAGCCGGTGCATCCGTAGGTCTTGCCGAAGCCGCGGATCAGCAGGCAGTCCTCGCCGTAGCGCGCGGCGCTGGGACATCGGCCGTCCTCGCGCGCGTCGGGGAAGCAGAACTCGTCGTAGATCTCGTCGCTCACGAGCAGCACGCCCTTGGCGCGACAGAGGTCCACCAGATCGCGAAGCTCGGCGCCGCTCATGACGGTGCCACAGGGATTGCTGGGCGAGTTCACCAGCACCGCCTTGGTGCGCGGCCCGATCAGCGGCTCCACGCGCTCGGCCGTCATCCGGAAGTCCGGATAGGTGTCGCACAACACGCACCTCGCACCCAGCATCTTCGCCATCTGCGGATACATCACGAAGTACGGATCCGGCGCGATGAAATCGTCACCCGGATCGCAGACCGCCATCAGGCCCAGCAGCAGGCCGCCGCTGGTGCCGCTGGTCACCGCGCAGCCCAGATCCGCGGTGGGCCCCTGCCATCCCACGTCCTTCTTCAGGTGCGCCCAGATGGCCGCATGCAGTTCAGGAATGCCCTGCGTGACCGAGTAGCCGCTGCGGTTCTCCAGCACGGCGTGCGACGCCGCCTGCCGCATGGCCTCCGGGACCGCGAAGTCCGGCTGCCCGATGGAGAGGTTGATGGGATCCTTGAGCTTGGCGCCCAGGTCGAAGACCTTGCGAATGCCCGAGGCGTCGATGGAGCGACTGCGCTCGGCGACAAGCCGTTCGGCCAGAGGACGGGCTGAGGCGGCGGAGGCGCCGGCCACGCGTCACTTCTTCTTGGCGGCGGCGCCGGCGGCGGGTGCGGCGGCCTTGGCGGCACCGGCGGCGGGCGCGGCGGCCTTGGCGTCACCGGCGGCGGCGTCCTTCTTCACGGCCTTCTTGCCGGCCTTCGGCTTGATCGAGCGCACCTTCACGATGCCCAGCACGCCCTTCTCGTCCGCTTTGTAGCCGGCCTCGAGCGTGAGCTTGGCCACGCGCTCGGCGCGGGTGAGCACGTTGCGATGCTGGTTGAGGGCGCCGGACTTGGTCTTGAGGCTGGAGTGGAGGCTCATGGCGTTGCGTGGGGTGAAGAGTGCGTTCCGATCGGTGCGCAGGCGCGGTGCCTAGCGCTTGAAGAGTTCCAACTGGGCGTCGGAGAAGTTCCGGTTGCCCTTGGCTTTCGCCTTCCAGCGATTGCCCACGGACTTGATCTTCGCCTCCAGCTGCTGCCCCGCGGGGAGCTTGCGGGCGTCCGGAGACGCCAGCGCCGGCACGACGATGATTTTCCGAGACTTGCCATTATCGTCGGAAACGAGGTGCGCATCAAGCCCCTCGGAACGACAGAAAGCCAGCATTTCAGCGGCCGTGGCGGACGCGGGACGCGCCAGGGTGAAGTACCAGAGCCCCTCCACGCGCGGATCACCCCCCGCCGGGGAGGCCGTTGCGGCAGGCCCGGGAGGCGGCTGGGGCGGACTCAGGAGCGGATCCTGGACGGTTCGGGCCGTGGCCTGCACCTGCTCCAGTGCGGCGCGCTGGGCCAGCCCCTCGCTGATGCCAACGCTCCGGCCCTTGCCGTAGCCCAGATAGAAGACGATCACCAGCAGGACCGCTGCACCCGCGATCATCAGGAGCATGGTGCCCGAGGCCACGCGCATGACGCGGGGCGTGGAACCCACGATGGGAGAAGGCAGCGTGGCGCCGCCCTCCGCCCGGGACGAGGGCCGCCAGAGTTCGTACAGGGTGGGAGTGCCGCGCCTGCGCATGGTGTGGGGATGTTACCCGGTGCCCGCGACGCGGCCTGCCAGCACACTGGCCATGGCCAAGTGGTCGGTGTGGGTGAGGGTGACCAACCAGCGATCCACCCCGCCTGCCGCAGCCGCCTGCGCCAGCTGGCCGTGCACGCGCAGCATGGGCGCGCCGTTCGGTCCGTGCACCACTTCCGCGTCGGTCCACGCGATGCCGCTGCGCCATCCGGTGCCAACCGCCTTGAAGGCCGCCTCCTTGGCGGCGAACCGCGCGGCATAGCGCTCGGCGCGCCTCCGCCCACCCGCCTCCGCGTACGCCTGCTCCACCTGCGTGAAGACCCGCTCCCGAAAGCGTTCGGGATGCTCCGCCAGCATGCGCTCGATCCGCGCCACCTCGATCAGGTCGACGCCGTGGCCGAGGACCACCAAGCCCTGAGGGGCGTCCGTCACGCCGCACCTCCCAGCGCCGGCAGCAGGTGCGACCAACGCTCCGCGCATCGGGCCACCTGCGAAGGCGCGTCGGCCCACTGGCGCGCGTCGATCACCGGAAGACCCTGGAAGCCGGCCACCTCCAGCGCAAGCCGGTACGCCATGGCGTCCAGACGGGCGGCGCCCGGCTCGCCGATGGGCCCTCGCAGTCCGGAGCGCAGCAGGTCCACCACGCGGGCCGCGGCCACGCGAGGCCCCAGCGAAGCCACTTCGGACGCCACGTCGATGGACGCGGCCAGCCATGCGGCGGGATCCACGCACACCGAGCCCGTCGGCGCGCGCACCGTGATGTCGGCCAGCGGCACACCGCGCCTGCAGGCCTCCGCCTGCAGATGAAGCGTGGAATCCGTGTGGGCCTCCGGCAGCTGCACGCACACCGCCACGCGCCCCAGCGCCTCCGCCAGTTCCAGCGCACCATGCACCGCCTCCAGCGCACGCTCCACGCGGGCGGGATCCTGGAACCGCTCCGCCGGCACCAGACAGTCGACGCCGCTGCAGGCGAGTCCTCGACGCCGCAGCGCCGCCGCCACGTCGCGACGGGCGCTCTCGCCCAGCTCGCGAGGACGCATGGACGGGTCCGCGGCGTCCAGCTGCACGCCCGCCAGGCCCAACGCCGCCGCCGCGTCGAACGCGACCAGGCCGCCGCCCAGAGGCAGTGCCGTGACACTGAGGAGTCTGGGCGTGTGGATCACGGCGCGCAGGATAGCCGTGCCCGCACCCCGCCCCTACGATCGTCGCGTGTCCCACGGCGCGCTTCCCCGCAAGAGTCCCGAGCAGCTTCGCCGCGCGCGAAGGCTGCTGCGCGCGCTGGAGCGCCGCTATCCGGACGCGCAGTGTGAACTGCACTGGCGCCTTCCGCACGAACTGCTGGTGGCGACCATCCTGAGCGCACAAAGCACGGACGCCGGCGTCAACCGCGCCACCCCAGCGCTGTTCGCCGCGTTTCCGCAGCCGGCGGACTACGCGCGCGCCGGCGCCGCCGGCATCGAGCCCTTCGTGCGGACCCTCAACTTCTGGCGAAACAAGGCCCGGAGCGTGCACGAGAGCATGCGTGCCGTGCACGAACGGTTCGGAGGAGAGGTGCCCGCTCGCATGGAGGATCTGCTGACGCTGCGCGGCGTGGCTCGCAAGACCGCCAACGTGGTGCTGGGCAACGTGTTCGGAATGCAGGAGGGCGTGGTGGTGGACACGCACGTGGGGCGCCTGGCCCGGCGCTACGGCCTGACCCGGCACTCGGATCCGGTGAAGGTGGAACGCGACCTGATGGCGCTCTTCCCGCAGGAGTCGTGGTGCCGCCTGAGCCACCTGCTGATCGCGCACGGTCGTGCCGCATGCAAGGCGCGAGGCGGCAGCTGCGCCACGGACGCCCTCTGCAGGACCTTCTGCAGCCAGTCCAACGCAGCCCGCCCGACCAGGGTCAGTCCGCGGGCTTCCGCTTCGGCTCCTCGCCCTCGGGCACCAGCTCGCAGACGCCCATCCCGCCGGTCCGGCTGACCCACGCCACGCCGCCGCCCGTGCGGAGCGGGAACATCCACGTCACGGTGCCGGGAATGCGCACCTCTCCCACCACCTCCAGCTGCGGCACGGGAGGCGGGGGCGGCTTCCCCTCGGGCGCAGGCTCCGCGGGCGGCAGCGTCGCCTGCCGAAGCACCGTGATGCCGCGCGTGTGCCCCACCCACAGCTGACCGTCCACCGCCGCCACGCACGCGATGCGCGCCCCGCGCGGCGCCTCCCAACGGCCGTTTCCGCCAGCTCCCTCCAGGCGCAGCGATCGGAGTTCGTCCGGCGTCTCGGGCTTTCCGTCGCCCGCGTCGATGGTGGCGGTGCCCCACGCGAAGGTGGC
>CAZKHO010000017.1:0-22368 GCA_964552505.1 uncultured Bifidobacterium sp. | reverse complement strand
AGCACCAGGTCGCCGTCGCGCGCCATCCGGACCGCGTCGCCGATCAAGGACACGTCCCCGGTCCCGTCCTGGGCGACCACGATGCGCCGCCCGTCGAACAGCGCCTGGTCCATGCGGCCAGGTTCCCGCTTCACGTCGGTGAACTCGTCGCCCGGGCCGTCGCGGTCGTCGTGCAGCCGATAGATCGCTCGGCCGAACGATCCGACCATGGCGTACAGGTTGGGACCCAGCGCCGCCACGTCGCGCACGCCCTTGACCTTGGCGAACGTCGGATCCACCAGCGCGTCCCCCTCGATCTTCCACGTGGCCAGCCGGTCCTCGCCCAGCAGCCACAGGCGGTCGCCGGTCACGCGCATCCGCGCCAGCGGCGCATGAAAGGCGTCGCTGGCGTGCTCATGCAGATCCAGGCCCATGAGCCCCACCTGGCTTCCACTCTTGGCTCCCAGCGCGAAGGCGAACGCACGAGCCAGCCCCTTCTCGTCGGGCACCACCTGCAGATCGGTGGCCACGCCCACGGCCACGCCCGACTCCAGGAGCCGGACGCGGCGGTCGCACACCGCGGCGAGTCCCTGCGTGGTTGGCACCACCGGACCGGGAGTCTCACCCTTCAGGAAGAGTCGGCCGTCGCTGGCACGAACCACACCGCCTTCGCCCGAGACGTAGAGCTCGCTGCCCACCACCGACACCGCGCGGGGCTCGATGCCAAGCTTCGCCGCGTCCACGCGGTCGATCACCACCGGAAGCCTGGGATTGGCAAGGTCCCAGCGCACCACCGCATCGCCCCAGAGCACGCCCACCAGGTCTCCTCGATGGATGGCCAGGTCCACCAGCGGCCCCGTGTGCCCCACGGGACCCGCCTCCAGCGTTCGGACGGTGGTGCCGCGTCCCTCCAGCACCAGCAGCCTGGGCCCCTGCCCCACGTACCAGAGCCGGTCCTTGAGCAGCAGGCACTCGTGCGTGCCGCCGTCGTGGTCCGTCACGGCCAGCACGCGCGGCCGCCGGTCGGTCCGATCCTGCTTCACGTAGGTGTTGTCGAAGCAGCCCGCCAGCGCCGGCAGCACCGTCAGCAGGATCGCGCACAGCCGTGGGTTCATGGGAGGGCAAGGTAGTGCGGCGGCCGCGGACGTGCAGCAGGCCTTACGCTTGCGCCATGACCGCTCCCTCACGGCTGGACGCGCTCATGCGCATGCTGGAGGCCGACCCCCACGACGCCTTCTGTCTCTACGGCGTGGCGCAGGAGCACGCCCGTGCCGGCCGGCTGGAGGAGGCGGTGTCGTGGTTCGCACGGACCATCCAGGCCGATCCCTCGCACGCCTACGCCCGGTTCCATCAGGCGAAGGCGCTGGAAGGACTGGGCCGCGTGGAGCAGGCCATGGCCGCGCTGCGCGAGGGACTGCAGGCGGCGCGCAGCGCTGGCGACGGCAAGGCGGCGGGCGAACTGGCGTCCTACCTGGACGAGCTTTCGCCATGAGCCGGCCCTTCATCCAGGCCGTGCGGCCGCTGCCGCGCGATCCCGGACGCGTCACCGTGGTGGTGGACGGAGCGTCCATGGGAGCGCTTCGACGTGACCTGGCCGAGCGGCTGGGTGTGCGGGAGGGCGAGCGCTGGACCGTCAAGCTGGAGCGAGCGGTGACGGAGGCCGTGGCGGAGGACGGATGCCGAGCCGACGCGCTGTCACGACTGGGTCGACGCGACATGACCGTCGCGCTGCTGGTGGAGCGGCTGTCCGTGAAGTGGGATCCGGCGCTGGCGGAGCGCGTGGTGCAGGCGCTGACCAGGGAAGGCTGGCTGGACGATCGCGCCTACGCGCGTCGACGCGCCGAGCTGCTGCAGCGACGCGCACCCATGGCGCACGACGCCCTGCAGGAGCGGCTGGAAGCCGAAGGCGTCGCCACTCGGACGGCACGCGCGGCCGCGCGGGAAGGCTGCGCCCAGGATCGGATGGAAGCGCAGGTGGCGGCGTGGAAGGCGCGGGGGCGCGATGCGGCGTCCGTGGCCCGGGCGCTGGGCCGTCAGGGATTCGATTCCGATACCATCCTGCAGGCCCTTCGCAAGGCGGGCTTCCCATGCGACCACTTCGACTGAATCCCCTGCTGCTCACCGCGCTGCTTCTGGCGCCGCTGCAGGCGTGCCTGAACAACTCCGACACGCTGACCGGCGCAGGCCCGGACCCGCTGCCGGACCTGGCGCCCACCACGCCCGAGACCACCACCCGCTCCACGGGCCCAAGCCTGAAGGGGCTGGACCGCCGCAACTGGGAGGTGGTGACGGTGGCGGCGCCGCGCGGTCAGGTGGAGCGGCAGCCCACCTACGACGAGCCGCTGGTGATGAACGGCGGCGACGCGCGCAACGGGAAGACCTTCCCCACGGTGACGGACGCCATGCGTCTGGGCAGCGATCCTGGCGCCGCGGCGGAGGAAGGCGCGCTGGAGGCGGGATGGCCTGCCGCCATGCTGGTCCTCTCCCCCGTGCGGATGGTCATGGGACAGCCGCCCTGGCTCACGGTGCAGTCGCCGCAGCAGGCCTCGGGCGTGCTGCCTCCCGCGCAGGTGCAGGGGGTGCCTGGACTCTGGGTCTGGGTGGCCGCCGACCCGCCCGCCGGAACCGCCAAGCCATGAGCGAACTGGACGCGCGCGGCCTTCCGCCCGGCTATCCGCTGCAGCCGGACTGGGAACTGACGCCGCGCGAGGTGCGCGATCTGCGCGCCGGCCCGGAGCGCCTGGTGCTGGTGGACGTGCGGACCGCGCAGGAGCGCGCCATCGCGTGCATCGAGGGCAGCGTGCACATTCCGCTGTCGGAGATCGAGTCGCGTGCCGACGAGCTGCGGGCCCATGAGGATCACATGGTGGTGACGGTGTGCCATCACGGCGTCCGGAGTCTGCGCGCCGCGGCGGCGCTGCGACGCGCGGGCTTCGACCAGGTGCGAAGCCTGGCCGGCGGCATCCACCTGTGGTCGATGGACATCGACCCCGCGGTGCCCATCTACTGAACCATGCTCGCCGTGCGACTGCCCGTGGGCGCGGCCCTGATCGCGCTGCTCGCCACACTGCTGTGGCTGGACGCGCGCTGGGAGGGCGCCCCCGCCGAGTGGTGGCCCGGAGGCACGCTGCCCGCGGGACTGCTGCTGGGCGCGGTCTCGCTGGCGGCGCTGGTGCCCGCGCTGGCGGCGGAGCTGACCCGACTGCTCCGACAGGGAGGCGTGCGCGCGTGGCCGCTGCCGGTGGCGCTGCCGTTGGCGGCGGCGGCCTTCGCGGCGGTCTGCCTGCACGCGTGGAAGCTGGACGGCCCTGCGCGTCTGGCCGCGTCGCTGGCGGTGCTGGGACTGGCGCCCGCCTTTGCGGCGCTCCTTCGATCGGACGGCGCGCGCGCCATCGCGGAACTGGGACGCTGGCTGCTGGTGGCGCTGTGGATCGGCGCTCTGCCGGCCTGCTGGATCGCCTTGCGCGCCGCCGTGCCCTGGTGGGCCCTGGCGGGTGCCGTGCTAGCGGTGAAGGTGAACGACATGGGCGCCTACTTCACCGGCATGGCGCTTGGGCGTCACCGGATGGCGCCGTGGATCTCGCCCAAGAAGTCCTGGGAAGGATTCATGGGCGGCACGCTGGCCAGCCTGGCCGCCGGCGCCTGGCTTGGTCAGGAGATGGGCGTGGGCATGGCGCGAGGCCTGGCCTTTGGCGCCGCCGCGTCGGTCCTGGGTCCGGTGGGCGACCTCTCGGAGAGCATCCTCAAGCGTCAGGCCGGCGCCAAGGACTCGGGCGCGTGGATCCCGGGCATGGGCGGAGCCTTCGACGTGCTGGACAGCCTGCTGCTGACGGCTCCCGCGGCGCTCTGGCTGCTCACGCCAGCCGCCGCGTGAATCCTGCGTCCCTTGCGGTCGCCCGGGGCGTGTACGCTGCGGAGCCCCTAGGAGACCCCGCATGAGTCTGCTGCAGCAGTTGCTGGCCCTTCACCGCGTCGATGTGCAGGTTCGCTCGCTCCGTTCGCGCCTGCAGCAGGCCGACCGGTATCTGGGCACGCAGCAGCGTCAGCTGGACGAGCTGCAGGCGCAGCGGACCGACGTGCACGCGCAGCAGCGCCAGATGCAGGCGCAGGTGGCCACGCTGGAGGTGGAAGGCAAGTCCATCGCCGAGCGCGTGGAGAAGCTGCGCCGGGAGCTCAACCAGAGCGCCAACACCAAGCAGTACAACGCGCTCCTGCAGGAACTGAAGACGCTGGAGTCGCAGAAGGACGCTCTGGACGAGCAGGCGCTGGGACAGATGGAGCGCATCGAGCAGGTGGCCAAGCGGCTGGCGGGCTTCGAGCCCCTGCTGGCGGAACGCACACGGCTGCGCGACGAGGCGCAGGCCGAACGCGAGCAGCGGATGAAGGACACCGCGGAGCGTCTGGGCGAGCTGGAGCGCGAGCGCGCCGCCGCCGCGTCCAAGGTGCCCGAGGCCGCCATGAAGCTCTTCGACGAGGTGGCCGACCTGCACGAAGGCGAAGCCATGAGCGAGGTGGAGGTGATCAGCGCGCGGCACCGCGAGTACGCGTGCAGCGCCTGCAACACGGAGATCCCCTTCGCGGTCTACGCCAAGCTCATGGGCGACGGCGCCATGGCGGTGCAGTGCGTCAGCTGCAAGCGCATCCTGCACATGCCGGCCGAGGCCGAGGCCACCGCCGCCAAGAAGGGCTGACGGCGTCCCGGGCCCGTCGCGGCCGGTCACTCGTACCCGAGCGCCTCCAGGTCGTCCTCGTCCAGGCCGAAGTGGTGGCCCATCTCGTGGAGCAGCGTGACGCGGATCTCGTCGCGGACCGCCTGATCGCCGCCCACCGGGACACCGTCCTCCGTGCGCGTCTCCCACCCCCCGGCCAGATCCACGATGCCCCGGCGATAGAGCGTGATCACGTCGGGCAGCTGCGGGAACTCCACCGACCGCTCCGTCCGCGCCAGCCCTTCGTGCAGTCCGCACAGGTCGTCGGCGTGCTCCAGACCCAGCGAGCGCAGCACCTGGCGCGACGGCCGATCCTCCACCACCAACGGCAGCTCCTCCAGCAGATCGCGCACCGAGGGGGGCAGCTGCAGCAGCACCTCCTCCAGGAGGCGGTCGAAGCGCGCGCGCTCCGCCGCGTTCATCCGCGGAGGGCTCCCACCAGGTCCTGCACGCGTTGCACGCCCTGCCGCTGCGCCCACGCCGCCAGGCCGCGCGCGATCGTCCGTGGCGCGGTGGGATCCACCATGAGCGCGGTGCCCAGTCCGACCGCCGAGGCACCGGCCAGCAGCATCTCCGCGGCGTCGCGCCAGTCGAGCACGCCGCCCAGGCCCACGATGGGCACGCCCGCCGGACCGGTCACCTGGCGACGCACCTCGTGCACCAGTCGCACCACGATCGGATGGACGCCGGCGCCCGACAGGCCGCCACTGCCGCGGGAGAGCGTGGGCGCACGCGACTCGGGGTCGATCTGCATCGCCGGGAAGGTGTTGCACAACGTCAGCGCGTCGGCGCCCGCCTCCACGGCGGCGGCGGCCAGCGCCACCACCGGGCCGTCGGGCGGCAGCTTCACCAGCAGCGGACGCACGGAGACGGCGGTACGCACCGCGCGCACCAGTTCCGTCAGCGGTCCCGGCGCCGAACCGAAGTGACGCCCGTCCGCGGTGTTGGGGCAGCTCACGTTCAGCTCGATCGCGCGCAGGCCCGCCGCCTGCAGCGCCTGGGCCACGCGCACGTACTCGTCCACGGAATGCCCCGCCACCGAACCGATCACCGCGCAGGGCAGTCCGCCCGCCCGCGGCGCGTGTTCCCGCACGAAGGCCTCCACGCCCGGGTTGGCCAGGCCGATGGCGTTGAGCATGCCGCCGCGCGTCTCCACCACGCGCCACGGCGCGTTGCCCTCACGCGGCTCCGCGGTGAGGCTCTTGGTGGTGAGCGCACCCAGCCAGCGGACGTCGCTCACCTCGGCCAGTTCGTCCAGCACGCCGCAGGTTCCCGCGGCCGCCACCAGTGGCGTGGCCAGCGGCAGACCGCCCAGCGCACACTCCAGGATGGGGGGCGGCGCGGCGGCCACGCCTCAGGCGCCCTTGGCCGCGGCGGCCTCGGCGCGGATGCGGGCCAGGGCCTCCGGATCCAGCCCCAGATACTCGTGCATGTGCTGGTCGTAGACCTCCTGATCGCGGTCGCGCGAGAAGTCCAGACGCAGCTCGTTGATCACCTTGGTGCCCTGGCCGATCCACGCGCGCCACGTCTCGGCGCTGATGTTGGCGTGGATCCACGCGCCCACAGGTCCGCGGAACGGCGCCGCCTCCATGCGGGTGCCCGGGCGGCCCGTGCGCTGACAGATGAACGCGCCGCTGGCGCGCAGGGCCTCCGCGGCCGCGTCCACGGGCGCCTCCACCTTGGGGGGCTCGCGGCCGATCGAGCGCAGCAGTTCCGCGATGGCCTGCTGCGGCATGCGGTCACCCTTGCGCGAGGCGATCTCGTGGCCCTTCAGCAGGGTCTCCACCGCCTTGTCGGTCCAGCCGGCCCCCACCTGCGCCTGACCGCAGAGCTGCCAGGCCTTGCTCATCTCCGGGGCCAGCGCCAGACAGCGCTCCAGGCTCTGCGCGGCCTCGGCGAAGCGGCCCGCCTGCAGGTAGGCGTTGCCCAGGCTGAAGTGCGCCATCTCGTTGGAGGGATCGGCCTGCGCCATCCTCTCGAAGTTCGCGATGCGGTCGGCGTTCATGCCGCGATCATACGGAGCGAAGCGGCGGCGTCGCGCCTCAGTCCAGGTGCAGCGTGAACAGCGACTCCAGGCGCGCCAGACGGAGCATGGCCAGCAGCGGACCGCCCTCGCGCAGGCGAAGGTGCACGCGGGCGTTGCGACCCCGGCGACGGGCCGCCAGGTTGACCAGGATGCCCACGCCGGTGGAGTTGAAGCTCTCGATGCCGGTGAGGTCGATGTCCACGTCGCGGTCACCCGCATCGGCCAGCGCCTGCATGAGGCCCTCGAAGCCGGGCATGGTGCGCGTGTCCACGGGACCTCGGACGGCCACCACGTCGGCGTTCTCTCGCTGGACGTATTCCAGATGGACGGGTGTCAGCGGCACGCCTGACGATGGTACAGCCACCATTCCAGCAGGAGCAGCCCCACCGCCGCGCCCACGGCGAGCGGCCAGGCCTCCATCGGACCGCCACTGCCCCGCTGCGGCTCCACTCGCGCGCCGCCGATGGTGAGCCCGGTGGCCGCCGCCACGTCGCACTCCGCCGGGTCCAGCTGGTTCACGGCCACCCACCGGGAGGCGCGCGCGCCGTCGCGGCCGGTCCACTCCAGGCGGTAGGCGCCGCAGGTGCGCGCGGGCCCCCACGACGCCTGGCCATCCATCGCTCGCAGAGGCACCTGCGCGCCGCCGGGCGTCACCACCGAGAGGTCGCGGGCGCCGTCCGGCAGTCGCACGCGGATCATGGATCCCGGCTCCACCGACGGTTCGGACGCCACGTCGCCCAGGCCGCAGAGCAGCTCGATGGACTGCGCGGTGAAGTTGACGAAGCTTCGCTGGAAGGGCCAGTTGGAGTCCGCCGGCTCGAAGGCCACCACGATCGCGTAGCCGTGCTCGGTCCGACCGGCCACCGCCAGCGGCGCTCGGCCGCCCTCGATGAGCACCGTCCAGCCGCTCTCGGCCGCCAGGCGGTTGGCGCGTCGCGCCACCAGCTCGTTCAGGTTGCACTGCGAGAGCGACGGATGGTCCGTGCGCCAGGTGCGCGCGAAGTCGCGGCCCGGCTCGCCCACCGGATGAAGGCCGGGCGCCGCCGGCACCGCGCCAAAGTGGAGCCAGCGACCGTACGAAAGGTCGCGCGGCGCGGCTCCCACGCTCACCACCACGTCGAACCCCTCGGCCCAGCGCGGATCCTTGGCCATGGCCGCGTCGGCGGCCGCGGCGTCCAGTCTGGTCAACGACCGCGTGGGCAACGCCGACACCAGCGCTTCCAGCGAGTCGTCGGAACCCACCAGCGCCACCGACGGGATCCGCGCCTCGCGCACCGCCACCAGCGCACGGTCGTCCGGAGTGAATGCGTCGCCGGGCAGCGTGGTCACCTCCACCAGTCGCGGCCCCCCCACCACGAAGGGCTGGAACGCCACGCGACGCTCGCCGGGCATCGGCGGATCACCGGACACCGACGCGGACGGCACCTGCACCGGAACGGGGCTGGCCGCCACCAGCGCGCCGTCCGCCCGGAGCTCCAGCCGACGTTCCGCCGGCTGCGCAGCCTGATTGCGAAGCGCGGCGAACGCCTCCACCAGCGACGGATCGGCGGCGGCACGTTCCACACCCACGGCCGACAATCCGACGTTGACCGTGCCGGCCGAACCCACACATGTCCACGACAGCCGCTCCGACGCCCCGATCGACAGGCCCTGGGCGTCCGCGATGCGCCCGTCCGTGAACAGTTCCAGCGCGGCCGGCTCGCGCGCGGGCTTCTCCGTCTCGCCGGAGGGCGCGGACTGGTGCGCGCGCGCCAGTTCCAGCGCCGGCCCCACCAGCGTGCGCTCGTCGGTGGGCTGGATGGACTCGATCGCCTGGCGCACACGGGCCATGCTGGTCGTGAAGGGCGTGCGCACCTCCGCCGTGCCCGCGAAGGCGATGACCATGATCTCGGGGGCGGACAGCGCCAGCAGTCCGCCACCCTGCAGCGACTCTGCGCGCGCCACGGCCAGCCGCTTCGCCTCCTCCAGCCTGGACGCGCCGCCCGGGCCGTCCAGCGTGCGCATGCTGCACGAGCAGTCCACCAGCAGCGCCACGCGCCCGCCCGTCCAGCCCAGTCCCCGCAGCATCGGCTGCGCCACCGCCAGCGCCAGCAGCGCCAGCAGCAGGATCTGCACCACCATCAGCCAGCTGGGACGCAGACGCTGGAAGGGCACGTTGGCGCGAAGGTCGTCCACCCGGCGCACCCAGGGCAGCGTGCTGCTCACGGTGCGACGCACGCGCCGCAGCCGGAGGATGTAGAGCGCCACCAGCGGCACCAGCGTGGCAGCCAGCAGCGCCGCGCCCAGCCATGGCGCCAGCAGGTTCATCGGAGCAGTCCTCCGCGTCGCAGCGACTCCAGCATGAGCCGGGGAAGGTCGGCGGTGGTCTCGATGGAGAGCTGCCGCACGCCGAGCCGCGTGCACGCGTCACGCCAGCGGGCGTTGTGCGCCTCCAGCCTGCGACGATGCTCGCGCAGCAGCGCCTCGCTCACGGTGATCTCGGTCTCGGTGCCGCGCTCCGCGTCCACCAGCCGCAGGTCCCCCACGATGCCGTGCGCCGCGGGCGCGATCTCCTCCGGCGCCAGCACCTGCAGCGCGAAGACGTCCCAGCCGCGGCCCGCCACCGCGCGCAGGCCGCGCTCCAGTCCGTCCTCCACCAGGAAGTCGCCCACCAGCACCGCCACCCCGCGCCCCTGCCGGCCCGCGGCCAGCGCATGACAGGCCTTCTCGAACTCCAGTGCGCCGCCGGCCTGCCTGTTCAGGAGCCAGCTGGCCGCCTCCGCCGCCTTGCGCCGGCCCCGCAGCGCCGACAGTCGCTCGCACGCGTCGCCGCGAAGGCCGGCCAGCGTCACGCGATGCTGGTTCACCAGTCCCACGTAGGCCAGGCCCATGGCCACGCGACGCGCCACGTCGAACTTGACGGGCGTGCCGAAGCCCATGCTGGCGCTCTCGTCCAAGGCCACCACCAGCGAGAGGTCCTCCTCCTCCAGGAAGAGGCGCAGGAAGAGGCGCTCGATGCGGCCGTAGATGTTCCAGTCCACGAAGCGGAGGTCGTCGCCCGGCGCGTAGGGTCGGAAGTCGGCGAACTCCATGCCCTGACCGCGGCGTGGGCTCCGGCGCTCGCCCTGCCGCGTGCCCTGCAGCGGACGACGACTGGTGACGTCCAGACGGTCCAGCGCGGCCACCAAGGGCGCGTCCAGCAGCTGGTCGATGCGACCCAGGGAGCTCATGGCGCCTCCAGCGGCACGCTGGCCAGCAGGTGCAGGATCACGGCGTCGGCGTCCACGCGGTCGGCTTCGGCTTCGTAGGAAAGGCGAAGACGATGACGCAGCGCCGGCGCGGCCACCGCGCGGAGATCGTCCACGGCCACCGCGTGACGACCGGCCAGCAGCGCGCGCACCTTGCCCAGCAGCAGCAGCGCCTGCGCGGCGCGCGGACCGGCGCCCACGCGGATCCATCGCGCGGCACGCGGCGCGGCGAACGCGCCTGCCGGCTGCGACGCCAGCACCAGACGGATGGCCCAGTCGGCCACGTGCGGGGCCACCGCCACCAGGCGCGCCAGCCGCTGCAGCTCCAGCAGACCCGCGGCGTCGGTGGCCTGCGGCACGCGCGGCGCGGCGTCCACGGTGGTGCGTCGCAGGATCTCGTTGAGCGACTCGCGATCGGGCACCGGCACGTGCACCTTGGCCAGGAATCGGTCCAGCTGCGCCTCGGGCAGCGGATAGGTGCCCTCCTGCTCGATGGGATTCTGCGTGGCCAGCACCAGGAACGGACGCTCCAGTGGCAGGGTCTGGCCGTCCACCGTGACGCTTCGCTCCTGCATGGCTTCCAGCAGCGCGCTCTGACTGCGCGGCGCCGCGCGGTTGATCTCGTCCACCAGCAGCACCTGACAGAAGATGGGGCCGGGCCGGAAGCGGCGCACGCGGTGCCCGGTGGCCGGGTCGTCCAGCAGCACCGGGGTGCCGATCACGTCGGCGGGCATGAGGTCGGGCGTGCACTGCACCTTCCCGGCGCGAAGTCCGGCGGCCTGCGCGATGGTGCGCACCAGCAGCGTCTTGCCAAGGCCGGGCACCCCCTCCAGCAGCAGGTGCCCGTCCGCCAGCAGGCACCAGAGGCACTGCTCCAGCGTGTCGCCCAGGCCCACCACCGTGCCCTCGATGGCGGCACGCATGGCGGAGGCGCGCTCGCGGAAGCGATCCGCGGCCTCGCGGGCGTCGGTCGCCGTGGCCAACGGCTGCGTCATGGCTGACCTCCATCGCGTGCACGACGCTTGGCGGCGCGAAGGCGACCCAGCGGCGAGTCGTCCTGGGGTTCGATCGGCGCCTCGGGCGAGGCCGCGGGCTGCGACGGCGTGTCGTTCCGGGGCGCGTCGGACGCGTCCATCGCAAGGGTGGCTCCGGACGGTTCCGAAGGCGCGGCGGACGCCGGCACCGGGGCCGCGCCTTGTGCCGCGCGTCGAGCCAGCCTCCACGCCTCGGTCACGCGCGTCGCGTCGCGCGGCGCCTCCTTGGCACGCTTCTTCGGCCACTCCAGCGCCAGACGCCGCACCGCCACGTCCAGCAGGAACAGCACGGCGGCCAGCTCCACGCAGAGATCCCACGCCTGCCGCATGGACTCCGGCACCGGCATGCCCTGGTTCAGGAAGAGATCCGCGGCGGGATCGCCCACCGCGAGCACCCGGCCGCCCGTGCGACGGGCCACGGCCTGCAGGCGTTCCGGATCGGCGCTGGCGGTGCGGAACTCGCGCGCGTACGGCACGCTCACGCTGGCCTGCGTGAACATGGGCCGTCCACCCGCGCCCACCGCGGCGTTCACCAGATACGAGCCCGCCCGGTCCACCGAAAATCGACCGGACCAACGCCCGGGCGCCACCTGCCGCAGCGTCACGCGCGCGGCGCTGCCGTCCGGTTGCAGCACGCGGGCCTCGGCGGACTCCGCGCTTCGGGCGGATTCGCCCGTGGCCTCCACCTCCACCTCGGCCTCGTCGCCGTCCAGCCGCGTTCGCACGGTCAGATCGGCCGGCGCGGTGGGACGCAGCACCCATCGAAGCATCCCGCCCACGAACGGCTGGAAGCCGGGCCATCCCGGCCAGCCCGGCGTCCAGCGTCCGCCCAGGTCGCTGGTGAACGCCACCGCCCGCCCCAGGCCGTGGTTCCACCACGCCAGGATGGGATCCTTCGCGTCACCGGCGCTCACCAGTCCCAGCTGCGCGGGATCCGGACGCGTCCCGGCGATCACGTAGCCGGCGACGGGTGGAAGCGCCTCGCCGCCGCGCATCCACTCGGCGCTGGTCACGCGCGCCGGCACGAAGGGCTGCCCCTCCCAGAGCATGCTGCGACGCACCAGTTGCGCCTCCTTGATGAAGATCTGCGGGATGGACACGCGGCTCTGGTCGTCGCGCACGGCGTAGTAGCGCCCGTCGGCGATCTTGGCCAGACGCGCCAGCAGTCCGCCGTCGCTGGAGTCTCCGATGGCCACGGTGGACATGGTCATGCCGCGGTCGATCATGGCCTTGGCGCGCGCGAAGCCCTCGGCCGGGTCGCCGGATGTGGCTCCATCCGTCAGCACCACCAGGTGACGCGTGAGCGCGTCGCTGTGCTCCAGCTCCTCCATGGCCGCACCCAGCGCCGGATACATGTTGGTGCCGCCCTGGGGCTCGATCGAGCGGATGCGCGCCTCCACGGAGGCCACGTCGGTGAGCCGGGTCAGCGGAACCACCACCTTGGCGCTTCCCGAGAACGCCACCACCGTCACCTCGTCCTCCGGCGTGAGCGCGCGGATGGCCTTGATGGCGGCTTCGCAGGCGATCTGCTGCTGCGAGACGCCGGTGCCCGCCACCGGCATGCTCATGCTTCCGGAGCAGTCGATCACCAGCGCCAGCGCACCGGTGGGCAGTCGGCGCTCCTGCGGCGGCACCATGTCCACCGGCAGCACCGAGGCCACCTCGCTGTCGTTCCAGCCCCCGGCGCCGAAGCTGCGGCTGCCGCCCAGCATCACCAGTCCGCAGCCCAGGTCGCGCACGCTGGAAGCCAGGCCGCGGTCGCTCTCGGCGTCCAGCATCCAGCGCGGCACGTCGGCCAGCACGCATGCGTCGAAGTCGCCCGCGGCCACATGAGGCCCCAGCGCATCCGGCGGCACCACGTCCACCTCCAGGCGCGAGGCCCGGATGGCCTGCGCCAACGGCTCCAGCTGCGGTCCGTCGCCCACCAGCAGCACCCGGCCTTCGCCCCCCACGAACGTGATGGCGCCGCCCACGTCGTTCTCCACGATGGCGTCGAACGCCGCGTCGGCGGGCTCGAACACCGCCTCCAGCCGCGCGGCACCGGACAGTTCCAGGGGCAGCGGCACGCTGAACGCGTTGGGACCCGCGTCCAGCTTGACGGCCAGTCCCTCGCCCGGCCCGCGCGGATCCAGGTCCACCGGTCGGCCGTTGAGTCGAAGCAGCAGCCGCCCGGAGGTGGGCGCCGTGGCGCGCAGCACCACACGCGCGTCGATCACCTGGCCTCGGCGCGCGCGTGCCGGCGCCCGCACCGACTCCACCATCACGTCGCGAGGCGCGGGGCGCTCCAGCACCACCACGTCCACCGGCACGCCCAGCGACGCGGCACGCTCCGCGGCGTCCGCCACGCTGCCGGCGGTCTCCACACCGTCCGAGACCAGCAGCAGGCGGTTCACCGTGTCGGCCGGAAGCATGGCCAGCGCGGTGCGCACGCCCGCGGCAAGGTCGCTGCCCACCGCGTCACCGGCGTGACGCAGCGTGTCCACGGCGGCGGCGGCCGAAGGCACCTGCTGGATCTCCGGCGTCCGGGCCACCGTCACCACGCCCACGCGATCGCCCGGCCGGGACCGCCCCACCACACGAGACTCGATCCAGGACTGCGCGGCCTGTCGCTGCGCCATGGGAACCGAACGGCTGGCGTCCGCCACGATCACCACGCTGGTGCCCTCTCCGTGCCGCACGATGGAGGGCCGTGCCAGTCCAGCGGTCAGCAGCAGGATCACCAGCGACCGCAGCACTCCGGCGGCGACGGCGCGCACGCGACCCAGATGCGGCACGGAGCGCCACGCCAGCCATCCCACCGGAAGCAGCGTCACCAGCAGCAGAAGCCAGCCGGGACGGTCGAAGGCAAGGTGCACGCGTGATCTTCCGGAGTGGACGGGCTCAGCCCGCGGGCTTGGGCGGCGCGGGGGGACTGGCGGGGGTCGCGGGCGTCGGCGCCGGATCCAGGCGCCTCTTCCATTGCTCGAAGTAACGCTTGTGCGCCTCCTTCAGTCGGCCCGGGACGGGATCCTCCTCCGAGCCCTCCTCAAGACCCGCGGCCACCTTGGCGGCCACGGCCTTGACCTGCTCCGACGAGACGCCCACGGGCACGCCCGGGGCGCGCACAAAGTCCCGCGCCGCGGCCGTGTCCAGTGGATTGCCGTCGCCCGCGGATTCCTGCTGCTCCGGCAGCGTGCCGTCCGCGATGGCCTTGGTGTTGCCGTCCGTCTTTGGGGCGCCGCCCGAACCCTTGCCCGCACCCTCGCCCGACGCCCTGCGAAAGCCCAGCTGCCATGGCATGGGCATGGCCGATCCCGGATTGCGGCTGTTGGCGAACGCCATCTGCAGCGCGGCGTTCATGCGACGGTCGGCCGCCTGCCGTGACGCCGCGGCGCGACCGGACGCGCTGGAGCCCCCCTTGCACTCACGCACCCCCTGCGCCATCTGCTTGGCCTGCTGCTGCGCCTTCTGCTGCGCCTGCGCCTGACGCTTGACCTGCTCCGCCTGCTGAGGAGAGAGCTTGCCCGAACGGCTGGCCGCTTCCGCGGCGGCCGTCGCCGCGGCTGGATCGGACGCAAGCCCAGGATCCAGACCCGCCTGCCGCAGCGCCTGCTGCAGCGCGGCCGAGGGCTGCGCCGCCGACTTCTCGATGGCTGCGGCCAGCGACTCGAGCGCCTGCCTGGCCTGCGCCGCGGCCTTCGGATCGCCGCCAGCGGCCTGGCGCGCCAACGCGTCCATCTGCTTCATGGCGCCCTCCAAGTCGCCCGTCTTCAGCGCCTGCGAGAGCTGCTTCGCCTGGTCGCCGGCCTCCGGCAAACGCGCCATCGCATCACGGAGCCGGTCGACGGCCTGCGCGTCCGCCGAGTCCAGCTCCCGAGACAGCCGCTCCTCCAGCGCCGCGGCCCGCTGCGCCGCCTCGGCCTCCCGGCGAGCGGCGTCCGCACCCGCTTCCCGCGCACCGTCCCGGCCACCAGACGGAGGTTGCGGCGCCGTGACCGAAGCCAGCAGGTCCTTCAACCGTTCCTGCGCCTCGGGACTGGTCTCGATCGACTGCACCGCCTGACGGACGCGCGCTTCCGCGGCTTCGGCGCGCGCCGCAGCCTCCTCCGCGGAGACGGAAGGCTGCAAGGCGGCGTCGGGCGAGGAGGGAGCCACCATCCGCACCGGCACCATCCAGGCCAGCAGCGACAGGGCAACCGCCGCCACCGGGATCCACGGCGCCAGGGCCGGCCAGCGGATGCGGAACGCGGCATCCACGCGATTCGACATGCCCGGTGTGCGCGCCGTCCGTTCGCCATCCTCCACCGCCGCGCGCGCAAAGGCGTCCGTGCGGTCCGTCAGCGCCAGGGCCGTGGCCACCCGACCCTCCAGCATCAGACGCTCGTCGATCTCCGCCGCCGCGCCGCGCAGCGTCACGGGCGCCGCAGCGCGAAGTCGCAGCCAGGTGCCCGCCACGAGCACCGCCACGAACGCCGCGCCACACGCCATCCATCCCGCAAACCCCGCGGCACGCGCCGCCAGCAGCAGCGCAGCCGCCACTCCCAGCGCGACAAGGACGGACGGGACCACCGCCCCGACCAGTCGCTCCAGGACCAGCCGGCGCATCGCCCGTCGGGCAAGCAGCGTGGCGTGCCGCATGACTGCAGGATAGTCGCGCGCAGCCAGCCGCCGTTACGATGCAGCCATGATTCGATGCCTCGTGCTCTCGATGGCGATCGCCGTCTCCGCCGCCGCCCAGTCGCCTGCTTCGCCGGAGGAACGCATCAAGGCGCTGGAGGCCGAGAACAGCCTGCTCAGGAAGCAGGTCCTGGAGTTGATGGAGCGGCTTCAGAAGTTGGGCGGCGCCAAGCCGCAGGAGACGGCACCAGCGCAGGGCCCGGCCACGGCCGACGCCGGCGCGGATCCCTGGTCGTGCCCGGCCTCGGTGCTCCGCATGCTGGGGCAGTCGCTGAGCGACGCCCTCCAGCAGCGCGGCATCAAGGTTCCCGACGCTCAGGCCGATCGCAAGGCGTGGTCCACCTATCGAAGCGAAGTGGAGCGTTGGCGAGAGTCCTCGGTCCGTCAGGGGCGGTATCGACAGTCGGTGAAGTGGACCATCCTGGTGGATCACGTGAAGCCGTCCGACGACCCGGACATGCGTAAGGTGGACGCCGTGGTCACGGACGGGAGCGGGACCCGCCTGGGAACGGTCTTCACCATCCAGTGCCCGCTGGCCATGCTGGAGCGTGCCTTCCCGCAGACCCCGGACTTCCGCATGCGAGGCCCCTGCCTGCTGCGCGCCGAGGTGGCTCCCGAGATCCGACTGGCGGAACAGCAGCCTGCACCCACGGAGGAGACCTTCCAGATCGCGCGCGTCTGGGTTCCGATCGCACCGCAGGTGGAGTGCATGCTTCGCTACACCGTGCGCTCCGTGGAGCCCCGCACATCGGAGCCCGCACCGGCGCCCCGAAACGAGACGCCGGGCGGCTGAGCGTTCATTGAACGCCGCCGCCACGCCACCTATCATCGCCCCGTCCATGGAAGGCTCCGCCGATGCCAACCCGCGCCCGCGCATTCCGCTCACCCAGCTGGGCCGCGGCCAGCGGGCGCGTCTGGACGAGGGCTGCATGTCGGGCCTGCCCGAGAACGACCAGTGCCTGCTGCGCGCCATGGGCGTGCACGAGCATTGCGAGCTCCGGGTCTGCAAGCCCGGCGAACCGTGCATCATCCTGGTCGAGCGCACCCGCGTGGGCCTCAGCGGCCCGGTGGCGCAGGGCCTGATGGTGACGCCGTGCGACGACGCCGGAGCGGCGTGAGATGAACCGCCCGCAGGCACCGGCGGCGGAGCCCGCGGTGACCGGTCGCCCGTTCCGGGTGGCGCTGCTGGGACAGCCCAACACCGGCAAGACCACGCTCTTCAACCGTCTCTGCGGCGCGCGCGCTCGCACCGGCAACCTGCCGGGCACCACCGTGGAGAGCCGCATGGGGCTGGCGGCCTCCGGGAACGGCGAACTGGAGGTGGTGGACCTGCCGGGCACCTACGGCCTCCACCTGGAACTGCCCGAGAGCCGACTCTGCCGCGAGTGCATCGAGGGCCGCATCGGCGACTGCGCGCCCGACGCCGTGATCGCCGTGGCCGACGCCACCAACCTGGCGCGCTCGCTCCGGTTCGTGGCGCAGGTGCTTCGGCGCAAGGTGCCTTGCGTGGTGGCGGTGACCATGGCCGACGAGGCGCGCCGCAAGGGACTGAGCCTGGATGCCCGCGCTCTGGAGGCGCGCCTGGGATGCCCGGTGCGCGTGGTCAGCGGCCGCACCGGCGAGGGCGTGGCCGAACTGGCCGCCGTGGCGCTGGGCGCGGCGCGCGGCGTGTTCCTGCCGACGGACTTTGCGCGACGCCTGACGCACCTGCCCGCCGGCGACGACGAGGCGGCGCTCTCGGCGTGGACCGGCGAGTGCGTGCGACAGAGCGTGGGCGGCGAACGCGCCGTCAGCAGCGAGGCGCTCTCGGACCGCGTGGACGCGGCGCTCACGCATCCGGTGTCGGGCGGCGCGGTGTTCGTCACGGTGATGGCGGTGCTGTTCGCGGCCATCTTCTGGCTGGCCAAGTTCCCCATGGACGGCATCGACTGGGTGTTCACGCATCTGGGCGGATGGCTGCAGGGCGCCCTGCCCGCGGGGCCGGTGCGCGATCTGCTGGTGGACGGCGTGGTGGGCGGCGTGGCGGGGACCGTGGTGTTCCTGCCGCAGATCGCGCTGCTGTTCTTCCTGCTCAGCCTGCTGGAGGACAGCGGCTACCTGGCGCGCGCGGCCTTCGCGGCGGACCGCTTCATGCGCCGGTTCGGCCTGCCGGGCCAGGCGTTCGTGCCCCTGCTCTCCAGTCATGCGTGCGCGCTGCCCGGCATCCTGAGCACGCGACTGATCCCGGACCCCAGGGACCGGCTGGCCACCATCCTGGTGGCGCCCTTCATGAGCTGCACGGCGCGCCTGCCGGTGTACGTGCTGCTCATCTCGCTGCTGTTCGCTGGCCGCCCATGGCTGGCCGGTGCGGCGTTCCTGGGCTGCTACGCCACCGGTGCCGTGGCCGGACTCCTCAGCGCGCTGCTGGCACGCCGCACCGTGCTGCGCGGCCCCGCGCGCCCCATGGTGCTGGAGCTGCCGCCCTACCGCCGCCCCAGCGTGCGCACCGCGCTGTGGGTGACGGCCGATCGCTCGAAGCTGTTCCTTCGCAACGCCGGCACCGTGATCCTGGCCATCTGCGTGGCCATGTGGTGGCTGAGCGCGTATCCCAAGGCCGTGCCGTCGGCGGACGCGGTGGCGCGCCAGGCGGAGGCGGCCAGGCTGCGCGAAGGGCCGCGCCTGGAGGACATCGCGCGCGGCGCCGAGGTGCAGGTGGGCGTGGACCGGGAGATGGCCAGAGAGCAGCAGCTGCACAGCTTCGCCGGACGGCTGGGACAGGTGGCGCAACCGGTGTTCGCGCCGCTGGGGTTCGATCACCAGCTCACCGTGGCCACCCTCACCAGCTTCCTGGCCCGCGAGGTCTTCGTGAGCACGCTCAGCGTGGTGAACGGCGCGGGCCGCGACGCCGACGAGCGCCAGGTGGTGGACCGCATCGCGCACGGCCGCCGCGCGGACGGCCGCCCGCTGCTGGACACGCCCACCGCCGCGGCGCTGCTGGTCTGGTTCACGCTGGCCATGCAGTGCCTGCCCACCATGGCGCTGGTGCGGCGCGAGACCGGATCCTGGAAGTGGCCGGCGCTGCAGTTCGCGTGGATGAGCGGACTGGCGTGGACGCTGGCCTTCGCCACACGCACCATCCTTCTCATGGCGGGAGTCTCCTGATGCCCTGGAACGACTGGCAATTCTGGATCGTCACGCTGGCGGCGCTGGCGGCGGCGGGCGCCGTGGTGCGGCCGTTGCTCCCGCGGCGCTCCAAGGGTCCCGCCTGCCCGGGGTGCGGACCGGAACCGGACCGCGGCGCGGGCCGAAGGGCCACGCTGACCATCGGCGGGCAGCCCGCCCCGCCGCCGAAGGGCAAGCGTGGCTGAGACCGTGGCGCCGCTGGTGGTGGTGGGCGCGGGCGCCGCCGGCCTGATGACGGCGATCCAGGCCGGCCGTGCGGGCGTGCGCGGCGTGGTGGCCCTGGACGGCGCGCGCAAGCTGGGCGCCAAGATCCTGGTGGCCGGTGGCGGGCGATGCAACGTGACGCACCACGCCGTCCACGAACGCGACTACGCCGGCGCCGCATCGCACCTGATCCGACGCGTGCTCAACCGGTTCCCGGTGGATCGGTGCATCGCGTTCTTCGACGAACTGGGCGTGGAGCTCAAGCGCGAGGAGACGGGCAAGCTCTTCCCCGTGACCGACGACGCGCGCACCGTCCTGGAGGCGCTGCTGCGGGCCGCCCGCGACGCAGGCGTGGAACTGCGCCACCCCCAGCGCGTGCTGGCCGTGGAGCCCGCGGAGGCCGGCTTCCTGGTGCGGACGGACGCAGGCGAAGTGCGGGCCAGGCGCGTGGTGATGGCCACCGGCGGCAAGGCGCTGCCCAAGAGTGGCTCGGACGGCGCGGGCCTGGAGATGGTGGTGCGGCTGGGACACACGCTCACGCCGCGCGTGATCCCGGCCTTGGTGCCCCTGCTCCTGGCGGACGGCCACTGGCTGCGCGAACTGAGCGGTCTGGCCCTTCCGGCCGAACTTCGCGTGGTGGCCGGCTCGGGCAAGCGCCTGGCACGGACCCAAGGCTCGCTGCTCTGCACCCACTTCGGGCTCTCCGGGCCGGTGGCGCTGGACGTCTCCAGGCACCTGGCCATGCATCAGGTGGCGGATCCGTCGGTGCGCCTGCAGGTGGCGCTGCTGCCGGACCTGGACGAGGCGCTGGCCGACCGATGGCTGCTGGACGCCACGGGGCGCTCCCTGCTCTCGCGCCTTCGGGAGCGTCTGCCGGAGCGGATGGCCCGTGCCACGCTGGCGGCCGCCGGCCTGGACACGGAGACCACCGCCCAACGCGCACCCAAGGAGCGCCGGCGCGACCTGGTTCGGCATCTGGTGGCGCTGGACCTGCCGGTGACCGGGGATCGCGGATTCACCTACGCCGAGACCACGGCGGGCGGCGTCCCCCTGACGGAACTGGATCTGGACACCATGGAAAGCCGCGTGCGGCCCGGGCTGCATCTGGTGGGCGAGATGCTGGACGTGGACGGGCGCATCGGCGGCTTCAACTTCCAGTGGGCGTGGGCCGGCGGATTCGTGGCGGGAACCGCTGCGGCGGTGGCCCTGGAAACTTGATTCCAGCGCCGCCGCGCGCCGATAGAGTCCCGCATCCATGCGCCCCGCGACCGCCCTGCTCTGCTCGCTCTTCCTCTCCGCCTCGGCCTGCGCCGGCAACCTGCAGGACGAGGTCCGCGGACTGGTCTCCAGCATGGGGCCGCGCAAGGGCGTGGTGGCCGTCAGCGTCCGCGACGCCGACGGTCGCGAGGTGGTGAACATCCGAGGCCACGAACCCGTGCGCCCCGCCAGCAACCAGAAGCTGCTCACCACCGGCACGGCGCTGCGGCTGCTGGGCCCCGACTTCGCGTTCCAGACGCGGCTGGTGCTCTCCGGCGACCGGCTGACCGTGGTGGGCGACGGCGATCCCGCCTTCGGCGATCCCGAGTTGCTGAAGGAGATGACCTACACCTCCACCGACGGCGTGGTGCACCAGGGCATGTCGGTGGACCTGCTGCTGTCGCTGTGGACCGACGCGGTGAAGGCCAAGGGCGTCCAGTCCGTGCGCGAGCTGGTGGTGGACGACCGGGTCTTCGATCGCGGCACCTGCCACGCCGACTGGCCCGTGGACCAGCTGCACGAGGCGTACTGCGCGGAGGTGGCGGGACTCAACTTCCATCTGAACCGGCTGGACTTCTGGGGCGTGCCCTCTCCGCGTGGCGCGGAGATCACCCGCACGGAACCGGCGTGCCGATTCATCGGCGTCCGCAACGAGACCAAGCCGGGCAAGACCAAGGACGACGCGCTCTGGATCCAGCGCGAGGTGGACGCCAACAACTTCACCATCCGCGGCTTCCTTCGCCAGCCGCTGCAGGCGCCGGTGGGCGTCACGGTGGACAACCCGCCCGCCTTCTTCGCGCAGCTGCTGGCCGAGCGTCTGCGCGCCGCCGGCGTGCAGGTGGGCGTGGCGCGACTGGCCGAGGCGGCCGATCCTCCGGCGGCCGGCGAGGACGTGGGCCCCGTCATCCGCACGCCGCTGCGCGCCGCCATCACCCGCTGCAACGTGGACAGCCAGAACCTCTATGCGGAGTGTCTGCTGAAGCGCTTCGGCCACGCGGCCACCTGCACCCCGGGCAGCTGGAACAACGGCACCGAGGCGCTGCAGCGCCAGGTGGCGGCACGCCTGGGGGCGGCGCCGGGCCTGCGCGCCGCCGACGGCAGCGGGCTCTCCCGCGAGAACCGCGTGACCACCAGCCTGATGACCGCCTGGGTCAACGACCTGCTGCACGATCCCGCGGTGTCGGAGGCCTTTCTCCACAGCCTGGCCGTGGGCGGCAAGTCCGGCACGGTGAACAAGCGTTTCCGCGACCTGGATCCAAGGCTGGCCACGGTCCGCTGCAAGACGGGCTACATCGACGGGGTCTGCGCCCTGAGCGGCGTGGTGGACTGCGTCAACGGCTACCGACCCACCTTCAGCGTGATCTGCAACGGCTTCGAAGGCGACGGCGTGGCGCGCGCCAAGCAGCTGCAGGAAGCCGTGGCCAAGGCCGTGGCACGCGCGTACGGCAACCTGCCCACGCGACAGGTGCCCGCCGAACGGCCTGCGCTGGGCGGCGGGTGATCGCCTGCGAAGCTGGATCCATGAGCCCGCGCAAAGACCCTGGAGAAGACCTTCCCGCCGGTCAATGAAACGCACCGCCAGCCGAAGCCGACGGGGCGAAGGTTTGGCGGGTGATGGGATCAGCGCGGCGCGTTGATGTTGCAGTCGATGGGCGGAGGAGGCAAATCCTCAGACCGGGTGTTGAAGTCCATCAGCACCTGCGAAATGTCGCCCGCGTCCGTCTCGCCGCTGTTGTCCACATCGGTGATAGGGCGGAAACCGCTGGTGCCGTTGTCACGCGTCGTCCAGACGTTTGCAGGACCTTCCTGGTTGCCGTTCGAGGCCGTCCAGAAGACCTTCCAACTGCCTTCATTGGAGAGGCCGATCATTCTTGCGTCGATTGTGTTGTCGGACCAAAAGCGATATGCCCAATGTTGCGTTGAACCGTAAGGCGGCTGCACTATTTGAACAGATGCACTCACGATCCGCCTTTCTCCACCTGTCACCTGAGCGAAAGCCTCGCCGCCGCCGCGATGCGTGGCGATCAACGCCGTGGCGACCATGCACACCCCAAGGCCCAGAAGGCCCGCACCCGTACTGATCTGCTTCATGTTGAATTTCAAACCTTTCTGCC
>CAZKHO010000016.1:0-26824 GCA_964552505.1 uncultured Bifidobacterium sp. | reverse complement strand
GTGAACGAGGTGCTGCTGCCCGAGGGCGGCTGGCACGCGCCCCGCGTGGACGGCTGACTCGCGCGGCTACCCTGCCCCGCGGGACCGTGGCGGAACAGCAGACGCAGCGGCCTTAAAAGCCGCGGCCGGGCAACCGGCGTGTGGGTGCGACTCCCACCGGTCCCATTGCCTGGACGTCCGGCGCACCGTCTTCCGCACACCTCAGTGCCGTAGGAACGCCACCACGCTGAACACGATCTCCGCGGAGATGAGCAGGATGATGATCCATTCCAGCAGCTCCGCGCGGCGATGCGCCTGGTCGTCGGCCAGCTTCTCGTAGATGGACTCCAGCGTCTCCAGCTTGCGGAGCGTGGAGCGCTCCCACTCGTCCAGATGCAGCCTGCGGTTGGCGGCGCGGTAGAGGCGCGCCAGGAACTGATCGCCCAGCAGCTTGAGCGCGTTGTTGATCTCCTCGTAGAGGATGGCCGCGTCCATCTGCAGGTCGGCCAGTCGCTGGAGCAGGCGTCGACCGCGCCGCAGCCCGGACGCCGCGCCGTCCACTTGGCTCACGGATCCCCACGACTCCGCCAGCGCACCGTCCAGCTGCTGATCCAGGGTTCGGTACTCCAGCAGCTCCACGTTGGCGAACTCCAGAACGTCCAGGCTTGCCTGCGGCTCGGCGTCGAAGAGCAGCGCCGCGTTCCAGTCGATCAGCGCCAGGTCGCCGGGTCCGTACGAGACCGACGCGGCCAGCGCATCGCGAACCTCCTGCTCGCCCAGCGGACCGGATTCCGCACGGAGGATGCGTGCCACCAGCGGCTCCCCGATGCTGGCCAGCGGCGCGGCGCCCGCGGGACCTTCCATGCCATGCACGGCGAAGACCGCGTAGTCCTCGATGAAGTCGCCCAGCGCCGGCTTGCGCACCGCGGCGCCCAGCGCCTGCAGCAGGGCCTGCGCGCGCGCCCTGCCGTCGGCCAGCAGCGCCGGATGCCCCGCCAGCGCCACGGAGAGCTCCAGCAGCGCCTCGGGCGACGAGGGCAGCTCGAACCGGTAGCAGAAGCTCACGGCGCCGAAGTCGAACACCCGCACCTGCACGGGGCCGGTGGGCCGACACCCCGCCACCTGCAGGTCGGGCGCGTCCTGTTCCAGCGTGAGCGGAGCGGCGCTCCAGTCCAGACCGCCGGGATTCCGGACGGCCGGCAGCCGCGCACGTCCGGCGCCCTTCACGGCGCCTTCGGCCTGGGCCAGGTCGATGGCGAGGCCCAGTTCCATGGCCAGCATCGCGTGGCAGGTGCCGTGCAGGCTGGGCGCCGGTGCGGACATGCGGGCAGGCTACGACGCGCCGGCGCTGACGGGCAATGCGACCGACCAATCCGGCCGCGAACACGCGCAGGATCGAGGTGATCGGACCCGTCCGGAGAAATCCGGAAAATCTTCGGTGCGAGCGCTCAAGTTCCCCTTTTGAATGGTCGTTCTGCGACGCGTCGAGATGGAGCTCGATTTCCTCATCACAGAAGGCGGGACCTCCATGTCCCGCGCACGTGGAGACGTGCCATGTCCATTCGCCTCAAGGCCCTGCTGCTGGCGGGCCCCGTCACGATCCTTGCGCTGCTGATCATCACGAGCCTCGTCGGCGCCGGATCGTTGCTGTGGGTGGCGGCCGGATCACCCCCCGACCCCGCGCACGAATTCGCCCGGCTCTGGATCTTTCGCGGGGCCCTTCGTCCCCTCCTGGTGCTGGCGGCCATCATGGGCACGCTGGCGGTGGGACGGATCGCGTACGCGCTGCTCGCACGCATCCCCACCTCTTCAGGAAAGGATCTTTCCCGACGCGAGGCCCCGGTCCTGTGGGATCAACTGGATCGCCTGTGCTGGCGGGTGGGCGCGCCGACCATCCACCGCGTGCGTCTCACCGAAGCCTGCAACGCCGGCATCCGGACGGATCGGCCGTGGCGGGTAGGACCACGAAGGAACACGCTCGAACTTGGGCTTCCGTTGCTCCGCCTGATGGATGTGGGCGAAGCCACCAGCGTGGTGGTGCACGAACTGGCCCACCTTCGCCATCAGGACGGACGGCTGGGAGGTGTGCTGGGCTACACCGGCGGCCTGCTTCTGGCGCTGTCACGACTCCAGCGTCACGACCCGGACGCGCCGACGGACCTTCTTCGCCGCATGGCCGACGGATTCTTCGTGCAGGTGATGCGCACGCGCCGCATCTCGGAGATGGATGCCGACGCCGTGGCCGTGGCCCATGCAGGGCCGGAATGCGCCGGGCGAGCCCTCCTGCGACTTGCGCTGGCGGATCGTCGCGTGCTGGAGCACTGGCGGGATCTGGTGCACGAAGGCGTCCCCCTGGAAGAAGGCGGCGCCCCCGTGTGGCCACGGGGAACATTCGAGCTTGCCAGCCGGACCGACCCCAGGGATCTGGGTTGGCTCCGGACGGAACTTGCGCGCCCCACCAGCCCGGACGCAGGACATCCGTCCCTGACGGAGCGCCTGAAGGCGATGGGCGCGTGCGCGCGCGTGAATGCCGTGCCGCCCCCGGTCCCTGAATCGGACTCCGCCGCCTTTGCGTGGCTGGGAACCAAGTTGCCGACGTGGATCAGGACGCAGCAGCGCCTCCCAGCGGGACCGTCAGCGGACAACCGCCCGGGGACCCAGCCGGACGCCGCAGCGCTTCAGGAGGCCCTCCGCGACCTGTGCACCCGGATCAAGGATCTGGACGTGACGCTCCTCAAGGCGCTGTGGCAACTGTCCCGGCGTCATGGCGATTCCGACGCGGCGCATCTGGCCATGCAGGAGATCCTGGCGCGCGATTTCCGCGAACCGGAGATGCTGGAGTGGACTCTCCGCGCGCTGCTCAGGTCCCCGGACCCCTCCCATCAGGCCGCAGGCGACGGCGTGGCGGCGCGGCTTGCCGAGGCGGGTGTTGACAAGGCTGCGGCGGCCATCGACGCGTGGGCGCAGGCATGCGCCATGCGCGGCGACGCAGTCCGGGCCCACGCCACCTGGCGGATGCTGGACTTGGCGCGCCTGGGCCGGGAACACCCCGGCTCCCGTCCGGAGGCGTGGATCGAACCCGCCGACCTGTCCCCGCACACGCTGGACTCGGAACCATGCGTGTCGCTGCAATCGATCACGCTGAGCCGGCCATGGATCGATCATGCATGGCTGGTTCGACTGCATGCCGAGGCCGACCTGGGTCCTGCGGCGCACGCGCTGGTGGTCCAGCGGCACCCCGAGACGTGGTGGCGCGGATCCCGCAGTCGTCGGGAACGTGATCGCCTGGCACTGGCGAGGGCCGTGGGATGTGGCGTGGCGGTGCTGGAACTTGGGGCCCTTCCACGGGCCACGCAGGAGCGTCTTCGTGCCATGCCCGGCACACGGATCACCTGAGCCACGCGTAGGATCCGGCGATGAGCACCGCGGGCGACGCCGCCAGCCCACCATTCCCAGGACCGGGCGCATGGGACCGGATCCTGGTCTGCGTGGTCAGCGACCACGCCTGGGCCGGCGACCTGGTGCGTCAGGCGTGCGATCCCGACGAACACGAGGTGCGTCAGGTGTCACGGGACGCGCAGGCCTTCATGCGGACGTCCAGACTGGCTCCGTCGGTGATCGCGGTGGACGTGGCGGGAGGTGACGCCGCACCCTTCGACCTGCTCCGCGCGCTGCAGGACTCGCCGGAGACGCACGCCATCCCGACCATCGCGCTCGCTGCGGCGCCCGACACGCTGGTGCGTGCCGCAGCGTTTGCGGCGGGCGTGGAGGACTTCGCCCACCGCGGCACCGACCCGGACGAGCTGCGGTCGCGGCTCCGGACGCTGATGCGCCTGGGCGCGGCGTCGCGGCGCGCGCTGGATTCGGAATCCACGCTGGCACGTCTGCAGCAGCGCGTGCGGGAGCGGGACCGGGAGCTGGAGGCGCTGCAGCGTCAGGTGCGCGAGATGCGCGAATCCCTGCACCACGACAACCGCACCCAGCGCGGTCGCGTGGATGCCATGGTGCAGGTGGGCCTGGAGCTGAACCGCGTGCAGGACTTCCATGTGCTGATGGACCGCATCCTGAGCGAGGCGCGCCGCCTGATCCACGCCGACGCCGGCACCATCTACATCCGCGAGGGCCGCACGCTCCGTTTCGCCTACGCGCAGAACGACACCTTCGCCAGCCGTGGCGGCGAGAGCCCGCGCTTTGGCGGATTCATGGTCCCGGCCTCCGAGACTTCCGTGGCCGGCTGGGTGGCCTCCAGCGGCGAGCCGGTGAACCTGGCGGACGCGTACGACGTGCCGCCGGAGCGGCCGTACCGCTTCGACCCTACCTTCGACCAGCTCACCGGGTACCGGACGCGCAGCGTGCTGACCCTGCCCCTCCGCTCCAGCACCGGCCGCACGCTGGGCGTGCTGCAGCTGCTCAACGCCGTGGACGAGCGCGGACGGCCCCGGGAACGCTTCACCGAGGGCGACGTGACGCTGCTGGGGCACTTCGCCAGCATGGCCACCGTGGCCATCGAGCGGAGCGACTTCATGAAGACCATGATCCAGCGCATGCTCCAGCTGAACGCGGCCCACGATCCCATGGAGACGCTGCCGCACGTGCAGCGCGTGGAGGCCATCAGCGCCCTGCTGTTCGAGGGCTGGGCGCGCCGACGCGGACTGGACGGACCGGCGTACGAGCGGCAGCGCGACCGCCTGCGCGCCGCCGCGCAGGTGCACGACCTTGGCAAGGTGGGGATCAGCGACGCCGTCCTGAAGAAGCCGGCCGCGCTGGACGACGCCGAGCGGGCGCTGGTGCGCCAGCACGTGCTGATCGGTGCGCGGCTCTTCGCGGAGCATCCCAACGAGTACGACGAGGCCGCGCGCGACGTGGTGCTGAACCACCACGAGCGCTGGGACGGCGGCGGGTACCCGGGACATGTGGATCCGATGACCGGCGCGCGGATCTCGGATCCCGTCACCGGTCACACTCGGGCCGGAGGCAAGCAGGGCGAGGAGATTCCGCTCTTCGCGCGCATCGTGGCGCTGGCGGACGTGTTCGACGCGCTGTCGAGCGAGCGCTGCTACAAGGCGGCCTGGCCGGAGCGCCGCGTGCTGGACACCATCCGCGCGGAGTCGGGCCGGCACTTCGACCCGGAACTGGTGGAGATCTTCTTCGAGCGGCTGGACGAGGTGCGGGAGATCCGCACGTCGAATCCGGGCTGATCCGCGCGCTCCGGCGTCCCAAGCGCCGCCCTGCTCCGCGCCGCTCGTATGCTTGGGCGATGCGGGTCCTTCGCTTCCGAATCGGCGATCGCTGGCTCGCCGTGGACCTGACGTGGGTCCGCGAGGTGTGTCCTCCCGCTCGTCTTCGCGCCGTGCCGGGCGCGCCCCCGTGGATGCCGGGGCTGCTGGACTTGCACGGAACCCTGGTGCCCACCGTGGACGGTGGCGTGCTGCTGGGTGACGCCCCCGTGCCCGCGCGGGTGGGCGCCCGGATCATCGTGCTTGAAGGACCGCTGCAAGGGCGACCGGACGCGGCGCAGGCGCGGTTTGGACTGCTGGCCAGCGCCGTCGAAGGCGTGTCGGAGGTGGACCGCGGTGGCGGCTGGTCCGCGCACGGCGGACTGCCGGGGCTGGGCTTCCTGACGGAGGTGATCCGATCGGAGACCGGCGAGACGCTCCTGCTGGACGCGGGCCTGTTGGCGGGCGAGCACGCGGCCCTGCTGGCGGGCGAACCGGCGCTTTCGCTGCCCGGGCCAGGAGGCGACGCCACATGACCGCGCTGTCGCACTGGCTGGCCGCTCGGCTTCCGCTGGAGGCCCGTGTGCACCAACACGCCCTGCAGGAGGCGCGTCGCCGCGCCAAGGAGCTGGGTCTGGACGACGCATCCATGGTGGATCGCCTGACCCGCATCCCGGACGAACTGGACCGGATCCTGGAGCTGACGGTGCCGCCCGAGAGCTGGCTGTTCCGGCACGCCCCGGCCTTCGAGGCGCTGCGCGCGTGGCTGGGCGCGCAGGCCGGACGACCGGTGCGGATGGCCAGCCTTGGATGCGCGCGGGGCGCGGAACCGTGCTCCATGGCCGCCACCGCAGCATCGGTGGGGCGAACGGCGGTGGACACGCGGATCGTGGCCGTGGACTGGAACGCCCGCCATCTGGCGGAGGCGCGTGAGGGCCACGGCTCCCCGTTGTCGCAGCGTGGACCCGTGCCGGATTGGGCACAGCCCGCTCTGCGGCCGGACGCGCAAGGCTGGCTCCGTCTGCAAGATGACCCCATGCGGATGATCGAGTGGGTGCACGCGGACATCCTGCACGACCCGCTGCCCGGCCCCTTCGACGTGGTGTTCTGCCGCAACGTGGCCATCTACCTTGGCCCGACGGCGCGACGGACGCTTGCCGCCCGTCTGCGGGACCTCACCGCACGGGACGGCCTGCTCTTCGTGGGCCATGCCGATCCCACCGAACTCTGGGAGGGCCACTTCCACGCGCTTGGCGTTCCAGGAGCGTTCGGCGTCGCGCGCACGGGCAGACCGAGTGCTCAGGAGCAGCCCTCACGCCGCGACGTGCGTGTGCAGCCGCCGCTCGCCCCGAGCGAAGCCTCCGGGCCCTTGTTCCACGCTGAGCAACATGCCGACACCGATCAGGACGTCCTTGCGAAGGCACAGGCGCTGGCCGACGCAGGCGAGCTGGAGCCGTCCGAAGCGTGCCTGCGCTCGCTGCTGCAACGGCAGCCCATGCATGCGGAGGCGTGGTCCCTTCTTGGCGCGGTGCTGCTGGCGCAGGCGCACCCGGCGCAAGCCGAGGCGTGCTTCCACAAGTCGGTGTACCTGCGGCCGGATCCGCTGACGCTGCTGCAGCTGGCGGCGCTGGCGGCCGTGCGAGGCGACACGGCGGCCGCCGAACGGTTCCGCATGCGGGCCGAACGCTGCGCCACTGGGGAGGCCGCGTGAACCTGCCCGACCGACCGCTCGACCCGCCGCTGGAGCGTCTGGCCGGCGCCACGCTCAGCGACGCGGAACTGGAGGCCAACCAGCGCACACTGGCGGCACCCGCCCCATCGGAGACCGGTGCCCGGGTCACCCTGCTGTGCTTCCGAGCCGCGGGAGAGCGCTTCGCCCTGCCGGCCGCCTGCGTGGATCGCGTCTTCGCACCGCAGTGCGTGCGTCGAGTGCCGCACCGCCGCCATGCAGCCTTCCGTGGTCTGGTGGCGCACGAGGGGGAGATCCTTCCGCTGGGGTCGTTGGAGCGCCTGCTGGATCTTCCGCCTTCGGATGCCGCTCACGCCTCGAACGCGCGCATGCTGGCGATCGGTCCTGCGGGGCGTGCATGGGCCTTCCAGGTTCCGGCCGTGGATGGCGTGGTCTCCGTGGCCGAACACGAGCTTCGCCCGGCGCCGGTGACGGTGGCCCGTGGCCTGGGCAGCGCCACGCGGCTGCTGGCGCGGCTTCCGGACGGCGAAGAGGCCGCGGTGCTGGATCCCGAGTCGCTCCGAAGCGGTTGGGAGGCGGCGTCCCGATGAGCGACATGGGCGGACTGGACCTGTTCGAGCTCTTCAAGGCCGAGGTGGAGACCCACGGCGCAGCCCTGAACCTGGGCCTGCTGACGCTGGAGGCGAATCCCTCCGACGTTGGGCCCGTGGCCGGACTCATGCGCGCCGCGCACTCGGTGAAGGGTGCCGCGCGCGTGGTGGGCATCGACGTGGTGGTGGGTCTGGCCCACGCCATGGAGGACGCGTTGGTGCGGGTGCAGAAGGGTCAGGAGACCTGCAGGGCCTCGCGCGTGGACCAGCTGCTGCAGGCCACGGACCTGCTGGCTGGCCTGAGAGCGCTGCACGAATCGGATCTGCCCGCATGGAGCGCCGCGCACGCCGCGGAGATCAACGCGCTGGCCACCGCGCTGGCGGCACCGGCTCCCGACGACGCCGCCGGATCCGTGCCCACCGTGGCCGCGCCGGCCACCCACGCACCCACGTCCGACGTCGGCATGCCGGTGCCCGCGCGGACGCAGGCCCCCATGCCCGTCTCGGGAACCGCGGATCGATCCATCTCGCTGCCCGCGCCCACGGATCCACGACCCGCCGATCCGGCCGCGCCCGAAGTCCGCACGGTGCGCGTGAACGCCGACAATCTGGACCGCATGCTTCGCCTGGCCGGCGAGAGCATGGTGGAGGGACGCCGGTTCCCGCAGGTGCAGCAGGGACTTCGCGAACTGAAGAGTCGCCTGCGTGCCTCACGTGAGACGCTGGACGGCGCGGCGCGGCGCGGCGACGCGACCGACGTGGCCGAGGCGCGCCGACAGCTGGCCGAACTGGAGACGGCGCTGCAGCGGCACACCGCCCTGCTGGAGTCCACCTTCCGACGCACCGAGGAGGTGGGTGCGCGGCTCTATCACGAGGTGATCGGCAGCCGCATGCGTCCCTTCGGCGACGCCTCGGCGGGCTTCCCCCGCATGGTGCGCGATCTGGCGAAGCGGCTTGGGCGCAAGGTGCGATTCGAGGTGGAGGGCGAGCAGACGCCGGTGGACCGCGACGTGCTGTCGCGGCTGGACGCGCCGCTGAACCACCTGCTTCGCAACGCCATGGACCACGGCGTGGAGCCGCCGGAGGCGCGTCGCGCGGCCGGCAAGGCGGAGACCGCCACGCTTCGCCTGCAGGCCAGGCACCACGCCGGCATGCTGGAGGTGCGCGTGCGTGACGACGGCGCCGGCATCGATCCCGAGCGGATCCGTCGCAAGGTGGTGGAACGCGGGCTGCAGTCGGAGGCCGTGGCGGCTTCGCTGGGCTCGGCGGAGCTGCTGGAGTTCCTCTTCCTGCCGGGCTTCAGCACCGCGCCGGCGGTCACCGAAGTGAGCGGCCGTGGCGTGGGCCTGGACGTGGTGCACCAGACGGTGCGCGAGCTGGGCGGACGCGTGCGCATCGAGAGCGACCCCGGCCGCGGCACCACCTTCGTGCTCAGCCTTCCGATCACGCTGAGCGTGATCCGCGCCGCGCTGGTCACCGTGGCCGGCGAGCCGCTGGCCTTCCCGTTGGCGCGCGTGGAGCGCATCGTCCGCGTGCCCATGCAGGATCTGCGCGTGAGCGAGGGACGCCTGTACCTGGATCTGGACGGCTCGGCCATCGGCGTGCTCCGCGCGGAGGAGCTGCTGCAGCTGGAGGCGCCCCCCGTCGGCGCGACGGCCTCGGCGCAGGCCAGCCTGGTGCTGCTGGGTTCCGACGCCGACCGCTGCGCGCTGCTGGTGGACGGCTTCCTGGGCGAACGCGACCTGGTGGTGCGGCCGCTGGACGAGCGGCTTGGACGCGTGCCCCACGTGGCGGCCGCCTCCATCGACCAGGACGGCGCACCCATGCTGGTGCTGGACGCCGAGGACCTGCTGGTGTCCATCCGCCGCGGACTGGGCGAGGGCGTGGTGCGCGGCGTGCGGGCCGCGGACGCCGCGGGCGCCCCCGCGGCCGGACGTCGCGTGCTGGTGGCGGACGATTCCATCACGGTGCGCGAGGTGGAGCGGCAGCTCCTTCGCCGCATGGGCCATGAGGTGGAGGTGGCGGTGGACGGCGTGGACGCATGGAACCAGCTCTGCCGCGGGCGCTTCGACCTGCTGGTGACGGACGTGGACATGCCGCGCATGAACGGCATCGAACTGGTCCGGACGCTGCGCGCGGATCCCCGCTTCGCCCACCTTCCGGTGGCCATCGTGAGCTACAAGGACCGCGCCGAGGACCGCGCCGCCGGCCTGGACGCAGGCGCCAACGCGTACCTCACCAAGGGTTCCTTCCAGGACCGCACCTTCGAACGCACCGTGGCCGACCTGGTCGGGGAGGTGCAGGCGTGAGGATCGCGCTGGTGAACGACCTGCCGCTGGCCGTGGAGGCGCTGCGGCGCAGCGTGGCGCGCATGCCCGGCATGACCGTGGCATGGACGGCGGCCGACGGCGTGGAGGCGCTGGAGCACTGCCGCCGGGACCGGCCGGACCTGATCCTGATGGATCTGATCATGCCGCGGATGGACGGCGTGGAGTGCACGCGCCGGATCATGCACGAATGCCCGTGCCCCATCCTGGTGGTCACCGCCACCGTCTCGGGCCATGCGGCACGCGTGTACGACGCGTTGGGCGCGGGGGCGCTGGACGCCATCGACACGCCCAACCTTGGCTCCGAGGAGGGCATGGACCGCCTTGGGCGCCGCATCTCGCACATCGAGCGCCTGACGCGTCAGGAGCGACAGTCGGCGCAGAGGGGCTCGACCGCCGCGCCCGCGCCGGGCACGCGTTCCGGCGGCCTTGCGCCCGCGCTCATCGGCGCCAGCACCGGCGGACCGCAGGCCCTGTGCGCCATGCTCCGCGAGTGGCCGCGACCGCTGGCGTTCCCCGCCGTGATCGTGCAGCACCTGGATCCCACCTTCATCCCGGGCCTTGCCGAGTGGCTGTCCCGCGAGACCGGGCACCGCGTGCAGGTGGCCGAGCCGGGCGGCATGCCGGAGTCCGGCACCGTGTGGCTGGCCGGTGGATCGAAGCATCTCACGCTGGACGCGGGCGGACGGTTTCGTGAACGGGCGCACGCCGCGGGCGAGCTGCATCACCCCTCCGTGGACGCGCTCTTCGAGTCCGCGGCGGCCTCCGGACTCCGGCCCGCCATCGCCGCGCTGCTCACCGGCATGGGGAGCGACGGTGCCCAGGGACTTCTGGCGCTGCGTCGGGCGGGATGGCAGACGGTGGCGCAGGACCAGGCCACCAGTGTGGTGTGGGGCATGCCGGGTTCGGCCGTGCGACTGGACGCGGCCACGCGTACGCTGCCGCTGCCGCTGATCGGCGTGGCCATTCTGGCGCACTTCCTCGAGCTGAATCCCACCCGTCCATGAGCGCCGGCGCCCCCGCCAACCCCGTCACGCTCCCCACCGTAGTCCTGCTGGTGGACGACCAGCCCATCATCGGCGCCGCGGTGCAGCGCATGCTGGCCACGCAGCCCGGATGGACGCTGCACTTCTGCCAGGATCCGTCGCAGGCGCTGGCCAAGGCGCTGGAGCTGCGCCCCACCTGCATCCTGCAGGACCTGGTGATGCCGGAGGTGGACGGCCTGGACCTGGTGGCCCGCTACCGAGCCGAGGAAGCGCTGCGCGAGACGCCCATCGTGGTGCTGAGCTCCAAGGAGGAGGCGGAGACCAAGGCGCGCGCCTTTGCGCTGGGTGCCAACGACTACCTGGTGAAGCTGCCGGATCCGGTGGAGATGATCGCGCGCATCCGCCACCACTCGGACGGCTGCAAGGCGCTCCGCGAGCGCAACGCCGCCTACGCGGCGCTGGCTGCCAGCGAGCGGCATCTGCAGGACGAGGTGCGCCGCGCCGCGGAGTACGTGCGCAGCCTGCTGCCCCCCACGCTCACCTCGGGTTCGGCCCGCACGGACTGGCGCTTCGTGCCCAGCGAGAGCCTGGGAGGCGACGCCTTCGGCTACCACCGTCTGGACGACGCGCGGCTGGCCGTCTACCTGCTGGACGTGTGCGGGCATGGCGTGGGTCCGGCGCTGCTGGGCGTGAGCGCCATGAACGTGCTGCGCGCCGGCGCGGTGCCGGGGCGCGACATGGGCGACCCGGGCGCGGTCATCGAGGGGCTGAACGAACTCTTCCCCATGGAGCGCCACAACGACCTCTTCTTCACCATCTGGTACGGCGTGCTGGACACCACCACGGGCGCGCTGCGCTGGAGCGGAGGTGCGCATCCGCCGGCGCTGCTCATGCAGCCGGACGGGTCCATGGAGCGGCTGGCCTCGCAGGGCCTGATGGTGGGCGCCGCCACCGGGATCCCCTACGAGAACGGCCAGGCGCGCCTGGCGCCCGGCGCACGCCTGCTCCTGTACAGCGACGGCATCTTCGAGCTGACCCGTCCGGACGGCTCCATGGTCACCCTGGACGAGTTCATCGCCGCGGTGCCGGGCATCACGCCCGGTCCCGACGGGCTGGACGCGCTGCTGGCGAAGGCGCGACACGTGCAGGGCCGCGACGGCTTCGTGGACGACGTGAGCCTGCTCGAGGTGCGCTGGACGCCATGATCGCCGCCGCGGTGGCGCTGGCGGCGGGCGCGCTGGCGGCCGAGCCCGCGCGATTCGACTTTGTGGAGATCCACATGGCGTGCGAGGTGCGGATCCACCTCTACGCGCAGGACGAGGCGCAGGCGCGCGCCGCGGCACGCAGGGCCTTCGACCGCGTGCACGCCTGGGACGAGGCGCTCACCGACTGGAACCAGGCCTCGCCCGCGATGCGTCTTCCCAGTTCCGCCGGCGCCACCGCCACCGTGGACGGCCGTCTGGCCACCGCGCTTGCGGCCGCCGCCCGCTACAGCCGCGAGACGGACGGTGCGTTCGACGCCTCGCTGGGCGCGGTCACCCGACTCTGGCGCGCGGCAAGGCGCTCGGGAAAGGCCCCGGCCGCCGAGACGCTGGCGCAGGCCCGGGCCGCCTGCGGCGCCGGCGCGTGGTCCTTCGACGCGGCGACCGGACGCTTCACCGCACTCCGTGACGGCGTGCGTATGGACTTTGGCGGCGTGGGCCAGGGCCTGGCGGCCGACGACGCGCTGGCTGCGCTGCGTGAGGACGGATGTGCCAGCGCCATGGTGGACGTGAGCGGCGACATCGCAGTGGGCGCGCCGCCTCCGGGCCGCGCGGGCTGGACCATCCTGGTGGAGCCGGAGTTTGGCGGCCAACCTGCGGAACGCCTGGAACTGCACGACTGCGGCGTGAGCACCAGCGGCGACCGGGCCCAGCGAGCGGAGGTGGACGGCCGCACCGTGAGTCACATCCTGGATCCGTCCACCGGCGTGCCGCTGGCCAGGCCCCGACAGGCCACCGTGGTGGCCGGCGACGCCACCACCGCGGACGCGCTGGCCACGGCCCTGTGCGTGATGACCGCCGAACGCTGCCAGAGAACTTGCGCCGCACTGCGGGCCACCGCACGGTTGGACCGCACCGCGGAGGACGGCGGCGTGCGTGAACTGCCTGGCTGGCGTCAGCTCAGACGAGCTTCGTCTTCCCCGGCTGTCGGACCGAAGGCACCGGAGGCGCCGCGTCCATCGCCAGCACCGGAGGCATCAGGTCCTCCTTGCTCTCGATGACGTCCTTCCAGGTCACGGCCTGTCCGGTGTAGGCGGCCATCCGGCCCATCAGGGCCAGCCGGCAGCTCTGCACCATCCAGTCGCCGTCGTCGATGCGCTGCCCGGCGCGGATCGCCTTGAACAGCTCGTCGTGCTCCACCTGATACATGTTCGCCTTGGGGCCGTTCCTGGGGTACTCCCAGTTCACGGCGCCGGAGAGCCGGTGCAGCGGCCCCCAGCCGTTCACGAAGGCGCGGCCCTTGGTGCCGATGATGGTGTCCACGTTCTCGTTGAAGCTGTCCGGATACTGGCGCCAGACCAGCGTGGCGCGCCGGTCGTCCGGCCACTCGTAGACCACGCCGAAGTGGTCGTACACGTCGCCGCGCTCGGGAATGTTCTCGCGGAGCGCGCGGCCGCCGATGCCGGTGCAGCGCACCGGCGGCTCGTTGCCGAAGGCCCAGTTGATCTTGTCGATGCTGTGCACCGCCTGCTCCACGATGAAGTCGCCGGAGAGCCACACCATGTGCTGCCAGTTGCGCACCTGGAACTCCATGTCGCTCCACTCGGGCTTGCGTGCCTGCACGCCCAGCGGCGCGGTCAGGTAGTCGCTGTGCATGGCCACCACCTGGCCGATCTGACCGTCGGCGATGCGACGGAACAGTTCGCGCTCCGCCGGCGCACGGCGCCAGCAGAAGCCGCTGACCATGTTCAGGTTCCTGGCGCGCGACGCCTTCACCGCCTCCACCACCCGACGGGCGCCCGCGGCGTCCACGAACATGGGCTTCTCGGTGAAGACATGCAGCCCGGCGCTGACGGCCGTCTCCAGATGGCCCGGGCGGAACCCCGGAGGACCCGCGATCACGGCCACCTGCACCCCGCTGGCACAGGCCTTGGCGGCGCCGTCGAAGCCGGCGAAACGGCGTTCGGGCGGCACCTGCACCCGATCGGCCATGGCGCCCTTGGTGAGTTCGGCGTGTGCGGCGTCGATGCGGTCGGCGAAGGCGTCCGCCATGGCCCAGATCACCACGCCCGGATCCGCCTTGAGCGCCTGCATGGCGGCGCCGGTGCCGCGACCGCCACAGCCGATGAGCACCACCTTGATGGCGTCGCTGCCGGCGACAGGCCCGGAGGCCCGGGCGGCTCGGGTGACGGGCGACGCCAAGGCGGCGCCCGCCGCCAGCAAGGCTCCACCCAGGAATGTGCGTCGGTCAGCGGAGAAGTCCTGCGTGGATGGCTGGTTCATGGCGTGGGTTCCTTCTTCGGTTCGGCCGCCGGCTTCGGCGGCTCCTTCGCGGGATTGTCGCCCGGCGCGGGTTCGCACGCCAGTCGCATGCCGGCGAACGCGGCATCCGCCAGCCACCACTTGCTGGGCGGCATCTGCGGGTCGCTGTCGTTCCACTCGTCCACAGGCACCTGGGCGCGGGCCAGGTCCTTGGCCGGATCCACGTACGAACCGCCCCAGAGGACGGGCTTTCCGTCGTCGGCGACGGCCCACTCGGCCACGTTGCCCAGCAGATCGCTGAAGCCTGCCGCGTCCGCCTTGGCGCTGCCCACTCGGTGGGTCACGCCACCGGAGTTCCCCGCGTGCCAGGCCCGCTCGTCAAGCGGCGGCTGCCCCGGAAGCCCGTCGCGACAGAGAGCCTGCAGTTCCCGCACCCTGGGCAGGCGGAACTTCCGACCGGTCTTGGCGCTCAGCCACTCGCAGAGACGCTGCGCGCTCTCCACGTTGACGGACAACGCCGGAAAGCCGGCGTGGCCGAATCCTCGGTCGACCGAGATGTACGGCTTGGTGGGCTTGGCCACCGCGTCCGCCTGGGGCGGCCCGGCCTTGTCGTCCTTGCCGTAGACGAACGCGTCCAGCAGTTCCCATGGCACCTCGGTCCGCTCCAACCAGAGCGTCACCGTCCCGTCCGGACCGTGCACCGGCAGCATCTCCACCGAGAGCGCCGTCCCCTTCACCGGCAGCGTCAGCGTGCGGGAGGGTTCGGCAAGGGCCAGCAGCACGCCGGCCGCCGCCACCAGGAGGGCCTGAGGTCGCATGTGGTCAGTTCATCAGGAGCAGGACCAGCGCGACGTCGCCCGCATCCACCTCGTCGTTGCCGTCCAGGTCGGAATAGCAGCCGATGCACGGACCGAAGTCCAGCAGCACCATCGCCAGGTCCGCGGCGCCCACGGAACCGTCCTGATCCAGGTCGCCCTCCGCCATGCTGGGGCAGGTGAATCCGTAGACCATGAGGTCGTCCACGCCGGCGTCCACGTTGGAATCGCCGCCTTGGTCACGCGCGATGAACCGCAGCTTGACCGTGCCCGCGGTGGGATGGACGAAGTCGCGGACGCGGAAGCGCTTCTGCACCCACCGTCCGGCGTTCTCCGTCACCAGCTCCAACTGCACCCAGGTGGCGCCTCCGTCGCCCGAGATCTGGACGGGCATGGAATCCGAATTGGGATTGGTGCCGGTGTTGTTGCTGTACCAGCGCCAGTAGCTGACCCACGGATCGGGCACGGTGGCCACGGAATAGGCGGGCGACGTCAGCGTGGTGGATCCACCGTCCACGTCGGAGGAGAAGGCCGCACCGCCCGGCGGACCGTTGCCGGTGATCCAGCACTTGGTGCCGGCGGCGGAATGGTCGTCCTCGGGCTGCGCCTCGTTGCCGTTGGGATCCACGTTGAGCCAGGAGCCGGCATAGGCGGTGTCACCGGCCAGCCCAACCGTCCAGCCGGTGGAGACCTCGCACGCGTCCTGCGCGATCACGGTGTAGGTGGCGGCGCTCACGGCCGGCAGCGAACCCACCACCGGATACTTCATGGAGGTTCCGTCGCTGACGAAGGCCTCCACGCTCCAGGCCACGTCCTGACCGCACGTGCTGGCGGGTGAGCGGGCCACCCAGCGCCGTCCGTGCTGCGACCGCATGGGAGTGTCGGTGGTGACCCCGTCGACCGGGGGGTGCAGCACCACGCCGCCGGCGGCGAGGGAGATGCCCGGCGCGGTGGACACGTCGGCCTGCACGCGTTCGCCGCGGCTGTCGAAGACCGTGGTCTCCCCGTCCGGCAGCGCGATGGTGGCCGGATCGGCGCCGATCTTCCACACGAAGAGACCGCGCTCGATGTCCGAACCCAGGACGGTGCCCGAGGGCAGGTACGGGTAGTTGCTCCACAGGCCGTTGAAGGTGGCGCCCGGCGCCGCGTCGTCGTCCGGGTGCGTGTCGAACCACGCCACCCGCGTGGGACTCGCCCCGTTGCTCACGTCGAACACCTGCAGACCCGTGGTGTAGTTGGAGCAGAAGAGCCTGTTGCTCTTCACGTACTCGTTGTGGTCGATGGAGGTGATGCCCGTGGTGTAGGTGCCCGCCAGCACCGGCGCCGCCAGGTTCTGCAGGTCCACGATGCGGCCCAGGTTGTAGACGCCGCGGTTGCCCTCGTCCAGCTCGTCGTTGATGTAGCCGTAGCGGCGGTCCTCGCTCAGCCACATCTGGTGCGTGAAGTTGGCGTTGGTGTACGTGAAGCGGCCGATGGTGGTGATGCTGGCCTTGTTGGTCACGTCCAGGATGTCCACGCCCGTGTTGGTCTGTCCGCCGTTGGTGCCGCCACAGGCGAAGAAGATCTCCTTCCCCGCGTACGGACCGCTGGTGTAGTTGTAGACCACGCCGTCGTGGGTGTACTTGGGGTTCCAGGTGGCCACCAGGGTCGGCGCCGCGGGATTGGCCAGCGAGTAGATGCGCAGGCCGTTGGACCCCCCGCCCATGCGGTAGAGGTACCCCGTCTGCTCGTTGACGATCATGGTGTGCGTGGCCGGGGTGGCCGCGGAGGCGTCCACCGTGCTGGACAAGGTCACCACTCCGCTGTCGATGCTGGCAAGGTTGAACACCTGGATGCCGCCGCCGCCCTCGCTCACCGCGTAGGCCCACGTGCGATAGGTCTTCACGTTGCGCCAGAGGCTCTTGGGTCCGGAGATGAAGGCGACGATCCGCGAGGAGCCGGGGTTGGTGACCTCCACGAATCCCGTCCCGTCCGACAGGCCCATGATGGCGTACTCGCGCCCGGAGGCGCTCACGTAGCCCCACACGTCGTTGCCGCTGGTGTTGGCGCTGCTGAAGGTGGTCACCGGAAACCACGCCATCAGGCGGACGCCGCTGGAACGGAACGGGCTGACCGCCTCCTCGCCCACATGCTCGTCCGCCAGCCAGGCGGGCGCCACCACCGGCCCCTTGAAGTCGCGCGCCTTCAGGTCACCCTCGTGGGCCAAGGCAAGGGCGCAGGCGAGGAGCGACGCCGCCAGGGCGGCCAGCGAGCGGACGGATCGGGCCTTCATGGTCAAGGTGCCTGCGGATCAGCCAAAGAGAAGCAGCAGATAGGCCACGTCGCCGTAGTCCACGGTGCCGTTGCCGTCCAGGTCGCTGGGGCAGCCGGCGCAGGGTCCGTAGTCCAGCAGCAGCAGCGCGAGGTCGCCACCGCCCACGGCGCCATCACCGTCCAGGTCGCCTTCCACGGCGCAGCCGAGGTCCGTGATCTCCAGGTCGTCGATGGCGGCTTCCACCACCGAACCCGTGCCAAGATCACGCGCGATGAACCGGAGCTTGATGGTGCCCGCGGAGGGCGTCACGAAGTCGAGCACACGGAACTTCTTCTGCACCCATGCGCCCGCGTTCTCCGTGACCAGTTCCAGCTGCACCCAGGAGGTGCCGCCGTTGCCTGAGATCTGGATGGGCATGGAGTCGTTGTTGGGGTCCGAACCCTGGTTGTTGCTGTACCAGCGCCAGTAGCTCACGTACGGGTTCTGCAGGGACGCCACGTCGTAGGCCGGCGAGGTGAGCGTGGTGGTGCCGCCGTCGATGTCGGCCGCACCCACGGTTCCGCCCACGGCGCCGTTGCCGGTCACCCAGCACCTGGTCCCGGAAGCGGTGTGATCGTCCTCCGGCTGGGCCGCGGTGCCCACGGGATCCGCGTTCAGCCAGATGCCGGCGGTGGCGTTGTCCCCCGTCAGGCCCACGACCCAGCCCGTGGAGGTCTCGCAGGTGTCGGTCCGGGCGCTGGTGTTGGAGGTGGCCGCCATGGTGACGAAGGTGCCGGCGGCCGGCTCCTTCACGGAGGTGCCGTCGCTGACGAACGCCTCCACGTTCCAGGACACCTCGGCGCCACAGGCCACCGGAGGCGCCATGGCCGACCAGTTGCCCTGCGAAGCGTCGAAGGTCATCGGGGTGTCGGTGGTCACGCCACCCACGGTGGTGTGCAGCACCACGCCACCGGCCGCCACGGAGATGCCGGACTGCAGCGCCACGGACGCGCGCACGGCCTGACCGTACGGGTTGAACAGCGCCGGGGCGCCTCCCACCACGGAGACCGTGGCCGGATCGCTGCCCAGCTTCCAGACGAAGAGGCCGCGCTCGATGTCCGAACCCAGGATGGTGCCCGAGGGCAGGTACGGATAGTTGCTCCACAGGCCGTTGAAGGTGGCGCCCGGCGCCGCGTCGTCGTCCGGGTGCGTGTCGAACCACGCCACCCGCGTGGGACTCGCCCCGTTGCTCACGTCGAACACCTGCAGACCCGTGGTGTAGTTGGAGCAGAAGAGCCTGTTGCTCTTCACGTACTCGTTGTGGTCGATGGAGGTGATGCCCGTGGTGTAGGTGCCCGCCAGCACCGGCGCCGCCAGGTTCTGCAGGTCCACGATGCGGCCCAGGTTGTAGACGCCGCGGTTGCCCTCGTCCAGCTCGTCGTTGATGTAGCCGTAGCGGCGGTCCTCGCTCAGCCACATCTGGTGCGTGAAGTTGGCGTTGGTGTACGTGAAGCGGCCGATGGTGGTGATGCTGGCCTTGTTGGTCACGTCCAGGATGTCCACGCCCGTGTTGGTCTGTCCGCCGTTGGTGCCGCCACAGGCGAAGAAGATCTCCTTCCCCGCGTACGGACCGCTGGTGTAGTTGTAGACCACGCCGTCGTGCGTGTACTTGGGGTTCCACGTGGCCACCATGGCCGGCGCCGCAGGATTGGCCAGCGAGTAGATGCGCAGGCCGTTGGTGCCGCCGCCCATGCGGTACAGGTACCCCGTCTGCTCGTTGATGATCATGGTGTGCGTGGCTGGCGTGGCCGCGGAGGCGTCCACCGTGTTGGCGAGCGTGACCACGCCGCTGTCGATGTTGGACAGGTCGAACACCTGGATGCCGCCGCCGCCTTCGCTCACCGCGTAGGCCCACGTGCGGTAGGTCTTCACGTTGCGCCACATGCTGGTGGGACCGGCGATGAAGGCGACGATGCGCGAGGAACCCGGGTTGGTGACTTCCACGAAGCCCGTGCCGTTGGAGAGACCCATCAGCGCGTACTCACGGCCGCTGGGACTGACGTAGCCCCACACGTCGTTGCCGCTGGTGTTGGCGCTGTTGAAGGTGGTCACCGGGAACCACGCCATCAGGCGGACGCCGCTGGACTGGAACGGGCTGACGGCCTCCTCGCCCACATGCTCGTCCGCAAGCCAGGCGGGCGCCACCACCGGCCCCTTGAAGTCACGCGCCTTGAGGTCGCCCTCGTGCGCCACGGCCACGGAGGCCAGCGACGCAAGGAGGCCGACAGCGAGCGTTCGGACGGTTCGGAAACGGGCGTGGGTCACGGTCTTTCTCCTGCGTGCATTCGGTCCAAAGGCGCATCGGGCACCTGCAGCCACACCGCCCCCCGGCGACGGGCTTCGAAGGCATCATGACCCCGATTTGGGCCCCTGAGAAGTGCTGGAACCCGGTTTTTGGTTCGATTCAGGGGTCTGCCTCAGCCGATCGGGCCAGGGGTCGGACACCTGAGACGGCGGCGGCAAGGACCCCTGCACGGCCCGGAGGAAGGCGACCAGATCCGCGCGCTCGCGTGCCGTCAGGCCCAATGGCTGCAGGACCTGCTCGGAATGGTGCTCCAGAGAGGTGGCTCCATCCAGCGTGTCGTAGAAGCGGACCACCTCCTCCAGCGAGGCCAGCTGGCCCTGATGCATGTACGGGGCGGAGAGGGCCGCGGACCGGAGTGATGGCGTCCGAAAACGCCCCCACGCCTCCGGGTCCGGCTGCGTGGCCAGCGTGACCTTGGCATGCGGGCCGTCGCGCTGGTCGCTGAAGACCCCCGCCGCGTTGAACGGATCCCTCCGGAGACGCTCCACGCCGTCCAGCCGGCCGCGGTCCGTGGGTGCGGCGCCGTCGGCCGCGGGCACGCCGATCATGTGGAACTCGCCGTCCGAGAGCAGCGGCCCCGCGTGACACCGGACGCAGTCGGCCTTGTCCACGAACAGCGCGGCGCCCCGGATGGCCTCCGGGCCGAAGCCGTCCACGGGACCTGCGTCGCCCTGCCGCAGACGCTCCAGCCACCTGTCGAAGGCGGAGGGCCCGGTCACCAGGCGTCGCTCGAAGGCCGCGATGGACTTGCCCACCTGCGCAAAGGCCCGGTCCACGCCGGCTGCATCACCCGCCGCCGGCAGCGGACCGAACACCGCCTCGTAGCGGGCGCGGATGGGTCCGATGGTGCGGATGCGTTCGATCAACTCGGCACGGGAGAGCCCCATCTCGCGCGCATCCTGGAACGGATGCAGCGCCTGGCTCCACAGCGAGTCCGCGCGACCGTCCCAGGTGAGCCAGCGCTGGTGCGCCGCGTCCAGCAGCGACTGCGTGTGGCGCGATCCCTGCGAAAGACCCACGGCCAGCGGACGACCATCCGCAAAGCCGCGGTCGGGCGCATGGCACGACGCGCAGCTCACCTGTCCGTTGCGGGAGAGGCGCGGCTCGTGGAAGAGCCAGCGTCCCAGCTCGGCGGCGGCCGCGTCCGCGCTCCAACGATTGGTGGGATCCACCGGTGCCGCAGGCATCGGACCCAGCGACAGCAGGCGCCGGCGCTGCACCTGCGTGGGCTGTTCGTCCCCGCCCGCCGTGCACATCAGCGCCAGCAGCGCCACCACCAGCCTCATTCCACCTCCAGACGGCACTGCGCCCGACGCACACGACCATCCGGACCGGTGAAGTCCAGCGACAGTTCCCAGCGACCGGGCATGTGCAGCAGCAGCGGTTCGGCCACCCACGCACCGGGACCCGTGCCGCGCACCACCGGGCGCACGTTCATGCCATGGCCGTGATGCGGCATGGTGCAGTCCACCTGCAGCACCAGTCCGTCCACCGGCTTGCCCCCGGCGTCGTTCACCTTCACCTCCAGCGCAAACGGCTCGGCCCGCGGGATGGGCGACGGCGCCTTCCACGACACCACCGCGCCGCCCGGCAGCTCCATGGTGCCGGTGCCGGCGCGAGCTAGGGCACGCCCCGCGTCCACGCGCGACTGCTCCCGGGCCACGTCCTGATCGCTGGGCGCAGGCGTGGGCTGCGACGCGTTCCGGGCGCGGCTCTTGCTGAGCGTGAAGGTGCTGGCCCAGCCACCGTCCTTGGCGAAGCGCTGCAGGCGGTGGTTGCCGTAGTCCACCACGAAGAGCGATCCATCCGGCGCCACCGACATGCGTGCCGGCAGCCAGAACGCGCCGTGCTCCGCCGCCTTGACGCCGTCGAACCGGTCCGGGCCCTCGCGCGCGGCCACCAACGCCGGCTGGGCCGCTCCGCGCAGGTCCACGCGCCGGATCGCGTCGCCGTCGCCGTCCGCCACGGCGAACCCGCCGTCAAGCGCCGCCACCCCGCGCGGATCCTTGGCCACCTGCTTCAGCGGAAGGAATTCGGGCGCTCCGTCACCCCGAATCTCGATCCCGTTGGGCCAGAGCAGCGCCAGTCGTCCCTTGGCGTCCACCGTGGCCGCCCGCAGCGCACCACCGTCGTTGCGCGGACGCGCCGTGCGGCCATCGGCGCGGAAGCGGCCCAGCGCCGCGTCCGTCCACGCCACGGAACCGTCCACGAAGGCCACGCCCAACCGGCCGTCGCGCCACAGCAGGTCGCACGCGGCCACCTCCGGAACGCCCGCCTCCTGACGCGCCACGCCCAGCGACACGCCGGCGGAGAGCCGTGGCATGAACACGTCGAACTGGACCGGATCCTTGAGGTCGCGCTGCAGCTCCCATCGCTCCAGACGATCCCCCAGCGCGTCCAGCACCCAGACGGCGCGGTCGTCCGACTCCACCTGCACGGCGGCGGGCGACAGGAAGTGACCCGGCCGTTCGCCCGTGCCGCCGAAGGTGCTGACGTGCACCGGCGGATCCAGGCGGGTGTCCCAGAGCACCACGCAGCCGCTCTCGGGCTCCCAGGCCGCCACCACGTCGCGGCCCACCGAGCAGTCCGTCCCGAAGTGGCTGCTCACGCCCTCCTTGCTGGGCATGGGCGGCGTGGGCTTCACCGGCTCGTCCGCGCGGCGAAGTCGGAAGATCTGCACGCGCCGCTCGAACGGTTCCGCCACCGCCAGATGGCCGCGCGAGGCGTCCAGCGCGATGGAGGTGGGATAGTGGATGCGCCCCTGCCCCTCGCGCGGGCGGAACGCGTGAAGGCCCACGATGTCCCGGAGCGAGCCGTCCCAGTTCAGGCGCGTGATGCGATGGTTGAGCCGGTCGCTGACCAGCGGGCCGTCCGTGTCGAAGGCCACGCCCGACGGCGCCACGAACTGCCCCGGAAAGAAGCCGCGTTCGCCGAAGGCCACCGCGGCTCCCGTGGGATCCACGCGCACCACCCGGGCGTTCCCGGTGTCCGCGATCCACAGCGAACCGTCTGGAGCCAGCGCCGCCGCCTCCGGCGCGCGAAGCCTGCCGCACGGCCACGCGGCGCCGTCCACCATGGAGGCGCCACCGGGGCCGCGGACGCCCACGCGATGACGAACCGGGTCCGCGTTCACCACCGTGGGGGCGGGATCGCCGTTGGTGGGCGCCGGCCGCGGTATGCGATCCACCCGCCCGGGCGCCAGCGTCTCGCGGGAGCCGTCGGCGGCCACGCGGAGCAGACCCTCGCGACCGGCCGCGATCAGCAGTCGGCCTTCCGCGTCGAATCCCACCTCCACCGGATCGGCCACCCCGTCCACGCTCCGGTCGAACACCCAGGGCTGCTGCGCCACGCAGGGGGCGCACCACGCCCCGCACGCCAGCGTCAGCATCAGGGCGTGGAATCGTGAAAGGCGCATGTCCGGACGGTAGCGGTGCCGATCGTCGCGCGCAACGCCGTTCGATGGGATACAACCGCGGCATGCGCGCCTCGGAACACCCCTCGGGAAGCCTGCGTCGCCTGACGCGCGTGGCGGCATGGTCGCTGGCGGCGGTGGCGGCACTGGCCGCACTCCGCGGACTCTTCCACCCTTCGCACGGGGATCACGGCGCCATCGCGGAACTCCAGGGCTGGTGGGTGGGCTGCGTGCCCTTCGCGCTGCTGCTTGGAGCCATGGCCGTGCTGCCGCTGCTGCACGCCACCGAGGCATGGTGGGAGATGAACGCGGCCAAGTTGGCGCTCAGCGCCCTGCTGGGCCTGACGGCGCTGGGCTGGCTGGCGGCCCGGCTGGGTTCGGACACCGCGCTGCAGGCCGCCGTGCACGGCGCCGCGGAGTACGTGCCGTTCATCGTGCTGCTCTTCTCGCTGTACGTGATCGCGGGCGGCGTCCGGCTGGAAGGACGACTCCCGGCCACCACGCGCTCCAACACCCTGATGCTTGCGCTTGGCGCGGTGCTGGCCAACATCCTGGGCACCACCGGCGCCAGCATGCTGCTCATCCGGCCGCTGCTGCGCTCCAACGACCACCGCACGCACCGGGTGCACACGGCGGTGTTCTTCATCTTCCTGGTGAGCAACGTGGGCGGCTGCCTGCTCCCCATCGGCGATCCGCCGCTGTTCCTGGGATTCCTTCGCGGCGTTCCCTTCCTCTGGACGCTCTCGCTCTGGCAGGAGTGGCTGGTGGCCGTTGCGCTGCTGCTGACCATCTACGCGGGCATGGACGCGTGGCTGCAGCGACGCGAGCCGCCGGGCGCCGTGGGCGCGCCGCATGGGGCGGTCCGCGTGCATGGCTGGCCCAGCGTGGCGTTGCTGGTGGCGGCGGTGGTGGTGGTGGCCACGGTGCAGCCGGGCGCGGTCGTCCCGGGCACGGGCCTCACCTTCCCGCCGCTGTCGCGCGAGGTGCTGCTCCTGCTGCTGGCCGGACTGAGCGTGGCGTTCGAACCGTGGAAGTCGCGCGTGCATCACGGCTTCTCCCTGGCGCCCATGGGCGAGGTTGCCGCCCTGTTCGCGGGGATCTTCCTGGCCATGCAGGTGCCTCTGGCGGTGCTTGGCGCCAAGGGCGCGGCGCTGGGACTGGAAGCGCCGTGGAAGCTGTTCTGGGGCACCGGAACGCTGTCGAGCGTGCTGGACAACGCTCCCACCTATCTGGTGTTCCTGGAAGTGGCGCGCGGGGTGACGCCGCAGGCCGAAGGCCCCGGACTGGTCACGCTCACGGGCGAGGGCTGGGTGCGTCAGGACCTGCTGGCGGGCGTCTCGCTGGGTGCGGTGTTCATGGGGGCCATGACCTACATCGGCAACGGACCCAACCTGATGGTGCGGGCCATCGCGGCACGCGAAGGCGTGCGCATGCCCGGCTTCGGCGGCTACATCGCGTGGGCGGCCGTGTTCCTGCTGCCCGTTTTCGCCCTGATCACCGTGCTGTTCCTGCGCTGACCGCCACCCGAACGCTCACGACCCGGGCGTTGCACCCGACGCCCCGGAGGGCGCGGCCTGGGGGGCCTCCTTGGCGCCTTCGGTCTCCGGCCGCTTCATCATGGCGTAGATGATCGACTGCACCGCCACGCTCTCGCCCACCAGACGGCCCACGCGCGAACTGGCCATGTCCAGACTGGTGATCTTCCCGCCGTCCACGTCGCGCTGGAAGTCCTCGATGGCGTGCTCCACCGCCAGCATCATGCTGGCGATCACGCTCCACTCGTGCCGCGTGTCGGGCCAGTACGGACTGTCGCGGAGCAGTTCCACGGGCACGCGGAAGCGCCATCCGGCGTCCGTGCTGCACAGCGAGAGCGCGCCCGCCAGCGCCGGCTGGCCGTCGAAGGTGAGTGCCGCCGTGCCGTCGCCCAGATCGGTGGCCTTCAATCGAGGCCGCTGCGCCTGGATCCACGCGCCGGGATCTCCCAGCGCCGCCACCAGCTGCTCACGTGCGCCGGTGGAGGTCTTCTTGGATGCGGCCTTCACCTCCTTGGCCACCTCCTTGGGGAACCGCTGCCGCAGGCGATCCGCCACCTTCACCAGACGCTCCAGCATGGCGCCGGCCTTGGCCTTCACTTCCGCGATGGCGCTGGCTTCCGTCACGCCGTCGTCAAAGGTCACGTCCCGCGCAGGAATCTCGATCAGGTCCGGCAGCTGCCGCACCCGGCCCTCCTGCACCATGGCCACGGCGGCGTCCAGCGTGGCCTCGGGCGTGGAGGTGTCGGGGCCGGACTTCCGGCAGGCCGCCAGCGCGACAAGCAGCAGGAACAGGGCGGCGCGACGCATGGCCGGATGGTAGGAGGCGCCGGCATCCGGCCGCGCTAGGATCCGTCGCATGAAGGTGCAGTTGAACGGCACGGCCCACGAGGTGGCCCCCGCCAGCACGGTCCGCGACCTGCTCCGGCAGGTGGGCCGCGAAGGCGTCCCGTGCGCGGTGGAGGTGAACCTGGAGCTGGTGCCCCACCACAAGCACGCCCAGCATCCGTTGCACGAAGGCGATCGCGTGGAAGTGGTCACGCTGGTGGGCGGAGGCTGACCCATGACCGCCGCCACCACCTTCACCCCGGCCACCGGAACCGCCGCCATCCCGCCTCTGCGGGTGGGATCGTTCACGCTCCGATCCCGGCTGGTGGTGGGCACCGGCAAGTACCGCGATCTGGATCAGACCCGTGCGGCCGTGGAGGCCAGCGGGGCCGACGCCGTCACCGTGGCGGTGCGTCGTGAGCGACTCTTCGACGCGCAGGGCCGCTCCCTGCTGGACGCGTTGCCGCTGGACCGCGTGACCGTGCTTCCCAACACCGCCGGCTGCTTCACCGCCGAGGACGCCGTCCGCGTGGCCCGGCTGGGACGCGACCTGCTGGAGCAGCTGGGCAACGCGGGCTGGCGCTGGGTCAAGCTGGAGGTGCTGGGCGACAAGACCACGCTGCTGCCCGACCCGGTGGGCACGCTGGAGGCCACGCGCGAGCTGGTGAAGGACGGCTTCGAGGTGCTGGTCTATTCCAGCGACGACGCCATCCTGGCGCAGCGACTGCGCGACGCCGGCGCCACCAGCGTGATGCCGGCCGGCAGTCCCATCGGCAGCGGCCGCGGCGTCTCCAACCCGGAGGCCCTGGCCGTGCTGCTGCAGGTGCTGAAGGGTCCCGAACACGGCGGCCGCGCCGACTACCCGGTCATCGTGGACGCGGGCGTGGGCACGCCCAGCGACGTGACCATCGCCATGGAGCTGGGCGCCGACGGCGTGCTGCTCAACACCGGCATCGCCCACGCCGCCGATCCCATCCGGATGGCCCACGCCATGCGGATGGCCTGCGACGCCGGCTGGCTGGGCGCGCGCGCCGGCCGCATCCCGCGCAAACTGCTGGGATCCGCCAGCAGCCCCTGGAGCGGAACCTTCGTGCACATTCCGGGCGAGTGACGGCTCGGAGGATGCACACGGCGCGGGCCGCGGAGCGGACGAGCGGCACCGCGGCACCTCGCGCGGACGCGTGTGCAGGTTCCGCTCAACCTTCCATCAGTTCGCGCAGGATCGCCAGTCCTTCCTCCAGTTTCGCCGGATTGGTGGCGAAGCTGAGACGGAAGTGCGTGTCGCGCTGACTGAACACGCCGCCCGGGATCACCAGCACGCGGCGTTCGATGGCCTTCTCCACGAACTGCGTGGCCGTCAGGCCCAGTCGTCGCGGCACCTGCACGA
>CAZKHO010000015.1:0-27270 GCA_964552505.1 uncultured Bifidobacterium sp. | reverse complement strand
AGCTGCTCAGCTTCCGCTACTTCTTCACGCGCAAGCTCATGTTCGTGAGCCACTCGGACGCCGTGGCGGTGTTCCCCGGCGGCTTCGGCACCATGGACGAGATCTTCGAGGTGCTCACGCTGGTGCAGACGGGCAAGAGCCCCATCGTGCCCATCGTGCTGGTGGAGGGCTCCGGCGCGGACGGCCAGCCGCTGGGCTACTGGAAGCGATGGGAGTTCGGCGTGGTGGAGAACCTGCTGTCGCAGGGCTGGATCAGCAAGGAGGATCCCGGTCTCTTCGAGATCGCGTCCAGCCCCGCCGACGCCGTGTCGCGCATCCTGCGCTTCTACCACCGCTACCACAGCAGCCGCTACGTGGACGACCACCTGGTCATCCGGCTGAAGCGGCCCCTTCTGGACGAGCAGGTGAAGCAGCTGGACGAGGAGTTCCGGCCGCTGATCAAGAGCGGTCACATGCATCAGACGGGCGCCCACGAGAGCGAGGAGGATCACGCGTCGCTGCCGCGGCTGCGGTTCCACTTCGCCAAGCGCGGCTTCGGGATGCTCCGGCGCATGATCGACCGCATCAACGGCTTCCCCGACGCATGAGGCGCGCGTGGGGCCCCGTGCTTGGGATCACGGCGACGCTCGCGGCCTGCGCGCCGCCGGCCGCGGGCCCTGCGGGCGCGTCGTCGCTGGGTCCGTCGGGCACCAACGACGGCGTCGAGTGCCTGCGCTACTCGTTCGCGGCGGACGCGCCGCGGATCGAGGCGGTGGCCGCCTCCTTCAGCACGCGTCCCTGGCCGGGGGCCGACCAGCGCGCGCGCCTGGCACAGCAGGGGATCCAGGCGGCCATCGTGCGGACGGCGGACCTGGAGCAGGTTCGAAAGCGACTGGGAACGCTCACCGAGGTCTACCGCCTGCCGGTGGGACAGTCCCCCACCTGGGTGCAGCTGGCGCGTCGTGATCTGGGACCCGGTGAACGGCTGACCGTGGGAAGCGGATTCGGACAGCGCGCACTGGAGGGCCATGCGCTCCGCCTGAGCGTCCGAAGCTGGCTGGTTCCCGACGCCGGGGCAGGCAGTGCGCACGTGGAGACCATCGCGCACCTGGCCAGCGCCGAGGCTCCGCTCTCCGCCATGGCCGGCGCGCCCCCCACCGGCACGCCGCTGGTGGACACGCGGATCGAGTGCCGCCTGGAGGAGGGCGAGACCCTGCTGCTGCTGCCGTGCCCGCCCGTGCCCACCGGCAAGGGGCCCGCCACCAGCGCGGACCTTCCGCCCACCGCGGGAATGCTGCTGCTTGGCGAACCTCCCCACGCGCTGCCCGAAGGCCTGGGCCGGGGATACGCCACGGCCATCGCCATCTCCGCGCAGCTGCCGCCCTCCATGCGCCCGGCGCCGCTGTCGGTGGACTCCGGAGCCCCGATCGCGGACACTACGCACTCCAAGGACGCGCGTCCGGATCCATGAACGCTCCGCTCACCGAACACCGCCGACGATTCCGATTCCGACGCCGATCGCGCGAAGGTCGCCGCATCCCCGCCTTGGCGGTGATCCCCGCGCTGATGACGCTGGGCAACCTGCTGTGCGGCTTTGCGGCCATCCACTATGCGGCGCTTCCGGTGGCCGAGAGCGAGATCTTCGGCTGGAGCACGCTCACCGTGGCAGGATGCCTGGTCTTCGCGGGCATGTTCCTGGACGCCCTGGACGGCAGCGTGGCACGACTCACCCGGAGCGCCAGCGACCTTGGTGCGCAGCTGGACTCGCTGGCCGACATGGTGGCCTTCGGCGTGGCGCCGGCGTACATGATGCTGCGGCTGGTGAGCCACTACTACGGACCGGAGCACTACACCGGGGTACTGGGACCGGACGCGGACAATCTGTACACCCGCATCACCTGGACCATCGGCGCCACGTACGTCTGCTGCACCGCGCTCCGGCTGGCCCGGTTCAACGTGGAGACGCCGTCCACCGACGCGGAGGATCACCGCTGGTTCCGTGGCCTGCCGTCACCAGGCGCCGCCGGTTGCGTGGCAAGCCTGATCCTGCTGCACCAGAATCTGCTGGTGAAGCGCTTCCACGGCGAGTTCCCGCCGTCCTTCGAGAAGACCGGCAGCCTGCTCATCCCACTGGTCACGCTCATGGCGGCGCTGGACATGGTCAGCACCATGCGTTACCCGCACCTGATCAACCGCTGGGTGGCGGGACGCAAGAACTTCCAGTCGCTGGTTCGGATCGTCATCCCCGTGGTGATGGCCGTCTGGTGGTTCCAGTTCGCGCTGGCGGCCTGCTTCGTGGCGTACGCTCTGAGCGGCCCCGTGGGCGCCGTCATGAGACGCATGCGACGGCGTGCCGCACCCACCGCCACGCCGCCCGCCGCCGCCTGACCGGGCGGTCCCGGACGGCTACGATCCGTCGATGACCTCGCTGCAGCAGGTGCCCGACGCCCACGGCCGATTCGGACGGTTCGGCGGCCGATACGTTCCCGAGACGCTCCTCGCCGCCCTCGAGCAGTTGGACGCGGCGTACGGCCAGGCCCGCCATGACGCGTCCTTTCTACACCAGGTGGAGGCGCTGCTGCGCGACTTCGTGGGCCGCGCGACTCCCTTCGCCAAGGCGGAGCGCCTCACCGCGCATGCGGGCGGCGCGCAGATCTGGCTGAAGCGCGAGGACCTGGCGCACACCGGCGCCCACAAGATCAACAACACCATCGGCCAGGCGCTGCTGGCGAAGCGCCTGGGCAAGACCCGCATCATCGCCGAGACCGGCGCCGGCCAGCACGGCGTGGCCACCGCCACGGCGTGCGCGCGCCTGGGCCTGCAGTGCGAGGTCTACATGGGCGCCGAGGATGTCCGCCGTCAGGCGCTGAACGTCTTCCGCATGCGCCTGCTCGGCGCGAAGGTGAACGCGGTCGAGACCGGCAGCCGCACCCTGAAGGACGCCACCAACGAGGCCATGCGCGACTGGATGGGCAGCGTGGCCGACACGCACTACATCATCGGAAGCGTGGTGGGCCCGCACCCCTTCCCCATGATGGTGCGCGACTTCCAGAGCGTGATCGGACGCGAGTGCCGCGCGCAGAGCCTGGAGCGGCTGGGCCGTCTGCCGGATGCGGTGGTGGCGTGCGTGGGCGGCGGCAGCAACGCCGCGGGCATCTTCTTCCCGTTCGTGGGCGACGCGGCCGTGCGGCTGGTGGGTGTGGAGGCCGGCGGACGCGGCAGCGCCCCTGGCCAGCATGCGGCACCGCTCTCCTTCGGCAGTCCGGGCGTGCTGCACGGCTCGCTCAGTTACGTGCTGCAGGACCCCGCCGGCCAGACCGCGGACGTGCACAGCTGCAGCGCCGGCCTGGACTACCCGGGCGTGGGCCCGGAGCACAGCTTCTGGAAGGACGCCGGCCGCGTGGAGTACACCTCCACCACCGACGACGAGGCGCTGGACGCCTTCCGCCTGCTCGCCGAGCACGAGGGCATCATCCCGGCGCTCGAGACCGCCCACGCGGTGCACGCCGCGGTGCGGATCGCGCGCCGCATGAAGCGCGATCAGACCGTGGTGATCAACGTCTCCGGCCGAGGCGACAAGGACGTGAACGAGGCGATCCGACTGCTGGAGGCCCGCGGCGATCGCGTCTGAGCGGCGGCCTCACTGGCCCGCCGGCGCCTTCCCTTCGGACTTCGGTGCCTTGGCGGGAATCTTCAGGTCCACCGCCAGCGGATTGTGGTCGCTGGCGTAACCCGCGGGCTTGTCGGCGCCGGGGTTCAGGGCCTTGGGCACGCTCAGCACGAAGAACGAGCCCTTGGCGCCCTTCTTGAAGAGACCTGGGGAAAGCAGGATGTAGTCGATGGTCCGTTCGATCGGCTTGCCAGGCTTGTCCGGCAGCACGAACGAGTGGGTGAGGTACGCTCGGCGATCGCCCTTGGTGGCCGCACCGCCCTCGTCGTCACCGTCGTCGTCCTCGTCCTTCGAGCCCCGCCCCGCACCGGAACGCAGCTCGTACGCGCTGATCAGGCCGCCCAGTGACTTCTCACGCAACGCCTTCGCCGCCATGTCGGTGGGGCCCGCGTTGAAGTCGCCCACCACCGCGATCTGAGCGCCCTTGTCCGCGGACCGGACGGCATCCAACAGGTTCACCACGCTCAGCGCCTCCATCTCGCGCTGATGGGCGAACTCCTTCTTGGGACCGGACTTCAGGTGCAGCACGAACAGTTCCAGCGCGCTGCCGTCCGGCAGGCGCACACGCACGTGCAGCGGACTCCGCTGGAACCCCTTGGTGAGATCGCCCTTCTCCGCCCACTTCTGCTTCTTGCGCTCGGCCGGATCCTTGGGAAGGCGAGCGGCCGCGTCCGCCAGCTTCACGTCGGGATACGTCTTCACGTCCTCGATGGGAAACCGGCTCAGCACCCCCTGCTCCACGCCGCGGTAGTAGCCCACGTCGCGACTGGCCAGGTACTGGTATCCCAGATCCTTGAGGAAGGTGTCGCGGAACCAGCGCAGGCAGTCCTCGCTCTCCACTTCCTCCAGCGCCAGCACGTCCGCGTCCAGCGTGCGGATGGCGGCGGCCAGGTTGGCCAGCCGCGTCGGATCGGTGGTCATCTTGATGTCGTCGTACTCGCCGGACAGCGTCGGGTCGTCCTTGTCGTCGAAGAGGTTCTCCACGTTGAAGGCGCCCAGCCGCACGCAGTCCTTGCCCTTCTTCGGAGCCTTCGCGCTTCCGATGGGCGGTGACGCGGGGCCCGTGTAGGTGCTGGGCTGCTCCGCCGGCGTGGGCTGCTTGGGGGCCTGAGCCCGCGAGACCTGGAACAGCGCCAGGGGAGCGGACAGGGCGCACACCGCAAGGATTCGCGCGATCGTCATCTCGCCAGTGTACGGTGAGGCCAAGCCCCCACGGCTACCATCGCGCGATGCCCACACCCAGCAGCCGCTCGCGCTACGAGGCGTATCGCGCCGAACAGCGCCGCAAGCGCGCCGAACGCGGCGCGCGCACGGTGGTCAGCTTCCACGGCACGGAGCGCAGCCTCAGGCGCCAGCGGGGCTTCTGGGATCTCTTCAAGGCCTTCCTGGGCGAGCTCCGCGCCTACCGCGGCGCCATGACCGTGGCGTTGGGCACGCTGGCGGTGGGCACCGGCCTCACGCTGGTGCCACCCGCCGCCACCAAGATCGCCATCGACTGCGTCTTCGACCGCCGGCCCCTACCCACGGCCCTGCTGCGGCTCTTCCCCTCGGCGGCGGACCTCTCCCGGGAGTCGCTGCTGGCATGGGTGGCGGCGGGTGTGGTGGCCATGGCCGGCGTGGGCACGGTGGTGCACCTGCTGGGCCGCTGGCAGGCCACGCGCGTGACCAAGCTGCTGCAGGTCTCCCTGCGGCGCCGGGCGTTCCAGCATGCCGTGCGACTGCCGCTGGGGCGCGTCTGGCAGCTGAAGTCCGGCGGCCTCACCAGCATGCTGCGCGAGGACGCGGGCGGCGTGGCCGAGCTGGTCTTCAGCATGATCTACAACCCGTTCCGCGCCGTGGTGCAGCTGGCGGGCATCCTCACGGTGCTGGCGTGCACCGACTGGCGGCTGCTGCTGGGCGCGCTGCTGCTCCTGCCGCTGGTGTGGTTCAGCCACCGCACATGGATCGGGCGCATCCGTCCGCTGTACCGTGACATCCGGCAGCAGCGCAGCGAGGTGGATGCGCAGGCCACCGAGACCTTCGCCGGCATGCGGGTGGTGCGCGCCTTCGCCCGCGAGAGCAGCGAGCGCGGACGCTTCGGCACCGGCAGCCACCTCATGGCGCGGCAGGAGATCCTCACCTGGTGGTGGAGCCGCGGCATCGAGCTGGCGTGGGCGTTCTTCGTGCCGGCCGGCAGCGCGCTGCTGCTCTGGTACGGCGGGCGGCAGGTGATCGCTGGCGCGCTGAGCACGGGCGACCTGGTGCTCTTCAGCACCTACCTGGTGATGCTGCTGGGACCCATGGAGGCGCTCGCCAGCAGCGCCACCAACTTCCAGACCAACCTGGCCGGCTACGACCGCACGCTGGACCTGCTGGCGGAACCCCGGGAGCTGCCCGATCGGCCCGGCGCGCGCACGTTGGAGCGCGCGGCCGTGCACGGCGACATCGCCCTGGAGTCGGTGTCCTTCGCGTACCCCGGATCCGCAGCGCCCGTGCTGGACGGCGTCAGCTTCCACGCGCGGGCGGGCGAGATGGTGGCCTTCGTGGGCGCCAGCGGGGCCGGCAAGACCACGCTCTCCAACCTGATCGCGCGCTTCTTCGATCCCACCGGCGGCCGGATCACGGTGGACGGCGTGGATCTTCGGGACATCCGCCTCACCAGCTGGCGACGCCTGCTGGGCGTGGTGGAACAGGACGTCTTCCTCTTCGACGGCACCATCGCCGAGAACATCGCCTACGCCGACCGTGACGCCTCCCGGGAACGCGTGGAGGCCGCCGCGCACACGGCCTGCGCGCACGAGTTCATCGCCGCGCTGCCGCAGGGCTACGACACGCGCATCGGCGAGCGCGGCGTGCGCCTGAGCGGCGGACAGCGCCAGCGACTGGCCATCGCCCGCGCGGTGCTGGCCGATCCCAAGGTGCTCATCCTGGACGAGGCCACCAGCAATCTGGACGTGGAGAGCGAACGCGCCATCCAGCAGGGACTGGCCAACCTCATGCGCAACCGCACCTCCTTCGTGATCGCGCACCGGCTGTCCACCATCCGTCACGCCGACCGCATCGTGGTGCTGAAAGGCGGCCGCGTGGAGCAGCAGGGTTCGCACGACCAGCTGATGGAGGGTGGCGGCCCCTATCGCGAGATGGTGCTCATCCAGACGGCACGACCGGACCAGCGGGCCCAGGCCCCCGCCGCGCCCGCGGCCTCCGCGCCAGCCTGACGGATCACGCCCCGGCCACGCGCCCGCGCCACGCCCGGCGTCCGGTGCGCGCCAGCCACAGGCTGCGCCACTGGATGGCGGTCATGAGCAGCATGCCCACGGGGTGCAGCAGCGCGCCCGCCAGCGGCTGCCGGAATCGGATGGCCAGCAGGAGCCGCGTCGTCAACCCTGCGGTGGCTGCAAGGCCGGCAGGCGCCACCAGGTGCGCGTCCAGCGGCGCGCCCATCACCACCGCCCCCAGCACCGCCCACGGCGCCACGTGCCCGAGCAGATGGAGCACCGAGAAGAACACCAGGACGGCGGGCGAGCCCAGGCCCTCGTAGGCGTTCTTCGCGAAGCCTCGCCAGCATTGGCCCAATCCGCGGTACATGCGGCACCAGACCAGGTCCGTGCCGTCGAAGAGATCCGTCCGGCCTCCGGAGGCACGGATGGCGCGCGGCAGGCGGATGCCGTCGTGCATGCTGTCGCGGAACGTGGCATGGCCGCCCGCACGGAGCCAGGCCTGGCGCCGCACCAGCAGGAACTGCCCGCATCCTGCGCCCAGCGACGGTCGCGCGTCACGACGCATCAGACCCATGGGCAGGTAGCCCAGCAGCATGAAGTGGATCAGCGGCACCAGCAGCGCCTCGCCCAGCGTGCCGCAGCGCTCCAGCGGCACGGTGCTGACCAGGTCGCTTCCGGATCCGCGGGCGAAGGCCACCGCGGCGGCCACCGCGTCCGGCTCCAGTCGCACGTCGGCGTCGGTGAAGAGCAGCCAGATAGCGTCACTGGCCTGCCCCATGCGCTCGCAGCCCCACTGCTTGCCGTTCCAGCCTGCGGGCAGCGGCTGCGTGGCCACCGCAGCCACCGCGGCACCCTCCGCCACCAGGCGCGCCAGGATCTGGCCGGTGCCGTCGTCGCTCTGATCGTCGTACGCCAGCGCACGCACGCACGCGCCTCGCTGCGCCAGCACGGAGCGCACGCACGCCTCGATGTTGGCGGCCTCGTTCCGGGCCGGAATGCAGACGTCCACTCGATCGTCCTGCCCCAGCGCCGCCTCCGGCGGCAGCGCGCGCCGGTACCGCCCCAGGTTGACCAGCACCATCAGCAGCGGCAGGCCCGCAGCGGCCAGCGCGCACCACGCCACCGCCGCCGCCACGCTCACGCGCGCTCCCGTGCGGAGAGGTCGATGCCGCGGCCTCGGCCGCTGGCGCCCAGCCACGCGTCGTAGACCGGATGCACACGCGCCGCCTTGGCTCCCACCAGCACCTGGAACGACGCCTCCTGCCGCGCGGAGACCAGCGCCGCCAGGGCCTCCTGGTTGGCCTGCATGGCGTCGCGCAGCGCACGCTGCCACCCGGTCACACGCGCGTCCTCCGGCGTCGGCACCCGCACCGCACGCACGAACACCTCGGGCTTGGCGTCGCACCAGAAGCCGTATTCCAGCGCCACGCTCCACGCCCGCATGCCCGTGTGCGCGGCCAGCAGGGCCGCCGCGCCGGGCCGCGGCTCCACCGGAAGGCGCGCGTCCACAAACTTCCCCTGCGGCGTGAGGATCACCACCGGTCTTGGAAGCTCCGCCAGGCGCCGCGAGACGTGCGCACCCATGGCGCGCAGCGAGTCGGGGTTGTCCGGATCGATGCCGAAGATGCCCAGGCGTCGCATGAAGCCGAAACGCCGCAGCTGCGTGGCCTCCATGGGCGAGAGATTGGAGCGCTGCGGGAAGAACTTCCTCCAGAGCAGCACCGCCACCATGGGGTCCCACCACGACACGTGGTTCAGCGCCACCAGCGCCGGACCGGCGTGCGCCGCCACCTCACGCAGCACGTCGGCGGAGCCGGGCGCCAGCCGGACGGCGTGGAATCGCCCGCGGAACAGCCGCTCCGCGTACCAGCCGAAGAACGCCGCAAATCGCGGGCTCCAGCGGTCCGGGTCGATCACGCCGTGGCCGCCGCCCACGCGGGCTCCCTGCTTCCGGGAGAGCGGCCGGACACGGGCCGTCCCTGGTCCGTCAGCGCCGACTGCGCGGCGGTGACGCCGCTCATGAGCACCATGGGCACGCCGGGTCCGGGGTTGGCGCTGCCGCCCGCCAGGTACAGGTTGCGAAGCACGCGGCTTCGGTTGCGAGGCTTGAAGCCTCCGTGCAGGCGTCCATGACTGGCCAACCCGTAGATGGCACCGCCTTCGGCGTTGTAGAGCCGCTCGATGCCCGAGGGAAGCAGGTGCCGCTCCACCACGATGCGCTGCTCCAGATCCGGCATGCCGAACCGCTTGAGCTTCTCCATGAGGACCGGGCGATACTGCTCCAGCAGACCTCCGGGGCCCTCCCAGCGCTGACCGTCGCGCAGGTACGGCGTGTGGATCAGGGCGTAGAACGCCTCGCCACCCTTGGGCGCCTGCGACGGATCGGTGCGGCTGGGCACGCACAGGTAGATGGTGGGATCGCGTGCGGGGACGCCCTTGGCGTAGATGTCGTCGAACTCCGCCACGGAGTCGCCGCTGAACAGGAAGTTGTGGTGCAGCAGGTGGTCGTACTGGCGATCCAGACCCAGATAGAGCACCACGCCACTGCACGCCGGCGTGTAGCGGTCCGCGATGCCCAGCTGCTCGCGGCGGCTGGCGGCGTCGCCCAGCAGATCGCGGTAGGTGCGCTGCACGTCGCAGTTGCTCACCACCAGATCGGCCTGCAGCTGGCGTCCGTCCTCCAGTTCCACGCCCACGGCCGCGCCGTCCCGCTGCAGGATGCGCGTCACGCCGGTGCCTGTGAGCAGTTCCGCCCCCTCCTCGCGCAGCACCCGCTCCAGCGACCGCGCCACCATGCGCGTGCCGCCCATGGCGTACCAGCAGCCGTGATCCACCTGCGCCGAGGCGATCAGTCCCAGGATGGCGGGCGCCAGGAACGGGCTGGAGCCCACGTACTGCATGAAGTGCTCGCTCAGCTGCCGAAGGTGCGGCTCGCGGATCCAGCCGTGGACCGTGGCGCCCACCGTGCTGTGCATGCGCATGGCCAGCACGTCGGCCAGCAACTTGGGGTCGCGCTCGGGCGCCCGCTTCATCAGGTCGAAGGCGCTGCCCAGGTCCTTGTAGAAGAAGACGCGATCGCTCAGGCGGAACATGCGCCGGCTCCACTCCACGAAGCGCCGCCAGCCGTCGCCCGCGCCCCGCCCCGGGAACTGCCGCTCCATGGCGTCCGCCATGCGTGCCGTGTCCTCCAGCAGGTCGATGCGCGTGCCGTCCTCGTACAGACAGCGCCACTGCGGATCCAGGCGCACCAGCGAGAGATAGTCCTCCGGCCGTCGGCCGCTGCGCGAAAGGATGCCTCGCACCACCTGCGGCAGCGTGAGGATGGTGGGCCCCATGTCGAAGCGGAAGCCCGCCTCCTCCAGCACGTTCATCTTGCCGCCCAGATGGGCGTTGCGCTCCACCACGGTGACGCGCATGCCGCCCGACTGCAGTTCCACCGCCGCCGCAAGGCCCGCCAGACCTCCGCCCACCACGATCGCGTGCGCGCTCATCCGTGCTGCCTCCTGCCCTCCGCCGCGCGGGCGTCGGGTCGCAAGTGACTTGCCGTGGTGCGACTTCGGGGCGCCACCGCGCGGCCCCCGAAGCACCCGTTGATCCATCGCGTGAGTCGATCCACCCAGTCCAGCTGCTCGCCCACGGGGGGCGTGGCGTCAGGAATCCACCCTGCCGTCTCGGCCACCGACACCGGACGCGTGAGTTCCGCCAGCCCCGCTTCGCCTCGGGTGGCGCCCCAGCCGCTTTCGCCCGCACCCGCGATCGACATGGCCGGATGGCCGGTGGGCGCCACGCTCTCGTTGAAGGTCACCACGGAGGCGCCCAGGGCGACCACCGCTTCGGCGTCGCGACTCCAGCGACGGGCCGATCGCGTGTAGACGCTGACCGAGAGATGTCGGCGAACGCCTTGATGCACCCGCAGCGCCTCCTTCAGGCCGTCCACCGGCACCACCGCCAGCACCGGACCAAAGTGCTGGCCCTGGACCAGCTCGGCTCCAGCCGGGCAGTCCACCACCGCGAGCGGTCGCAGCCAGCCGTCGCTGGCCGCTTCGGCCACGCCGCTCAGGCTTCGGCCGCCTTGACGCATGGCGGACTGCGCCAGAGCCACGCAACGCGCCGCTTCAGCGGAGTCCACCATCCGCACCGGTCCGGCGCCCGCCACCATGGGAGACAGCGCGTCCAGGAACCGGCGATACACCGCACGGTCCACCAGCGCGCGCCGCGGCGCCATGCAGGTCTGTCCCGCGTTCATGGTGACGGCCATCCAGATGCGTCGCGCGGCCAGGTCTGGATCCGCGTCCGCCAGCACCAGCGCGGAATCGCTGCCGCTGAGTTCCAGCGCGGAGGGCGTCAGGCGCTCCGCCAGATCGGAAGCCACGCGCCGTCCGGTGCCCGTGCCTCCGGTGAAGATCACCTTCTGGAAGCCGCCGCTTCGGACCAGACGCTCGCCCTCCGAGCGCGCCGCGTCCGCCAGTTCCACCCAGTCCGCCGCGCCGCAGGCGGCCGCCAAGCCCACCAGCCGCCGCTGCGATTCAGGCGTGCGCTCCGACGGCTTCACGGTCACATGATTTCCGGCGGCCAGCGCCTGCACCAGCTGGACCCCCAGCAGCCCCACCGGATAGTTCCAGGTGGCCACGATCAGCACCCGCCCCAGCGGCGCGCGCCCGCAGCGGATCCGGCGTCCAGGCAGCCACCAAGGCCCACCGCTCGAGGGCCTGGTCCGAAGCAGCCGCCATGCGTTCCGCTCATGCCAGCGGATGGCCGCGATCAGGGGCAGCAGTTCCGTGACGTAGGCCTCGCCCTCGGGCTTGCCCACCTCCTCGGCCACAAGCCGTGACAGCTCCATGGCGTGCGAAGCGACGGCCTTCCGGAACGCCCGCAGCCAGGCACGCCTGCGTTGCCACCGCGGCGTCACCCAGAACGACGGCTCGCCGCCAAGGGCAGGTCGCTGGGCGGCAAGGGTCATGGCGGGGTCCGGTTCGATTGAAGGGTTCCTCCGGATTCATGGACGAATCCGTCGCCGGAAGGTATGCGAAACTGCCCGCATGATCGCCGCCGAACGTTCCAGCAGGCATGCCTCCGACGTGGCCATCGTGGGCGCCGGACCGGGCGGCCTTGCCTCGGCCATCCTTCTGGCCGCCAGCGGAGCCAGCGTGGACGTCTACGAGCGCCACCCGGTGGTGGGTGGGCGCACGCGCCGACTCTCGCTGGGGGACCACCACTTCGACGTGGGGCCCACCTTCTTCATGATGCCCTACGTGCTGGACGAGATCCTGGCGGCGGCGGGTCGAAGACTGGCCGACCACGTGGAGCTCACCCGCCTGGACCCCATGTACCGGCTGCTGCTGGGCCAGCCGCAGGGTGATCCGATCACGCTGGACACCACCCAGGACCTCCAGCTCATGGCTCGGCGTCTCTCGGCCATCCAGCCGTCGGACGGCCCGGCGTTCCTCCGCTTCATCCAGGACAACCGCCGCAAGCTTGCGGCCATGACGCCGCTGCTTCGGCGACCCATCCGAAGCGTGATGGATCTGGCGTCCTTGGACGCGCTGCGCGCCGGTCCCCACCTTCGTCCGTGGCAGAGCCTGTACGACCACCTGCGCGGCTACTTCCAGCATCCCTCGGTGCGTCTCTCGCTCAGTTTCCAGAGCAAGTACCTGGGCATGAGCCCGTACGAGTGCCCCGAGCTCTTCAGCATCCTGCCGTTCATCGAGTACGAGTACGGCATCTGGCATCCGACCGGCGGCTGCAACGCGCTGATGCGGGCCATGGCCTCCATCGCCGAGGAGCTGGGCGTGCGCTTCCACCTGAGCTCGCCCGTGGAGTCGGTGGAGTTCGAGGGCCGCCGCGCGGTGGGCGTGAACGTGGGCGGTTCGCTCCGTCGTCACCGGCACGTGGTGCTCAACGCCGACGCGCCCGCCGCGATCCGCACGCTGGTGCCGGCGCACCTGCGTCGTGCCTGGACCGACCGCCGAATCCAGGACAGCCGCTACAGCTGCAGCACCTACATGCTCTATCTGGGCGTGGACGGCCAGGTGGACCTGCCTCACCACACCATCTACGTCAGCCGTTCCTACGAGGACAACCTGGCCGACATCGCCCGCCACGGCACGCTCAGCCAGGATCCGTCCATGTACGTCTGCAATCCCGCGCCCGTGGATCCCTCCATGGCGCCGCGCGGCCGCAGCTCGCTGTACGTGCTGGTGCCCGTGCCCAACGTGCAGCCCGGCCTGAATCAGGTGGACTGGCCCGCCCAGGCCGCCCCCATGCGTGAGCGCGCGCTGCGCCAGATGGAGGAGGTGTTCGGGCTTCGCGACCTCCGCGCACGCATCGTGGAGGAGAAGCAGGTGACGCCGCTCGACTGGCAGGCCGAAGGCATCCAGTTCGGGGCCACCTTCAACCTGGCCCACTCGCTCGGGCAGATGCTGCACCGCAGGCCGCACCACCGCCTGCAGGACGTGGACGGCGTCTGGATGGTGGGCGGCGGCACGCACCCCGGTTCCGGCCTGCCCGTCATCTTCCTCTCGGCGCAGATCACCTCGCGACTGCTGTGCGAACGGATGGGCATGCCGTGCGCCATCGATGCGGCGCCGGCTTCGGCGGCTTCGCGCATCTCCGCCGCGCTGGCCGGCATCTCCTGAAGATCAGCGCATCCCGGTGCCCACGGCGTCGCGGATCTGCATCCGGCCCGTCTCCAGGTCCCACACCACGCCCGCGGCCTTGACCGGAATGGGCTGGCCCTTGGCGCCGCGCTGCAGCACGGTCACCAGCCGACCCGGCCGGGCGCCCACGGTGGCCATGTGCGTGTGCAGGTCGTAGTCGAAGGTGTCGCACTCCACGTCCACGTCCGGGGTCCGGACAAACACGCGCCCCAGCGCCTCCACCCGGAGCAGACGGACCGGCGCGCCAAGATCTCCAGCCGCGGCCTTCTCGTCGCGCTGCACGGTGGCTTGCAGGCGATCGCAGGTGAGGGTGAGCGTGTCCTGCGGACGAAGACCGGCATGCAGCAGTTCCACGCCCTGGTCCAGTTCGATGCGGAAGCGATCCGCCGGGCCCTGCTGTCGCATGGCCAGCGACTTGCCCCACTTGAAGCGCGTGGTGCCTCTCGCGTCGAAGAGCGACGGTGCCTGCGGACGGGATCCTTCGTCGTCCCGATCGAAGATCAGCAGCGTGCCGGCGGTCGGTACCTCGGCCTCGCCCGTGCGCGGATCGTGCCGGACGTCCTCCGCCTGCAGCCGCAGCAGCCGCGGCTCGTCGCTGCGATCGTCCTTGCCCCACGCGCGGCTCTCCAGCGTGACGTCGCCCATGGCGCGGACGCCGGCCAGCGCACCGGTGTCCCCGGCGGCGCCCGCGGCCGCGCCGACGCCAGCCAGCGTGAGCACCACCTCGCGCGCCTGCATGTCGTCCTGCTCCCGAGGTCCGCGACTGGCGTTCGCCTTGACGCCTCCCGACAGCAGCACGTTGCTCGACTGCTCGTCCACCCTTCGATAGGCCAGCCCGTCGCCCCAGGTGGCCACCATGGTGGGGCTCGCGGTGGGTTCGGGGCGCGTACGTGGCTGGGCGGAGGCGTCCGTCAGGGACTGCGCAAAGACGCGACACCGACCCGCGCCGGGCGCGGTGCCCACGCCGCTGGTCTCGTCCATCCGGACCTCCGGGAATCCGTCCGCCAGCACGTTGCCGCGCGCCAGCACCAGATCCGGCCCCTTCAGCGTCACCTTCTTCGCGCCGGGGTCGGCGTCCATGGACGTGGCCCAGACCCGCACGTCGCGGCTCACCAGCGCCTGCACGGATCCGCGGGTGCGGACGTCGGCCAGATCCGCCCGCTCCGCCAACGCGGCCGCACCCGGCGTCTCCCGGAACACGCACTCCATGGCGTCGGTCCAGAGTCGCTGGTCCTTGTCCGCAGCCTGCACACGACCGTCGGCCGCCAGCTTCCGAGGTCGCGAAGCGCCATCGTCCAGCGGCTCCAGATCCAGCTGCAGCCGATCCGCCGAAAGGCTGCTGCCCTCCGGCTGCCGCACCGCGCTGGCCGCGCCCTCCGCCAGCAGCCGCGTGACCGCGTCCCGCGAGCCCTTGCCCACGCACTCCACCGCCAGCCGCTCCGCGGCCAACCGCACCTCCTCCGCGTCGGCCTGCACCGCGCCCCGGAAGTCGGCCGTCCGAAGGCGCGCCGCCTGCGAACCAGGCTCGAAGGCCAGCTGCACGCCCTGCGTCCACTGCAGCCGCACCGTTCGAGCGCCGCCTGACACGGGATCCGCGACGGGCGCCTGCCCCTGACCCGCGGCCACCGCCTGCGTCGGCATCTGGGCCGCCGCCTGCACCGCGGCGCCGTCCGCACCACCCAGCCGCATGCGGCCCGCGCCCTCGATCACGCCGCGTCCCGCCACTCGGTCCAGCGAGAACCGCACGGCCTCCAGGTCCAGTCGTGGGCTGGCCAGCACGAAGCGGCGCCCCGGCTGACCTTCGATCTCCATCGACTCGTCTCCGGTGAGGTAACGCAACCGACCGCAATCGATGCGCGCTCCGCTGCCCTGGTCCTGCAGTCGCGCGGGCGCGCCCTGAATGTCCACGCGGACGTCGTCGGCGCGACGGAGGCGGTCGGATGGATCGCCGGCCACTTCCATGGTCAGGCGTCCGGCGTAGCGGATCTCGATGCGCTCCACACCCGCGTCTCCAGCCGCCATGACGCCGCTGGCCAGCGCCAGGGGCCACGCGCCCGGCATCGCCACGCTGGCCGGCGCCGCCGCCAGGTTGCTGCCGATCGCGTTGCTCTCCAGCGAGAACACGGCGGTGAGCCGGTCGCCCTCGATTCGGGTGAGGTCGTCCGGACCCTGACGCAGAACCCTCACCTCACGGTCCAGGGTGAGTCGGTAGAAGCGCGGTCCTGACGCGGCCTGCGACGGTGCCGGATCCCACCCCGCGTCCGCATCGGGCTGTGCGGACGGGCCGCGGCCACCCACCGCGCCCGAGGGCTTCAGCGCAGGGGCGCCGCGTTCCACCCGCCGCACGATCTCGATGGGCGCCAGCGGCTTCTCCACCGTGAGACGCTCGATGTTGCGGCCGTCGGGCGTCAGCAGCATGGTGAGCCCCTCGCCCTCGAAGCGAAGCTGGTCGGTGACCACCTTCACGCGTCGATCGCAGCGGATCTCGCCCAGACGGTTGTCGAAGAGCGCCTCGTCCGCCTCCACCACCAGCGCCGGCCGGTCACGCGCAGTGTCCACCACCGCGGCGCCCTGGGGCTTGTACATGCGGATCACCACCTGCCCGTCCAGGCGTCCGCTCTCGATGGCGCGCTGCGGCACGCGCAGCCGTCCCTTCTCCGCGCGCATGGTGACCACGCGCCCCCCATCCGGAAACATCACCGCGCGCGGCTCCTGCATGCGCATCCAGCGATCGCGCTCCGGATCGATCCGCGAGGCGCTGTACTGCTGCGAGAGGCGTCCAGAATCGTCGGCCACCTGCACCCACGCACCCTGCTGCAGCGATAAGCCGCCCGCATCCAGCGGATTGCCGCCCGTCCGCGCCTCGTCGGGCCTCAGCGCGCCGGGACCCGCCACCTCGCCCACGTCCACCGACCTCGCCTTCGGGGCTTCGGGTGCGCTTCCCGTGGGCTCCAGCCACGACGCCACCGCCAGGATCAGCGCCCCCGCCATGCCGGCCAGCCCGGCCGCGATCCACGGCCCGCGTCCGGTCATGCTCAACGGAATCCCTCCACCACGCCGGCCCACTCGCCCGCGGCGCGAAGCAGATGCTCCACGGCCTCACGCACGGCACCGTGTCCACCCGCCGCGCGAGCGGTCCAGACGCTGGCCTTCTTCACCTCGTCCACCGCGTCGCCCACCGCCATGGGGTAGCCCACGCGGTGCAGCATCGGCAGGTCGGGCAGATCGTCCCCCATGGCGGCCGTCTGGTCCGCGGGCACGCCGACGCGTCCCAGCAGCTCCTGGATCACCGCTCCCTTGGGGCCGCTGGCGGTCACCAGGTGCCGCACCCCCAGGTCGGAGAGCCGGTGACGCAGCGCCAGTTCCCCGCGCCCGGTGATGACGGCCACTTCACGTCCGCTCCGCAGCCAGCACCGGACGGCGAAGCCGTCCCGCACGCTGAAGCGCTTCATCTCCAGTCCGTGCCCGTCGACCAGGATCCCGCCGTCCGTGAGGGTGCCGTCGGCGTCCAGCACCAGCAGTCGCACCTTGGAGGCGTCGGCGCCCGAAGACATGAGGCGAGTGTATCGCTGGAGCCCCCGCTAGCATCGCGGCGTGTCCAGCGCGGACCTCTCCAGCCCCGTGATCCACGCCATGCACGCGGTCCGGACCGCGGTGCATCAGGACGCCACGGCGGAGGACGCACGGCAGATCCTCCGCGAGCGCCGGCTGGATCATCACCTGTTCTACGTCTACGTGGTGGACGCCGAGGACCGGCTGCTGGGTCAGGTCTCGGCGCGCCGGCTCCTGCTCTGCAGCGGCGACGAGCCGATCACGCAGCTCATGCACCCCCCGCCCGCGGTGGTCACCTTCGTGGACACGGTGGGAAAGGCCTTCGAGGAGCTGGCCACCTACCGACAGCTGGCCATTCCGGTGGTGGACGGCGAGGGTCGGCTCCTGGGCGTGGTGGACGTGACGGCCTTCACCGCGGACGCCGCCGAGCGCCTTGAGGGAAGCGGCCACGAGTTCTTCGGCCGTCTGGGCGCCGCCGTGGAGGAGCATCGCATGGGCGGCCCGCTGCGCGGGTACCGCATGCGCATGCCGTGGCTGCTCTGCAACGTGGCGTCCGGCATCGCCTGCGCCTTCATCACCGAGGCCCATGACGCGCTGCTGGAGCAGGTGATCATCCTGGCCGCCTTCGTTCCGCTGGTGCTGACGGTGACCGAGTCGATCGGGGTGCAGGCGGCCGAACTCTCCGTGGGGCTGCTGCGTTCCGACCCCGCCTGGCCCGCGTTCCGCCGTCGGCTTCGCATCGAGTTCCTCACCGCGCTCCTTCTGGGCGCCACGTGCGGCCTGCTGGTGGCGCTGGTGTCGCTGGGCTTCGGCGAACCGCAGAATCGGACGATGGTGTTCCTCACCCTGCTCGCCAGCATCGGCGGAGCCATGCTGGCGGCGGCGGGCATCGGCTCGTTCGTGCCGCGGCTCATGCGCCGCGTGGGCGCCGATCCCAAGTTCGCCTCCGGACCGGTCACGCTGATGGCCGTCGACGTGACCAGCACCGTCACCTACCTCACGCTGGGCACGGCGCTCTTCGCGCGTCAGGTGGTGCAGGCGGCCGTCAGCGCAGCAGCGCCATGACGTCGTAGAGCGCGTGCGTGCCGGCGGCCACGCCGAACCCGCGCCAGTGGTAGATCACGCCAAACCACACGCCGGCCACCGCCAGGAATCCGTAGCGCCACCAGACCTCGGCTCCCTGCAGGCCGTCCACGGGGTGATACGCGGCGAACATGGCGGCCGAAGCCAGCATCGCCGTGATCCACGGTCCCGAGCCCTTCCAGCCGGCCACGTCCGCCAGAAGCATGTGGATGGCGGACATGATCCCCATCCGGAACACCAGCTCCTCGTAGACGCCGGCGCCCACCGCCATCAGTCCTCGACTCACCGCGTCCATGCCGTCCAGGGCCGGACCGGCCGACGCCATGGCCGAGCGCCACGCGCCGTTGGCCAGCATGCCCAGCGGGATCAGCGGCACGGCCAACGCCAGGCTCTCCAGCCACATGCCGGCCACGGCGCTCCAGCGCATGCTCCACGGAAAGCGACCGATGAGCTGCCACGCCACGATGGTGCCCAGCAGTCCCACCGCGGGAAGCGCCAGCAGCGGCAGGCCAAGCGTCTCGGCGCGAACGCCCGCCACGCGGAACAGGCCCACCACGCCGCCATGCGCGCGGTTGGTGACCACTTCCGTGCCATGGCTCAGCCAACGACTCAGGCCGATCTCGTAGAGAACGACCATCGGCAGCAGGAAGAACAGCGTCTCCAGAGGGCGACGCGACGCCTCGAAGTACCCCAGCCGCTCGGCCAGGGCGTCCTTCCGGGGCGGCGCCTTGCTTCGGCGCGGGGCCGGGCTCACGCCTTCTTGGTGCGACCCTTGGCGGGCTTCGCCTCGGTCGCGCCGGCACCCTGCATCGCCTTCAGCTTCCGCGCCATCAGGCTCTTGCGCCGGGCGGCGGTGTTGCGGTGCATGGTGCTGGTGGTGGCCACGCGGTCCACGGCGGACGCCGCGGCGCGATAGGCCGTCTCGGCGGCGGCGCGATCACCCGAGGCCACCGCGGCCAGGAAGCCCTTGAGGGCGTCCTTCACCTGGCGCTTGCGCCAGTTGTTCAGGGCGTTTCGCTTCTTGGTCTGACGGACTCGCTTGGCGGCACTCTTGGTGTTTGGCACAGGTCTCTCCGAGGGGTCGGGAAGTATGCCCGGTTTCGATTCCCGTGGCAAGTGCCCTGTTTGCCTCGGCGGACGCTTGACGGGTCGGCCCGAAGGTCGGAAACTGCCGTTCCGGGCGCCTTCCGCGCCCCTGGAGACCCCCGAATGGCCACGCGTTCCACGCCCACCAGTGTCCTTGTCACGCTCTCGCTCTTCGTGATCCTCACGATCGGCCTGGCCGCGACGCTGGCCATCGGCTACTCCACCTACCAGAAGGTGACCAGCGACTCCCGGGACGCCGCCTCCCGCTTCAACGAGATCGCCACGTCCTCCGACCTGGGTTCCTCCGACGTGGAGACGCTGAAGGCGGGAGCGCGCGCGGCCAACAAGAGCCTGGTGGCGTACCTGATCGAACTGAACCACCAGTTCAGCGGGCAGCTCACGGGTGACCGCAACAAGGTGCTGAGCGACACCGTGCTGGCGAAGGTCACGAAGGATCTTGGCGTCCCCGAGGGCGGCTCCCTCAACACCGTGGTCATCGACCTCCGCAAGAGCCACGAATCCGCGTTGGGCCAGCTGGACCGGCTGCAGAAGGACCTTCAGACCGTCAACGCCCAACTCAAGGCCGCGGGCGCGTCCAAGGCGGGCGAGGGCGACAACCCCTCGCTGGCCCGCGCCACGCAGTTGATCTCCGATCTGGCCGACGCCGCCTCCGGCTACCGCAAGGATGCAGGCGCCCTCACCTCCGCCAGCGACACAGCCAAGAGCGACTTCGAGAAGCAGGTGGTCTCCGTCCGAGACGAACGCGATCAGACGGTCGACGCGCTCACCGCCAAGATCGCCACGCTCGAGACCCAGCTGGAGGAGGCCCGCAAGAAGCTCTCGTCCTCCGAGATGGTGCTGCAGAACCCGGCGTTGGCCGTGGACGGGCACGTGATCGAGGTGAACGCGGGCGACGGTCAGGTGTTCATCGACCTGGGCAAGCCGCAGCACCTGCAGGCGGGCACCACCTTCCAGGTGTTCGAGACGCCTGAGCAGATTCGCGCCGCCGGCGAGCAGGGTGCGCGCAGCAAGGCCACGCTGCAGGTCACCCGCGTGGGTGAGGACTCCAGTCTGGCGCGCGTCACCCGCCAGTCGCCGGGCAAGCCGGTGGTCCGCGGCGACCTGCTGGTGAACGCGGCGTACTCCCCGCTCCACAAGTACCGCTTCCTGGTGCACGGTCTCTTCAGCATCGACGGGGACGGCCTGCCCTCCAGCACCGAGACCGAGCTGGTCATGCAGCGCATCCGCGACTGGGGCGGCGACATCTCCGACAAGGACCGCGTGACGGGCGACCTGGACTTCGTGGTTCTGGGCGATCCGCCGCGCGACCTGCCGGTCGATCTTCCGGCCACCGCCTCCGGCGCCGAGATCGCGGCGCACCAGAAGGCCAAGGCCGCCAAGGCCCAGTACGACCAGATCTTCAACGACGCCAAGCAGGCCCACATTCCCGTGCTGAACTGGAGCCGTCTCCAGGCCCTCACCGGGATGACCACGGACTGAGCGCGGCGTGGGTGCCGTGCTCCAGGGCCTTGGCCACTGGGCGCCATACGCGGCGCTGCGGTCGGTGGCGTCGCTGCTGCACCTCTTCGGCGTGGAGCAGAACCTCCGAACCGCCGCCACCATCGGATCCGCCTTCGCGGCCGCCGGCCCGCGCCGCATGCGCCGCGCGGAGCGGCACGTGCGATGGGCCTTTCCCGACTGGCCCGAGGAGCGCGTGCGCGCGGTGGCCCGGGCCAGCGTGCAGCACATGTTCCAGCTGTTCCTGGTGGACAGCGTGGCGGGTCCGCAGATCCTGAACGAACACGGCTGGGGCCGGCACGTGGAGTTCGGCGACGTCTCGTCCACCATGCGGCTGCTGCTGGAGGAGCGACCGGCCATCTTCGTGACGGGCCACTCCGGCAACTGGGAGTTCCTGGGCCTCTCGCTGAGCCTGCTGGGGTTCCGCATGAGCGCGCTCGCCCGCCCCCTGGACAACCCCTTCCTGGACCGCTGGCTGCTGGGCATGCGGCGTCGCCGCGGCCTGGAGGTGCTGGTCAAGTGGGGCGCCACCACGGAGGTCCAGAAGGTGATCGAATCCGGCGGGCGGGTGGCCTTCATCGCCGACCAGAACGCCGGCGACGACGGCATCTTCGTGCCCTTCTTCGGCCGCATGGCCAGCAGCTACAAGAGCATCGCCCTGCTGGCGCTGCGCTACCGGCTGCCCATCGTGGTGGGCACGGCCATCCGCCAGGGCGTCTCGCTGCGCTACCGCCTGGAGACGGTGGACCGCATCGAACCTTCGGAGTGCGAGGCTGCGCCGGATCCGCTCTTCTACTGCACCGCGCGCTTCAACCGCGCCATGGAGCAGGCCGTGCGACTGGCGCCCGAGCAGTACCTCTGGGTGCATCGCCGCTGGAAGAGCCGACCGTCCTGGGAGCGCAAGGGCGAACCCATGCCCGACCGCATCCGCCGGAAGCTGCTGGAACTGCCGTGGCTGGACGAGGCGCAGGTGGACGCCATCGCGGCCGCCACCATCCCGCCCGAGCAGCGGCTGGCCTGACGCACGCCGCGGCGGACGCCGCTACCCTGCGGAGCCATGGCACGACGGCAGCTTGTCATCCTCTCCCGCGCCTCGCTCCCGGACGGCGGTCTGGCTCCTCTGGGATCGCGTCGCGAGCTCGAGGCGTCGCTGGCCACGCGCAACACCGCAGCCGAGCGCGCGGGCGGTGACACGCTGTTCGGCCCCGGGATCGAGCTGGAACTGGCCCCCGGCCAGGACCCGGTGATCCAGATGATGCTCAACATCAGCGACGAGGACATCGCGTGGCCCGTGATCATGCGGCTGGCGCGTGAACTGCAGTGGAAGATCCTGGACCCCAACTCGGGCCGCGAACTCTCCCCCTGAACCGCGGTCGGGCCTCCGCCCGGAACGCTCAGTCCAGCTTCTCGCTCTCGATGCAGGCCTTCTCGCCGGCCAGACGCTTCTCCGCGTAGCGGCGCACCCAGTTCTCCCAGGTCTTGCCGGCGGCGGCGTCCTTGCCAGTGAAGGCCACGGCGGTGATGCGATCCTGGAGGATGGTGACGCGGGGTCCGCCGTCCTTGGGAAGCATCCGCACGCGGCTCTCCGCGGCGTTGGTGCCGTGGGTCCGGTCGTAGATGAAACCCTCCACCACGGTTCCGTCCGCCAGTTCCAGCGTCACGTCGCCGCGATAGTCGCGGGCCGCCTCCAGGGCGTCCGCCAGGGCCGCGGCATCGGAGGCGTCCACGCGGCGAATCGCCTCGGCGGAACCGGTGGTCTGGGCGCCGGTGAGGCTCAACGAACCCCCCCGGCGGTCTGCTCCACGTCGGCCAGCACGGCCTCGTCCAGCTTGCGGATGAGGGCTTCCAGCTGCTCCACGGCGGCTTCCAGGCCGCTGCGGCCGGTGACCAGGGTCATGGGATCCCCGCGACCAGCCTGGCTGCGCACATCCAGCGCGGCAGCCTCGGCCTTGAGACGCTCCAGCAGGCAGCAGGCGTTCCGGAGCGCCCCAAGGCGCTCGTCCGTGGGGTCGATCCCGTCGAAGGCTGCGGTGCCTGCGAGGCGAAGGCTGGGCGCGTCCTGCGACCCTTCAGGCTTGGGCTCGGTCAGGGCCGGCGTGGGGCCGGTCAACCGGGCAGTGGTTCCATCCATGGCGGCATTCTCCGGGGTCTCCGACCCCATGGCAAGTGGTCACGGTGTCCAATAACTGTCGGCGACACTCCACCGATGTGGCTGCATCGACCGAAGCGCCCCGCGCGCAACAGAATCGGCCGTCAGAACGGGAAGGAGAGGCCGCCAAAAACCTGCATCGAATCGCGTCCGGGATTCGACTCGGCGGTGTTGGCGTTCGAGATGTGATACCAGCGCACGCCAGCCATCAGCCGCGCGGACGGGCTGATCGCCAGCGTTCCGCCCACGCCAGCGCGAGGCGTGAAGTTCACCCGGCCGCCGTCGCTTGGGACAGGCTCATTGGTGAAGAGCATGCCGCATCCCAGATCCGCGAAGAGGCTCCAATCCTGGCGGGCCAGGAAGTGCCAGCGGAACATCAGCGACGCGCCGCCGCCGCCTGCGTCCAGGCCCGGCTGCAGGATGGCGTCGCCGCTCAGGCCAAAGTCCATGCTCACGTCCTGCATGAAGAACCAGCTGGCGCTCCACTCCGCCTCGACCTGGCTGGCGCCCTTGAAGTCGCCGATCCACGAGCCCAGCAGCTGCCATCGCCACGAGTCTCGTGCTCCAAAGGCCGGCGTGCTGCCGCCGCCCGGCGAGGGGCTTGCAGCCGGTTTGCCGGCCGCGGCGGGCTTGGATCCGCCTGCACCGCCGTTCGATGCGGCCTGCGCCAACGCCACGCCGGGGAGCGTCGCGGCCGGCTCGGGCTGGGTGGCCTCCATGCTGCAGACCAGTGGCGCGATGGCGAAGAGATGCATGCAACCGAGGCTACCGACGAGCTCCGTGGTCACCTGCCATTCCCAAAAACGACGCCGTCCGTTCGCTCCGACACGAACGGACGGCGGTCCGGCGGCTCCCGAGAGGGGCGCCTGGATTCGGTCCCGGGGGGAGGGAAAGTATCCTTGGTCCTGAGGGCCGTTCAACGAACGGAGCGGAACTTCCGTCCCGATTCGCAAATCTCTCCTGGAAAGGCATTTGTGGAATCCACAGCCCCTTCGAAGCCGTTTCTGGAGGCCGCCTTGGCCATTCCATGGGCCAGGTCGGCCCAGGGGGCGCTGCTGATGGTGGCGGAGCGACGAGCTGGCAAGCGGTACGCCGGCTTCACCGAGTGGCCGGGAGGGCGCGTGGAGGCTGGCGAGGCGCCTGCCGCTGCCGCCCTGCGTGAGCTGCTGGAGGAGACCGGCGTGACGGGCGTTCCAGCCCAGACCCGTCTCCTGATGATTCACGAGGGGGCCGGGCCCAGGCCCATCCGCTTTCACGTGCACCTGGTGCACCTGCCTGGGTTGCCGCAGCCCCGCCCGCTGGAGTGCGCCAATCCACGCTGGCTTCCAGCCGAACAGGCGCTGGCCCTTCGATTCCCGCCGGACAATCAGGCCATCAACCGTCAGGTCAGGGCGTGGCTGATGGAATCACGCCCGGCGACGGCGGAACGGCGTCCTTCCGCGTCTCCTTGATGTCCGGCGAACGCTCGGAGAGCGGCGGTTCGGCGGCGGACTCCCGGGCCAGTCCGGTGCGCATGGCGCGGGCGCGCTGCACCAGCGCCGCCTCGTCATGATCGGTGGGAATCAGCGTGAAGTGCCACGCCACACGGCTGGTCAGACGCGCGGGGATCACCTCGCTGACCAGGTCGGCGCCCACGAAGTCCCACACCGGCGCGTCGGCGTCGCCGAAGCCGGACACCGGCTCGAACCCCTCCCGCTGCAGCCGGACGTCGTAGCGGCCGTAGTGCGTGAACTCCACCGAGCACGGCGTACGGCCGATGTCGCGGTCGTTCACCCACACGCGGGCCCCCGACGGCTCGCTGGTGATGTCGATCACGCGACGCACGCAGCCGCAGGCCGCAGCCATGGTCGCGCACGCCGCCAGCAGCGCAAGGATCCGCATGCGCACACTCTACCCGGCCCGCGATAGCATCGCCCGCGCGATGCCGCTGCTCGAAGCCCACGGGCTGGTGAAGACCTACAACGGACGCCGCGTGGTCGACCAGGTCGGCTTCCAGGTGGACCGCGGCGAGATCGTGGGCCTGCTGGGCCGCAACGGCGCCGGCAAGACCACCAGCTTCCGCATGGCCATCGGCATGATCACCCCGGAGGAAGGCCGGGTGCGGTTCGACGGACAGGACGTGACCTTCCTGCCCATGTGGCGCCACGCCAAGGCGGGCATGGGGTACCTGAGCCAGGAACCCAGCGTCTTCCAGCGGCTGACCGTGGAGGAGAACCTGCTGGCCATCCTGCAGACGCTTCCGGGCCTGGCCCGGGCGGAGCGCCGCCGCCGCTGCGACGCGCTGCTGGAGCAGTTCGGCCTGAAGGTGAAGTCCCGCGAGGAGGCGCGCACCTGCTCCGGTGGCGAACGCCGACGGCTGGAGATCGCGCGGGCGCTGGTGACGGAGCCCACGCTGATGCTGCTGGACGAACCCTTCGCGGCCGTGGATCCCCACACCGTGGAGGAGCTGCAGGCGGAGGTGCGCAAGCTGGCCGCGCGCGGCATCGCGGTGCTGGTGACCGATCACAACGTGCAGCAGACGCTGCGCATCTGCGACCGCGCCTACATCGTCCACCAGGGTCGCAACCTGAAGGAAGGCGACCCCAGGTCGATCATCAACGATCCGATGGTGCGCGAGGCCTACCTGGCCAGCACCTTCCGCGGCGACGAGTTTGGCTGAGCCGGCGCCCCGCGCGCGTCAGGGCCCTTCGGACGCCGGCGCGATCCGCTCCACCGACACCTTGGTGACGCCGGTGGGCGTGGCGCCCAGGACACGCACGCGCACGCCGTCCGACTCCACCAGCGCGCCGGCCTCGGGCACGCGACCCAGCCGGTTCATCACGAAGCCGGCGATGGTGTCGTAGCCCTGGTCCTCGGGCATCCGCGACTCCAGCCGCGCGTTCAGGTCGGCGATGGAGCAGCGCCCCTCGGCCTCCACCGCGCCCTGCCCCGCGTCACGGAAGAGCGGCTCGCCCGCCTCCGGGGTGTCGTGTTCGTCGCGGATCTCGCCCACGATCTCCTCCAGCACGTCCTCGATGGTGACCAGCCCGGCGGTGCCTCCGTACTCGTCCACCACGATCGCCATGTGCACCTTGCCGCGCTGGAACTCGCGCAGCAGGTCGCTCACGCGCTTGGACTCGGGCACGCGGATGGGCTCGCGCAGCAGCGGCCGCAGCTTGAAGTCGCGCACGTCGGCGCCGATCCAGCGCACCAGGTCCTTCACGTAGAGCACGCCCACCACATGGTCCAGGCTCTCCTCGTAGACCGGCACGCGGCTGTGGCCCTCCTCATGGATGAAGCCGCGGACGGTAGCCAGGTCGTCGGTGTACTCCAGTCCCTCGATGGCGGTGCGCGGCGTCATGATGCTGCCCACCAGCGTGTCGCTGAACTCCACCACGTTCTCCATCATCTGCGCGCTGGTGGCGTCGATGCCGCCCTGCCGCTCGGTGTCCTCGATGCTGCGCAGGAGATCCTCCTCGGCCTCGACCTGCACCAGGTTGGCCCCCACCAGCCGCTTGACGGCCTCGTCCACCAGTTCCGCCAGACCCGTGAGGGGCCGAAGCAGCGCGTCCAGCAGCCGCAGCACCGGCAGCGTGCCCGCGATGAGCCCCGCCGCCGCGTGGCGGGCCACGGCGCTGCTGACCACGCTGGTGAAGAACCAGAGCAGCACCGCTGCGAACCCGAACGACCCCAGCACCGCCGGCCACTGGATCACGCCGGACTGCCCCGGCTGGTGCACCACTTCCATCAGCACCAGCGCGAAGAAGCCGATGCGGCCCATGGTGCGCAGGAACGCCACCGCGTGATCCACCGGCTCCTTGCGGCCGAAGATCCATCGCCCGCGCTCCAGCCCACCCGCGCGCTCCAGTCGCCGCTCCAGTCCGGCGTCGCTCACCTGCACCAGTGCCAGGTTGATGGCGGACAGCAGCGAGGTCAGCGCCAGGACCACCAAGGCCGCCAGCGAGATCCACGTCAGGGTCATGGGCGGCCCTCCGGCGGCGCGAAGGTGGCGCCCACGCCCACGGCAGCCAGCAGACGATCCTCCTCCGCGTGCATGCGCGTGAAGTCCTCGGGCGTGCGGTCGTCGAAGCCCACGGCGTGCAGCAGACCGTGCAGGCCGTAGAGCAGCAGCTCCCGGCGCAGGTCGTGGCCCAGCTCCGCGGCGCGGCGGCGAGCCTCGTCCACGCACACCGCCACGTCCGCCTCGTCGCCGTCCACGAAGGTGAGCACGTCGGTGGTGGTCGGGTCGTCCATGTGCCGGGCGTGAAGTCGCGTCATCTCGGCGTCGTCCACCAGACGGACGGTGAGCCGGCGGAGCGCCGGTGCCGCCTGTTCACGCAGGCGCACCAGCACGGCGTGGAGCCATCGCGCGTCCGGCTCCGGAATCCGGCCCTCGTG
>CAZKHO010000014.1:0-27610 GCA_964552505.1 uncultured Bifidobacterium sp. | reverse complement strand
GCGTGGCGCCCGGTCAGCCCCAACGCGGTGAAGCCGCGCGCCAACGGCGTGATGATCGCCAACGAGGGCGGGCCCGCCACGGCGTACGCGCTGGAGACCCTGAGCGAGCGCGCCGTCATGTTCGTGCGGCCCGGCGACGTGTGCTACGAAGGCATGCTGGTGGGCGAGAACAGCCGCGACAACGATCTGGTGGTGAACTCGGTGCGCGTGAAGCCCTTCAGCAACGTCCGTGCCGCCAGCAAGGACGCCACGGTGGTGCTCAAGCAGCCCCGCATCATGAGCCTGGAGGCGGCGCTCGAGTACATCGAGGACGACGAGCTGGTGGAGATCACGCCCACCGCCGTCCGCATGCGCAAGAAGCTGCTGAAGGAGGCGGACCGCCGGCGCGTGGAGCGCAGCGAGCGGAGCAAGGCGGAGGCCCTGGCACGGGAAGCCTGATGGCCACGCTGGTGATGAAGTTCGGCGGCACCTCGGTGGCCGATCCGGAACGCATCCGAAAGGCGGCGCGACGCGTCGCCGAGAGCCGGGCCGACGGTCACCGGGTGGCGGTGGTGGTGAGCGCCATGGGCCACACCACGGACAAGCTGATCGATCTGGCGGGGGAGGTCTCCCGGAATCCGGGCCGCCGCGAACTGGACGCGCTGATGAGCACGGGCGAGGCCGTCACGGCCGCCCTGACCGCCATGGCGCTGGAGGACCAGGGACTGCCGGCGCGCAGCCTGAACGCCTTTCAGGCCGGCATGCGCACGGACGCCGGCCATGGCCGCGCCAAGCTGCAGTCGATCGACGCAGGGATGCTGGACCGCCTGCTGGACACCGGAGTGACGCCGGTGATCACCGGCTTTCAGGGCGTTTCCGAAGGGGGCCTGCTGACCACGCTGGGCCGAGGCGGCAGCGACACCACCGCCGTGGCGGTGGCCGCGGCCCTGCAGGTGCAGGCCAGCGGGGGCTGCTGCGAGATCTACACCGACGTGGACGGGGTGCACACCGCAGACCCCCGTCTGGTGCCCGAGGCCCCCAAGCTGGGCACCATCACCTACGAGGAGATGCTTGAACTGGCCGCCATGGGCGCCGGGGTCATGCACGCCCGCGCGGTGGTGTTTGGACAGCGTCATAATGTGCCCATCCACGTCCGCCACAGCCAGCGCCCCGAGCCTGGCACGATGATCCAACGGGAGACGTCACGCATGGAGTCCATCGCCGTCATCGGATGCGCCCTCAAGAGCGACCTGGGCCGCGTGCAGCTGCAGGGCCTGCCGCGGACCGCGGGCGTGCAGGGTCAGGTGTTCAGCGCCATCAGCGCCCGCGGCATCTTGGTGGACGACATCATCCAGACCGAGGGCCCGGCCGGCGTGGAGCTGGCCTTCACCGTGGAGCACGGCGAACTGCCCGAGGTGAAGATGGCGGTCAACGAGGTGATCGAACGTCTGGGCGCCGGACGGGTGGATCTGGAGGTTGGACTGGCCAAGGTGAGCGCCGTGGGCACCGGCATGCGCAGCCACGCCGGCGTGGCCAGCCGCATGTTCCAGGCGCTGGGTGGCGCGGGCATCCCCATCCGAAACATCACCACCAGCGAGATCCGCATCAGCTGCCTGGTGCCGCAGGAGCACGGCCAGCTGGCGCTTCGGCTGGTGCACGAGACCTTCGGCCTGGAGCACGGCGAGCGCGTCACCTTGGCGCAGCAGCTGGGCACGGCCTGAGGCCGGAGCTCCCAGGATCACCCCACGAATGAAAGCGCCCCAGGCCGGAGCCTGGGGCGCTGCATTTCAAGACCGATCGGTCCGGCTCAGAAGCAGGGGCCGAACGAGAGCAGCAGGAACGAGACGTCGGACGAGCCGACCTCGCCGTCGCCGTCCAGATCCTCCGGGCATCCGGGGCAGGGGCCGGCCGAGAGCAGCAAGAACGACACGTCGCCCGCCGTCACCTCGCCGTCACCGTCCAGGTCGGACGGGCAGGGGTTGGCGGCCGGGATGGCGTAGATCTCCACGTCGTCGATGTTCCAGCCGCCGTAGACCACGCTGGTGTCGGTCGGGCCGATGGTCCAGCGGAAGTAGACGGTGGGCTTGTTGTCGGCCACCGCCGAGACGTCGTAGGTCACGGTGCCCCAGGCGGTCTCCTTGAGCGTGGCACCGTTCTGCCACACCGTGGTCCAGTTGGTGCCGTCGTTGCTCACCGAGAAGCTGGCCTTGTCATAGGTGCTCGACTCCACGTTGAGCCACCGCTTGAAGGCCACCTTGGTGCCGGTGAGACCCGTGCAGTCGAACGCCGTAGAGGTCAGCGTATACGCCGGCATGCTGTTGGTGTAGTCGCCGGCCAGGTTGTAGCCGTAGACGTTGCTGCCGGTGGCGCCCGAGGTGGGATCCTTGGCGCCATTGGAGGCGCCGCCGCCCGTGGGAACGCCGAAGCCCCACTGCCCGGTCACGGTCCAGCCGGGATTGGTGTCCATCGGTTCGCTGTAGATGAGCTGGCGCGACTGGCAGCCGCCCGCCGACTGGGCCACGCGCAGCGACCACCCATTGAGGGTGCCCGTGTCCGTGGTGGCGGCGTCGCTGACGCGCAGGCGCCACTGGCCTGCGGTGCGCTCGCCGTCGAAGGCGGACAGGGAAGCGAACGGCACCGTTCCGCCGCCGTCGTCGTCGTACGTGGTCACGATGTTGTCGGTGGTGCCGCCCGTGCGCGTGTGCAGCGTCACCACGGTGCCCGCCGGCGAGGTGACCTCCACGATCAGGTCACCGATGTAGGTGTGCGTGATGTCCACCGCCACGTCCAGGTCGGCGATGCAGACGTCGTCGGCCACGGTGATGTAGCTGTAGACGGTGCTGTTGTCCGCCACCGCCTTGGGGCAGTCCGTGGCCGCGTAGACGGCACGGCCCACCTCCAGCGTGGCCGTGCGGGTGGTTCCGCCGGAGCCGCCGCTGGCGTTGGTGAACGCCACCTGCCCGGTGTAGACGCCGGCCGACAGGCCGGTGGCGCTGCCGCCGAAGGCCACCGTCACGGTCCGGGAGGCGCCCAAGGTGTTCAGCGTGAACGACAGGGGGGACGCGGAACCGTCCACGGTCAACCAGCCCGTGTTGGCCGAGACCGTCACGTTCACCGGCGCGCTCTTGGTGCTGGTCACCACGTACTGCTGGGTGGTGGTGAAGGGGCCGCCCACGGCGCCGCCGCCGGAGATGTTGGTGGCGGGGGTCACCGAGATGCCCGTCTGGCCCACCTCCACGGTGTACGCCACCGTGGTGACGATGTTGTTGGTGGTGTCGGTGAAGACCACGTTGGCCGAGTAGATGCCGGCCGCCGCGGAGGTGAGGCCGCTGCCGGCGCTCACCACCACCGAGGCCGTGGCGCCGGCGCCCAGCGAGCCGCTCAGGGCGGACGTGCCGCCGTTGAGGAGCAGGCCGATGTTGGCCGAGAGCGACACGGTGTAGTTGACCGAGGCCGAGGATCCGTTGGTCAGCGTGTGCGTGACCGGAAGCCCGGTGAACGGTCCGCCCACGTTGCCCAGCGCGGTCACCGCGCTGGAGGGCGAGACGGCCAGTCCGCCGGTGGTGCGGGTGTTGACCACCAGCGTGCCGGTGTTGTCCGGATCCAGCCAGGTCTTCAGGCCCGTGGCCGCCGTGCCGCCGCCGTTCCACGAGACGCTCAGGCGGCCGTAGAAGTCGTTGGTCACGCTGGTGCAGCTGGCGGTGCCGCCGTGAAGCTGACCCACGATCTGGTGGTTCTGGTTGAACAGGGGGCTTCCGGAGGAGCCGCCTTCGGTGGTGCCCACCTCCCAGTTGCCGATGCGGATGTGGGTGCCGTCGCCCGGCGACGTGGAGCTGCTGTAGCTGGTGGTGGTGCTGGGGTTGTTGTCGAAGCTGATGCGCTTCTCCTCCACGTTGGGGTGGTGGATGCCCACGCTGCTGGTGGTCTCCACGTTCCGGGCGTCGAAGCCCGCGTAGGAGATCTTCCAAGCCTGGCTGGGCTGGCTGCTCAGCTGCACCAGGGTGAAGTCCGAGGCGCTGGAGGCGGCGCGGAAGGTGGATCCCGTGGTGAACTTCGCCAGCGAGCCGTTGCCCGTGGAGCCGCTCGAGGTGCTGCCGGGCGTGCGGCAGGTGCTGTTCTCGTAGTTCCAGTAGACCACCAGCGAGGCCGCGTTGCTGGCGGTGACGCCGCAGTGGTACGCCGTGAGGAAGTACGGCGTCAGGTCCTGACGGACGTTGTTGATCATGGAGCCGCTGCAGAACCGCGAGCCGCCCGTGGAGATCACGCCCACCGCCGGAATCTCGTTGCGCCAGGCGTCGCCCTGGGAGCAGATCACGTCCACGTTGCAGGAGCCGCTCTTGTCGGCGGCCGCCACTTCCTTGGCGATGTCCATGAACCGCCGGTAGCCCGCGTTGATGGAGCCCACGGCCAGGCGCACCTGACGCTCCATGGCCTTGTCCACGGTCAACTCCACCACGATCTCGTTGCCCGGAACAGGAGGCGTCCAGAGCTGACCATGGTCCGCGTTGTCGTCGGCGGTGAACGGCCGGATGATGGAGGCCATGTCACCCGAGTACACGAAGAGGGTGGCCGACTTGGGCAGCCAGTACTGCGTGAAACCAAGGTTCATGCTCACCGCGTTCTCGCAGGACAGGCGAAGACGCCAGATCCGGCGGACGCCACCGTCCGCGTCCTGCACGGTCTCCCACGTGCCGTCGGTCTGCGGGGTCAGGAGCACCTCGTGCGGGATGGCGTACCGAGGCGCCTCGCCCAGTTCCTTCGCCAGCAGGTCCTCCTCATGGATCAGCTGGTAGTCCAGGTCCATCATCTGCCGAACGGCCACGTCGCCCGACGGCTTCAGGTTGAACTGCGTCGCGGCCGGCTTCTCCAGGGTGCGCGGATCCACGGCGGCATCCGCCATCCTGGGCAGGGCCGCGGCCGTCAGGGCCACAAGGAGGAGGGCAGCGCGACGAAGCAGGGAATGAGCCATCGGAGTCTCCGGGTATGGATGCGAACCAACCCGGCCTTCAACCGGGTGGTGGGTCAACATAACCCGATCCATTCAGGATGCGTAAATGAACCTCGGAGATCGGCGCATTTGACGCGGAGCGCTTCGCCGAACATGATTTAACAGAACACCCATTATGGGCGGAAAGGGGTCCTGGCTCAATCGATCCCGGCGTCCAGATCCGTCTGGTCGATCGGCCGACTGATCTGGTACTTGCCGCCGAACCACCGCCCAAGATCTGCAGCCCTGCAACGTGCGCTGCAGAACGGCCAGTCCTGCTCGAACGGTCCCACCGCCGCCTGACAGGACGGGCACGGCCGTGGCCCAAGCGCCGCACCCAGGCGCTCCGCCAAGGTGCCTTGCGGGTCCGTGACGCGGATGAGCCGTGCCGACTCGCCCGTCACCGAAAGCGTGATCTCCAGGCTGCGGGCCGGCAGCGCGCCGGAGATGCGACCGGGCCACTCCACGGCCAGCACGGCCTGGCCCAGCGCCTCCGGATCCAGGCCGGCGTCCCTCAGTTCCTCCGGCCCGCCCACGCGATAGGCGTCCACATGCACCAGATCCGCCAACGACCCTGGGTACCGATGCATCACCGTGAACGTCGGGCTGTGCACCTGCGACGGGTTGCACCCAAGCCCCTCGGCCAACCCTCGGACCAGACAGGTCTTGCCGGCGCCCAGGTCGCCCGTCAGCGCCAGACAGTCTCCGGGCTGGAGTTCCAGTGCCAACGCACGACCCACGCGCTGCGTGGACTCCGGGTCTGGGGTGTGGATCTGGAAGGTGCCCATGATCAGCTCCGCGCGTCATGGAAGCGACCAAGCTCCGCCACGGAGAGCTCCACGTCCGCCAGCATCACCAGCGCGCGCGGCGCGTCCTTGGTGGGCATGGGACGAAGCGTTCCCACGCAACGCGTGGCGGTCCGGAGCCTTCCGACGGTCTGCGGCACGGCCGTCCTGCCGCTGACCGCAAACAGCAGCTCGTAGTCCTCGCCGTCGGAGATGGCCTGCCGCCAGCCGCAGCCCGCGTTGCACGGAAGCGCGGAGGCGTCGACCACGGCCTGCAGGCCGCTGGCTTCCGCCAGACGCCAGGCATCCCGCGCCAGACCGTCCGAGAGGTCCATCATGGCGTGCAGCTCCGCGCCCAGCGAAGCCGCCAACGCTTCGGCCTCGTCCACGCGCGGCTGAAAGTCCAGGTGATGGCCCGTTCCGTCCTCGCGAAGCGATCCACCCAGGCTTCCGGTCACGAAGAGTCGGTCGCCGGCCTTGCCGCCCGAGCGCAGCACCGGCGGACGCGTGGGCGAGATAGGCTCCGCCAGCACCGTCACGCTGAGCGTGAGCGGACCAGTTCCACGATGCAGCGCGGTGTCGCCGCCCACCAGCGGCGCGTTGAACTGCATGGCCGACCGGCGCACGCCGTCCACCAGCCGCTTGGCGAAGTCCGGCGAGACGCCCGGCGGAAGCACGCACGACGCCAGGCATGCCACCGGGCGCGCGGCCATGGCCGCCACGTCGCTGATGTTGCGCATCACCGCCTTGCGAGCGATGGCCTCCGGCGAGGTGCCCGGGGTGAAGTGAACGCCCTCCACCACCTGGTCCACGCCCACCAGCAGGCCGTGGCCGTGAAAGTCCAGCACGGCCAGATCGTCGCCCGGCCCGGTTCGCACGCGCGGACCAAGGCCGTTGGCGTGGTCCCGAATGAAGGCCAGCAGGTCGTCTTCGCGGAACGGTTCAGTCACAGTGGTCATCCGAGCGGATCTTGGCATGTGCGGGCGCCCCCTGCATGGCCCAGGCCCGCAGAAGGGCGGCGTGCCGAAGGGTGGCCCCCTGTTCCCGGGCGATGACCGCCCTTCCGGCCTGGGCCATGGCCGCTCTGCGGGCGGGATCCTGAAGCAGCTCCGCCACGTCCCGCCCGACCAGCGCAGACCCGGTCACCTGAAGCCCCCCCGCCGCCACCAGTCGTTCGGCCGTGTCCGCAAAGTCGCCGTAGCGCGGCCCGATCAGGGTTGCCTTGCCCAGCGCCACGGGCTCCATCATGTCGCTGCCATGCAGCGTGCCGAAGCTTCGACCCACCACCACCAGCGTGGCCAAGGCGTAGGCCTTCCGGAGTTCGCCGATGGTGTCCAGCAGGAAACGGTCGGCGCCCTCGCGCCGTTCACCACGGCTCCGTCGCACGCATCCCGGCAGATCCTTGGCGGCCGCGTCGAACCACTCCGGCTTTCGGGGCGCGCAGAGCAGCTGCACGCCGGCCGGCATGGCGGCGTGCAGCAGACGCTCCTCGCCGGGGGCGGTGCTTCCGGCCACCACCAGCGGGCGCGACGGAGCGATCCCCATCTCCGCGGGCAGCTCCCAAGCGCCCGGCACCTGGTCCGCCACCTGAGCCGTGTCCCACTTCATGGTTCCCGTCACCTGCACACGATCCGCGTGCGTCCCCATGGCCACGAACCGGTCCGCGTACGCCTGCGTCTGCGCCGCCACGAAGGCCAGCTGCGCGAACATGCCGCGCAGCACGGGCCTGGCCAGCCGGTAGCGGGAGAAGCTGCGCGCACTCAGGCGACCGTTCACCACGCCCACGGGGATGCCGCGGCGGACGCACAGTTCCATGAAGTTGGGCCAGACCTCCAGTTCCATCAACGCCACCAGCGTGGGCTGCACGCGATCCAGGAATCCGCGCATGGCGAAGGACGCGTCGTACGGGAAGCGCACCACGGGCACGATCCCGGAGAAGAGCGCCGAGGCACGCGCGAACCCGGTGTCGGTGGTGGCGCTCACCACCACCTCGTGGTCCACCGCAAGCGCCTCCACCAGCGCCCGCGACGCGTTCACCTCGCCCACGCTCACGGCGTGCACCAGCACCCGGCCACGCGGCCCCGGCGCCGGCAGCGGTGCGCCGCGTCCCAGCCGCGCATGCCAGTCCGTGCGGTGCTTGCCCGTGCGCAGCAGCCGCCAGCCGATCACCGGCGACGCCGCGGTGATGCCCAGCAGGTAGGCCGCGTCGACCAGGGCGCTCATGCGAGGCGCGCCACGCTCAGTCCTTCACCTCGGTGAAGTAGACGATGCGCGGCTTGTCCGTGGGCCGGTTCACCCTGGTGCGGTCGATGCACATCACGTACCGCGTGTCCGACACGATGGACTCGGGATCCATGGCGTTCCACCGGCCGTCAGGTCCTTGCTTCACGGTGCGCACGCGGAAGTACGCCGTGAAGACGTCGCTTCGCGTGCTGACCATGTTGCTGAGTCCCTTGAAGAGCATGTTCTGCTCCTCGCTGTCGCCGGCCACGGCGTCGGGTTCCACGCGGAAGCAGTCGGCCACGAAGAAGTCGCGCTTGCCGTCCGATCCAGCCGAGCCGGTGCTGTTGTTGTAAGCATCCAGCGTGACGAAGTCGAAGGTGCGGACCCCCTGCCGATCCGTGCCCAGTCGAGCGTCCAGCGGATCGTTCATCAGCTGCCCGAAGGGATTCGACAGGAAGCTCTGGTACCCCTGCCCGGAGCCGATCCAGGTGCGGGTCACACGGAACGGATCCATGCCCGCAAGCCGGCCCGACCAACTCCTGTCGTACATCCAGTCCGGGAATGTGTCGAAGCCCGCCACCTTGGGAAGCAGCGTGGGCACGCCTGGCTTGTCGAGTCGGGTGCGGGTGGTGCGGTTCATGCCCAGGATCTCGCCGATGGTCTCGATGCCACCGGCGTTGCGCATGCCGCGGTTGTGGAACACGAAGTTGGTGGTGTCGTTGGCGTTGCCTTGCAGCACCGGCGCCGAGTTGTTGGCGCCTTCACCGCGATCCACATAGGTGGGATAGATGGGGTAGTCGTCCGGACTGCCGCCCGTGAGTCCCGTGGGCTTGCTGCGCTGCAGCGCCGACGCCGGCCTCGATGGATCGAGCGCGTCGTGGACAAAGCTGTCCGAACTGGCGGCCGTGTAGGTCCCGCTCAGCAACGGGTTGGGGTTCAGCCCGTCACGGTACGCCACCAACGACTCCGGCAGCTTGCTGATGGGATTCTGGCCACGATCACCTGCGGGCGAGAAGTTCTGGAACTGCCCGTCCGTGCTCAGCGGGGTCACGCCCGAACTGCTGGCAAGCCCGCCCGCCAGCCCCTTCTGCCAGGGATCCACCGATGCGGAGGTGTGGAGCTCAAACTGCGGAGATCCCGCAAGTCTGTAGCGACCCGCATCGTCGTAGACCATCTGGGTCATGTGCGGCAGCGTGCGCAGCACCTCCAACGAGGCGGTGTTCACGTTCAGCACCCCCGGCACCGGCAGGCCGCGGAAGTTGCCCGAGAGCGACGGCGTGCGGTCATGCTCCCACTGCGCCATGGTGGCACGAGTGAAGACGGGCGTTCCGTTGCCGGAGGTCTTCCGATAGTCGCGGTAGACGTCCTGAGGGACCAGAGCTCCGGCCGGCCGTGCGGCGACACCCTTGGTGCTTCCAAAACCGAGGACCGCCGGCGCACCGTCCTGCGCGGACGGACTGAACACCGGGTTGCCCGGCTGCCCCTTGTCGTCCTCGAAGACGTAGACGTTGGGCTTGTCCACGGTCATGTCGATCGCCGTCTTGGCTCCAAACGTGATTGCGCCCGTGCTGCTGGTGTTCACGTCCACGGTGAAGCCCGCGAACTGATCCGCCCAGTCGTAGCGCAGCACGCCACCCGGGCCGTCCAGCGTGAACGCGTCGAACACGCGCATGGCCCACGGCACGTTGGGTGCGTATGGAGTGCGAAGCGCACTGGTGCCGCCCATCTGCTGAGGACGTCCCCAGGCGCTGGCCGCTGCGTACGGATCGCCGGTGGCCGGCTGCTCGAACGCGATGTTGGGCGGGTCGCTCTGCAGCCGGTTCACCATGGGACCCTCGCCCACCGGATAGCCGGGCACCCGCCCCGTCATGATCTCGGCGAAGGTGGCACGGCACTGCGAGAGCAGCCTGGGCGGCAGGAGCTGATCGTTGCCCTTGGGATTGGCAGGATCGGGCGCCACGCCCGAGGGCTGGGCCTGCGCGTAATAGTTGACGGTGGTCTGAAGGTCGGTCTGCTGGAGCCAGCCGCCTCGGGACATCCGCGTGCCGTCCCAGGTGCCGTCGGTCTTGTAGCTGGTCCACTCCGGAGCCTTGGCGGCCGTGTCCGTGGAGAGGCTGGCTGGATTCCGGCCAACGCGATACGCCGGTCCCCAGAGGAAGACGTCGTTCAGCTCGCCCAGCTGCTCGAAGTCGTCGTCCTTGTGGAGCATCTGCAGCGCTTCCTGCTGCGGGACCCGGTCGACCGTGTTCCACACCCCCTGCATGTACCAGTTGCCCAGGCCGAGCGACTGCTGCAGGACCGTGATGGGACTGGAAGCGTCCGCCAGCACGTCACCGTTGTGCACGGCGGGCCGGAGCGTGGCCAGATCCATCACGAGCGCCTTGCCCTGATGATCCACCAGCCGGGATCCCTTGTCGCCCATGTACACGCGGTACATGCTCAGGAACCGCTGGCCGCTGCCGGGATCCGTGTAATGGAAGAGGTCCATGCCCAGCGGGATGGGCAGACCGTTGGAATCAAGCACCGCCTGTCCCTTGCCATCGGTGACGAACCGCGCCATGAACGCCCCCCGCCCACCCACCGGATCGCTGTTGGCCGCGCCGGACGCGGGCACCATGGCGAACTCGCCTGGCGCAGACGCCGGCCGTGCCCACGGCGGGTACACAAACCTGGTGGCCCCGTCCTGCACCTCCTGGTCCGCGTCCTTCGAGAGGAAGTTGGCGTACTTGGCGTAGAGGAAACGCCGGTACGCAGGCGGACGCGAGGACGGGTTCGGCTTGGGATCGGGCGCGTAGAACTTGCTGGCGGATCCCGTGTACGGCAGCGATCCCATGTCGCGGCTCAACCGGTCGTCCACCACGGTCTGGCAGTTGAAGGCCGTGGGCTTGCGCACGATCAGTTCGGGGAACGCGTTGGAGGGCAAGGCGCGCCACTCCTCGGGCGCGGCGGACATGGTGGAACTCCAGCCCAGCCCCTGCAGATCGGGCAGCGCGGCCACCACGGGCGTGGTCAGCCAGTTGAACCGGCTGCGGCGGTTCATCCACAGCAGGTCGGTCTCGGTGGCGCTGTTGCCGCCACCGCCCTCGGAGGGATCCGGCTCCCAGCTGTCGGGATCGCGCGGCGTGCCCCCCACGGCCGGATCCATGGCGAAGGTGTCACCCAGGGCGGTGAGGTACTCGCCGTCGTTGGACGGCGCCCAGATGGTGGCGCCTGTCCCCGTGTCCGTCTGCTGCGCAAAGTAAGGCGTCTGCGTACCGTCGGCACGCTGCCACTTGGGAGCGCGATAGACCAGCGTTCCGCTGCGGGAGATGACCTCGCCGGTCACCAGCGGGGCCAGCTTCTCGCCCTTCCAAGGCAGCTTGCCGATCATGGTGGCCGGGAAGCAGCCGGCCTGATAGCCGATCAGTTCCTGCCGGATCGGTCGACTGTCGCCCCTGCGCGCGTTGGCCGGCAACGCGTTGCCGCTGTCCGTGCGCATGTCCACGGGTCGGACGCAGCGGTCCGGTTCCGTCCGGCTGGCGAACACGTAACGCGGGGCGAGCCGATCCGGCGAGACGGCGCCGTAGGTGGCGCTCAGGTTCTGGAACGACGGCTTCACGTTTCCGTCCTGATCCATGAAGCTGGCATTGAACGCCGTGTCGAAGCTGGCCACGCCCTCCTCCAGGCCCGTGCGGCCGGTGTCGAATGCGTAACCGGCGGCTGCGGAGTTGGTGGTGGTGTTCACGATCTGCCGCTCCCACTCCCACATGGGGCGGTTGGCCACCTCGTTGCCGCTCAGGCTGGTGGAGGCGTTGCCGTCGTAGGCGGCCTGACGCGCACTGGTAAGCGTGGTCACGGGCTGGCCCGCCGGGACCGGCTGATTCTTCTGACGTGCCAGAAGGCTTCCGGGGCGCTGCAGAACGTTGGCGAAGTTCTCCACGGTCCCGGTGGGCGACTGCGGGAAGGTGGCCGCCGTCTGGCGTGTGGCCAGCTTGGCGTCGAAGTTGCGCGCCCACGACCGTGCCACGCGGGTCCAGGTGGTGAAGTAGTCGCGGGATTCGGTGCCCGTGCGGAGCAGGATGCCCGGCATGGGAAGCTGGTCGTAGGGCAGCGTCCGGTCACCGGTGTACATGCCCGAGGCGTTCCGATACGGGAAGCCCGCCACGGGCGGGTAGTACGGCCGCACCACGTTGAGCGGGCGGAGATCCGGCATGGGCTCGAACTGATAGAAGCGGAAGCCGCCTTCCGGGCTGGAGCGCTCGGAGATGAGCGACAGTGCCGTGGGCGGCGGGAACGACCCCACCTGTCCCTCGGGCTCGTCAAAGCCCACGAAGATCTTCTGCATCTCGTCCGGAACGCCGTTGAGGTCGCGGTCCAGCGCCGGGTACTTGGTGCAGAGCGCGGCCACTTCGTCGGTGTCCAGCGTGCCGAACGGCGCCTTGGTGTCGATCAACCCTCCGGACTGCGTGGCGTCGTCCTCGTTCACCCAGGTGCCGCCGATCTCGTACTGCTTTACCGGAGGCGTGCCCGGAAGCATCCTTGACGGAAGCCGCGACAGCAGTTCCTCCAGCAGGACGGGGCTGGAAGCCGTGCTCACCATCATGGTGCTGCCCAGCATCACCGGCAGGCTGGGCATGTTCTTCCACATCGTCCAGTAGGCGTCTTCCTTTGGGTTGTTGGGCTTGCCCGCGACCGTGGCGATGCTGTCCGGATCCTTGGGATCCGTGGGCGCGGCGGTGATCTGCAGGTCGCCCATGCGCCAGTCGCGACCGTCCGGCCAGCGATGCCGCGTGGGGGGAAGCGTGATCTGTGCGCACGCCGTCCAGAAGCGCCCTCCGGTCACCAAGTTGCGATCCTGGTTGAGGAACGGGTTCTCGAAGAACCGCATCCGGCGGTTGTCCGGCCGCGGCGCCGGAGTTCCGGTGAACAGCCCCACGTTGAGCGGTCGGTTCTGCGCCTGCGTCTCGTCCGCACGGCTGGTCTCGAAGGGCAGATCGGCACGTTTGGCGGTGGTGTTCCACTGGCCGTTGCTGACCGTGGTCCAGTGGTTGAAGTCGTCGTCGGCGTCGAAGCGGTCCACGATCAGCGTGGTGGGTTCGACCACCGGCTGCTGATTGGGCTGCACGAAACCGCTTCTGGGCGGGAAGACGCCGGCCGGATCGCGCGAATCGCGCGGGAACACGGAGGTCAGGTCCTGCAGCGGCCAGAAGCGCAGTCGGTAGCGGTCGATGGTGCTCTCCACCGGTTTCAGGCCCGTGCGCTTGTACCCGGACGTGTTTCCGGTGTCGGTCTCCGTGAAGCTGGGCCAGCCCGTGACGCCCGCCAGGTTGCCGTTTCGGCCGGACGGATCCCGCAGGATCCGCTCCAGCACGATGCCTCGGCGCAGAGCGTCCGGGGTGAGCGAGTTCTTGAACCGCCAGAGGTCCGTGATGCGACGCTTGGTGGCGGTGAGCGTGCCGCCCAGCTGGTCGTCGGAGCGGTCCATGGCGTTCAGCAGCTTGCTTCGCGACAGTCTGGAGCGGAGCTGGGCGCTCCGGTCGCTGGCGTCCGACGTCCAGGAGGGCTGGCTGAACAGGCAGCTGGTCACCGGCGAGGTGCTTCGGTCGTAGGCCACACGCCCCACCGAAGCCACCTTCCGCGACGGGCTCAGGTGTCCGCCGTCGGAGTACTCGTACAGGTCGAAGTAGTCCAGCCAGCGGCGTCGGAACAGCGGATCCCACATGGCCACGTCCGCCAAGTCCGCCTGCCAGCTCTGCTCGGCGGAGATCTTCTCGGTCAGGGCCAGCACCTGATTGGCTCCAGCGGACGTGCCGTCCGACGAATTGCCCACCTCGCCTGCGATCAGATACACGGTGGCCGTGGCGGGCTGCAGTTCGGTGGCCGGCGGCAGCATCAGCGGAACGGGCTTGCCGTCGGCGTCCAGCACCGGGTTGCCGTCCGCATCCAGCTCGAAATCGGGGAAGTCGTAGACGTGACCGAAGATGTTCAGACGGAAGTCGCCCAGACGGACCGGCTCGTTCCAGGGGTTGGCCACCTGCACCACCATCACGGGGGTGCGGATCTTGTTCAACTCGTCGCGCTTGTGGTCGGCCTCGTCTTCGGACATCCACGACGAGGCGCCGCGGTTGGCGCCCGCCTTGAACCAGCCGCCGGCCCAGTTCTGCGCCTTGGCCGTGGGGACCAGCCATCGGGCCATGGGGTCGTAGTTGGTGGAATCCTTCGCGTTGCTGCGAGGATCCGAGAGGTCCGGGACCAGGCGGGGCGCACCCACCTGACCGTTGACCACCGCCACCAGCTTCACCTGCTTCAGGGCGTCCTGCTCCTGCGTGGAATAGATGGCCTGATCGTCCGCGTCCAGCGCCGGTGGCGTGAAGCGCGCCTCGCCCGCGGTCTGCCCCCAGACGCGATCGGGCCTCTTGGGCAGCGCGATGCCGGAGGAGGTGTCCGTGGTGGTGGCCGGATAGACCCACCCGAAGAAGCACTCGGCCAGGAACGGATGCTTCTCGTTGCCTGGGAAGACCACGTCCGCGGTGTCCTCGGTGGGCGCCTGGGCGGACTGTGCGGGATACTTGGCGTTGGGAAGGTCCGCATCCTTCTTGCCGGGGTCCACGGCACGAAGCGCCTGTGGAGAACTGAACTCGCGCATCTTCCGGTTCACGTCGCCGCGCACCGGCGTGTCGCCGAAGTCCGGACGATGGTTCATGGTGGCCAGCGACACGCCCGCCAGGTTGGTGGCACCGGTCTTGTCCACGTACGGGTTCCCGTCCGGCAGCTTCTGCGCCGCGCCACTCTCCCACCACGGAAGGATGGGTTGCCAGACGGGACGAAGCGGCGCGTCCACGCCCGCAGCGGCGTACCACGAGGAGCTCTCTCGGATCATGTCCGGGCGGCTTCGCCAGGTGGCCAGGTTGGCCGACAGGCTGGCCGTGAGCGCCTCGGTGCTCCACGAACTGCGCCAAGCCAGATCCGGAAGCTGCCAGGCCACGCTGTCGTCGCGCGCGGTCAGTCCCTGCTGGTTGGCACGCAGCCACTGGGCACGACCGGCGGCGTCCACGGATCCGGCCACCTTGGCGCTCAGACCCAGCCGCAGCTGGTCCAGAAAGCGGTCCGTGTAGCTGGCGTAGGCCACGTTCACCTGTCCGTCCACGGGCGTGCTGGCCCGACGCGGGCCAAGGTCACGGAGCGTGGCGTCGAAAGGATTGGAGGTGTTGGTGCGCTGGCGCTGCGGCGCCACCGTGCGCAGCGCCGGCCGCAGACGCTGACGCGCGTTCACCGCGAAGTCGATCATGGCACGGCGCTGTTCCTGAACGGAATAGGCATACGCCAGACGCGCCTTGCCATCCTCGTCCACCAGACCGTACTCGTTGATGTTGGGCTTGACGCCGCTGAGCACCTCCAGATCCCACTGTTCGATGCGCCGCTGCACCACCAGCGGCCGTCGCAGATCGAACTTCCGGTTCAGGTGCTCGAAGAGGCTGACGCCGCGCGACCAGTCGCTGGGCGAGAGCTGCGGATTGGCGCCGGTGGTGATGAGAATGCCGTCCGGATACGGGTCCGCGCTGGTGGTGACGCGCATCAGGTCGTAGGCGCCCCACTGCAGCTCGGTGGCGGAGATGGCCCCGTCGCCGTTCTCGTCGATGGGACCGGGCACGTTGGGGTGCAGGTCCATCCACAGCGTGGCGTTCTGGAGCGTCTCGTAGTTGTTCGGGAACGCGCGCGACTCCGCCAGATAGGAACGCCCCACCCACAGGTACGGCGGCATCAGCTCGTTCCGCTGTCCGGACACGGTGGTGATCCGGTGCCGAAGGTCCTTGACCCACTGCGGTCCGCTCAGCTGCAGGCCGGCGCGTCCGGCCTCGCCGCGCAGCACGCTGCTGCGCAGGATGGTGTCCGGAATGCTGCTGTCCTGGCGCTGCAGACTGTCGCCGTTCAGGGCGCGCTCAAGCCGGCTGATGTTGCTGGGATCATTCAGACCGCCGTAGGCGCGCAGCTCGATCTCGTCGGTGGCGTCGAAGGGGCGCGTCCGGATGGAGCTGCCCAGGAACTCGCGCTGCACCACTGAACCCAGCGGAGTGAGCAGCAGCGTGCTGTCCACCACGTTGGTGCTGTCGGAGCCGAACTGGAACGGACCGAAGGCGCGTAGTTCGCCCGTGACGGCATGGCGGAACCAGCGTGCGCGCTCCTCGCTCCGCATGAACGGCGAACCGGGGTACGGCCCCAGCGAACTGGGCGCGGACGTGTAGCTGTTGAAGCTGCTGTCGAACCAGCTCTCCCAACGCCAGCTCTTGGGATCGGTGAAGTCCGTGGCCGTGGCGAACATGGGTTCGCTCTGCTGCCAGCGGATGGCGGTGCCCGGAGGTGCGCTGGCCTGCCACGGACCCTGATAGACGTTCTGTCGCAGCGTCCCCCAGCCCAGGTCCACGCGCCTGGGCGTGCTCAGCAGCGGATCACGCAGCTTGCTGCGCGGCTTCTGGTGCAGGTACCCGTTCCAGTAGTTCAGGTTGACGTTGCCCACGTCGTACCACAGGCCCATGGAGCTCAGGAGCGTGGGCTCGCCGTTGTCGATCTTGGTCTCGCTCCAAGGCTCGCCCGTGGCGCGCGGCAGCTGCGGCGTGGGACGACCGGCGTAGCGGTATGGATCGAAGGCCTGCTCGAAGCCCGTGGTGTCGAAGATGTTCCTGTCCGTGCCTGCCGGATTGCCCGCCGCGCGCGGATCGCCGGTGGCGAACCGACCGCGCGTGAAGTTCCGAGGGTTGTCCAGGAGTCCCACGCGCGTGTCCGTCCAAGGAGAGGCGGCCAGCTCCTTCTGGGCGCTGCGCTCGTCTCGCCCCACGTCCGAACCCTCGGGCTCGCTGGTCACCAGCGCCAGGTCCGCCGGCGTGAAGCCGGTGGTGGTGTGACGGTCGAAGCGCGTGGCCACGTTCACGTCCACCATGCCGGCGTTGTCCACGATGCTCACGCCCACCACGGTCCGGACGTTCTTCTCCTGCCCCGCCGGCACCAGGAACCAGTAGCTGTCGGTCCATCCGTCGCCGTCGGCGTCGGCGAAGGTGCGCGAGACCACGTTGCGCGGGCTTCCGTCGATGAACTCGTCGCTGGCGGGGACCGGGTCGGCCGAGGGATCCACGGAGCGGCCGATGCCCAGTGGATCGTCCAGCTTGAACAGGTTGGGCAGCATGGAGCTGGGATTGCCCGTCTGCATGGTGGTCAGGTACGCCGACCGCTGGAACCAGCCGTTGCGCCGGTTGATGAAGTTGCTGGCGAACGTGGCGTCCGCGTCCGTGGGCTTGGTGGTGGCCGACGCCAGCGCGATGGGCGCCGGGCGCCGCTGCGGCAACCACTGCTCGTACGGCACGCCCAGACCGTCGCGTTGACTGGACATGTTGCCCGCCAGCACGTTGGCCTCGATGTTGCTGATGTCCGTCACCAGCCGCCAGCCGTTGTTGGCCGTGGCCGGGAACGAGAGGTGCGCCCAGTGGCTGAAGAACGCGCCGTCCGGAACCATGGGCATGGGTGCGGCGGCGTTGGCGTTGGAGAGGCGCCACTGCGACATGCGGACGGGTTCGCTGCTGCGGAGCCAGCGCGTATCGCCGAAGCCGGGGTTGCCCATGGGGTTGTTGGCCACGCTTCCGCCCGTGACGAAGCCGAGCCCGGCCGGGTCGCTCTGGTACGGCGCGAAACGGTTGTTGGAGGGGTTGGCGCCTGACGCGTCCAGATCGACCGGATTCAGGTGATCCGGCCAGTTGGTCCACGGCATCACGCTGTACGGCGCGAAGTTGAAGCCGTCGGGCCATCCGTCGCCGCTGTTGCCGCTCACGGTCTGGATGGCCAGCGGCGCCAGCGGATTCACCGCGTCGCGGAGCATGTCCCCACGCCCGTTGCCGCCCACATACGTGCTGCTGCCCTCCACGCCGTAGCGCGCGTCGTACGGCGAGGGATCCTTGCGCGCCGCCGCCGAGTTGCCGCCGAAGATGCCCGCTCCGTCGCTGTTGGCGTCGATGGGGTGCAGGAACAGGTGCTGCGTGACGTCGTTGGCCAGCTGCTGGCCGATCAGGTTGGCACGGGTGCTGTCCGTGATGTTGTCGTGGATGGCGGAGGCCACCACCCGCTGGGTGCGCGTGCGGGAGAGATACGCCGCCGCGATGAGCGTGAGCATGACCAGCAGACCGCTCACGAGCAGCAGTGCGTTGCCGCGTCGGGCGCCGGACCGGGTTGGAAAGCGCAGGTTGTTCATCGGGGGGTGTTGGGCAGATGGACCACAAACTGGAACGTCCGGCCGCTGGCCAGCGCCAGGTTGGGGTCATGAAGGGTCATGGTGAACCGCAGCGCGGTGGGCCACGGCGTGTAGTCGTTGCGCATCTCACGCACGGACACGGTCTCGTCACGGGACTGGCGAGAGCCGTTGGTGACAGGCTCGTCGCCGTTGGGCCCGAAGACCGCCTGATAGACGTACACCGGCACGTTGGTGCCCAGCGGCCGTAGAAGGCCGCGGGTCCCCTCGATGCGCGTGACGTCGATGGGTGGCGCGGCCACGGCCACCGCCTTGGTGTCAGCGGCAGTGGCGCTGCCGGCCGAGAGCGTGGGCACCTTCACGGGGTCCAGCACCGAGATGGCCGTGGGCAGGACGGGGTTGGCGCCGCTGGCCTGCGCGAAGCCCGTGGCCACGCTGTTGGGCAGCGCGCCCGAGAGCATGGTGACGCCGGTGCGCTGCGAAGGCGGGAAGATGGAGTCGGGCAGTCCGAACCACGGAATGCGACCGGTGGGGTTGTTGACCAGCGGATTCTCGGTGGCCGGGACCCCGGTGGTGCCGCCGCCCCGCGGCTTGCCCGCCACCGGCGGACTCGGAGACGCCGGGAACTTGCAGGTGATCAGGCCCGGCATGGGCATGTCCACCCACCGCGTCAGGCCGCCCTTGCGATCCGGCACGTTCACGGAGGCGATCAGCGGGGAGCCGTCGTTGGTGGTCACCGCGCCGGTGCCGGGCTTCCAGGTCCAGTCCACCTGGAACGAGCTGCAGTTGCCGCTCAGCGTGGGCGCCACCAGCATGGCGTCCGCACGGCTCATGCTGGGCGCCACGCGCTCGGCGCGCGCGAAGCCCCAGAGTCCCTCATTGGTCTGCGTGGCGATGCCCTGCGACGACCCGCCGAAGCACGCGCTGGCGATGCGCTGCCGCAACGAGGGCATGTTGGACGGAATGGTGGTGGTGAGCGGATCCAGCTCGCCCAGCCATGCGGTCTCGCCGCCGGCCACGTCGCGCGTCTGCAGCAGCGTGACCAGGTCGCGGAGCGTGCAGCTGGCGATGTCCACGCGCGAGTTCAGGATCCAGCGGTTGGGCATGATCTTGGCGTCGCCCGTGGCGCTTCGGAACGAGGCGTCCGCGTAGATCGCCGCCGCGTCCACCTCCTTGGGCGTCCCGATGTTCCGGTCGCTGGGACCGATCTGGAAGATGCTGGGCGCCGCGTTGGGGCGCATGGACATGCTGATGCCGCCCACGGTGCGCTGCGCGAACTGGCCGTGGTGGTAGAGCGCGCCCTCCACGGCGTTGCCAGCCGTGTCCTTGCGACGGCCCCCGTCGTCGGCAAGCAGCACCGACTGGCGCGCCAGCGTCCAGCGCCGCGCCTCGGGCTGGCTGGCGAACCCCTGGAGGGTGTTGGGGGCCGCGATGTTGAAGTAGCTCACGTCCAGCTTGGCGCCGTCGACGGGCTTGGTGTAGGTCCAGGGCGTCAGTGGCGTGCCGTCCAGCAGCGAGCCCACCTTCTTCATGGAAAGCGGATCGGGGAAGTACTGCGGCACCTCCGACTTGGTGTTGTCGGTCACCATCAGGGGCACCTGCACCGCCGTACCCAGGCGCACCATGGCGGTCCAGCTGGCGCTCTCGGGCGTCATCTGGATCTGCGTGTTGGCCCCAAGCGCCGGCTTGATGCGGATGCCGTAGCCGTAGCCGTCGTTGAGGCCGGTGTTGCCCGCGCCGCCCGGCGGCTGGTACTGCGCCGTGGCCTGCTGACGGTCCGTGAAGAAGACCACCTGGTCGCAGCGCAGGTACTCGGCCGGCTCGCGCGACGGGTCCAGCAGCGGGACGGTCTGGTCGTTGTAGACCACGCGGTTCACGTCGTTCCGGACGGCCACGCATTCGATGGCCATGAAGCCCGCCCGGTTGAGACGCTCCAGATCCCCGCGCACCATGCGCTCGATGGCGGTGACGGTGGTCTGCAGATCGGCGCTGGCCTCACCCAGACCGGAGACCTTGCTGGCGGTGGCGAAGATGCGGGCCGTGGCCGCCAGGATCACCAGCAGCACCGTGATGCTGACCAGGAGCTCGACCAAGGTGAAGGCGCGGCGATGCATCACAGGTCCTCCACCACGGCGTAGACCGGGATGAACTCGTTTCCTGCGCTGTCCCATCGCGGCACGAACCAGAGGTCCTGGATCCCGTTGGGCGCGTCGCCGCCGGAGTTGGGGGTGGCCAGGATGCCGCCCGGCACCGTGGGACCGATGGTGCTGTTGTCCGCGTCGAACAGGGACTCGCTGAAGGGCTGGAGCGGCACGGGCTTGGCCAGGAACACCGGACCGTCGGCCGTGGTGGCACGCCCGCCCACCACACGATGCACGTTTCCGTAGAAGTCCACCAGCCACTGGTTGTTGGTCTGCCACTGGTCCGCGTACCCAAGCCCCAGCTTGGACGAGTCGTCCACCGTGGACGCGGGCCCCGTGCCGGGAACGCCGCTGTCGTCCATGCCCGGTCCGTACCGACTGGAGTCGATGGTGAAGAGGCTCTTGGCGTCCAGACCACCGGCTCCCCAAGGGTTCCCCTGCCCTACGCCTGCGTTGCGACGAAGGTTGAGCGGGCTCTGTGCGCGACTGGACACCCAGGTGGGAATGGGCGGGAAGCTGGCGATCTGGCCGGAGAATTCCGGGTCGGCGTTGGCGTCCACCGGGCGCGCCGTGTAGGGCGTGCCCGCCGCGTTGGGCTGCATGTTGAGCTTGGAGATGCGGTACACGAACACCGCCACCTGGATGCGGCCGTTCAGTCGGCGGAACATGCAGTCCCACACGTAGCGCGGCGGCAGGACCTTGCCCACCCCGTCGAGGGGTTGCGGCCAGTAGCGCTCGCGCTGCGTGATGAACACGCCGGGTTCGCGCGGACCGTTGTTGGTGTTGGCCGCGTCGTTCACCTTGGGCGGCGAGAAGTTGGGGGAGCCGGACGGCCTGCTCCCGAAGGTCCAGGCGTAGTTCATGGTCCGCACGTCGCGTGCAAGGTCGTACTTGGCCCGATTGAACGGAATGCCCATCAACTTGTCCGAGGCGGAGGTGGCGTACCCGATGCCGTCGGGGACGTCGCTCAGCTGCTTGCCGTAGCCCGCGGCCGCGATGCCGCTGGCGAGCGGCCGACCGGCGCTCTGCGCCATGAGCAGCAGGCTGAACACGTCGTACATGCCCGCCTCGTCCACCGCGGCCGTGGCCGAGTTGTCGTTCACGCAGAGGCCCGGCCGCTTCCACGTCCAGTCGCCGCTGACGGTGGCGGGACCGGTTCGGGCTGTGGTCCGGGTGAGCGGCACCGGATCGCGGGCGATGGACGTGGCGTTGACCGGCGTGAACTCCTCGAAGGTGCCGAAGTCGTCCTGACCAAGCCGGGATCGGACCACGCTCATGGCGTGCTTGGCCACGATGGGCCCGAACACCTCGTCCTCGGCGAACTGCTGCTGCACGATGCCGGCCGGAAACAGCGCGGCGATGGAGATCATGCCGATGCCCAGCACGAAGATGGCCAGGATCAGTTCCACCAGGCTGAAGCCGCGGCGGTTCATCGCTGCTGCACCTCCGCACGGCCCGTGTTCCGGTTGAAGGCGATCCGCGTGCCGAACTGCTCGATGAAGTCGCTCTGCTCGCAGATCTTGCGCGTCTGGCTGGTGCCCAGGTTCGAGCAGGGCTTCACGATGGTCCAGACCGGGAACGCCGTTCCGCGCCAGTTCTTGTCGTCGTACATCTCGCGACACGCCTTGTCGTCGAACAGCGCCAGCAGCTGGGTGGTGACCACGTTGGCCTCGTCGCCCTCCTGATCCTGGATGTGGCCCTGCGAGGCGCCGGCCGCCTCGTTCACGATGTCCTGCACGCCGTTGCGGTTGAAGTCCATCACCGGGTAGCGGCCCTGGCTGATGGACGCCACGCCGCTGCCGTCCAGCCGGCTGATGACGCGGCCTGCCGGATCGAAGATGACGCCCACGATGCTGCCGGCCTCCTCCTGCGCCGGGTCCTCGGAGAGCTTGGGCTGCGTGACCCATGCGCGGTCGTAGAGCTCGTTGCCGAAGCCCGCGAAGCTGCCCGCCACCTTCACGCCCTCGGGGAACGCGAAGGCCGGGATCTCCGGCTCCGGCACGAAGCGGTCGATGAAGACCTGCGCCGCCAGATTCAGCGACGGATCGCGTCGCTGCAGCGGTTCCTCCAGCCGCCCCACCACCGCCTCGGTCCACTGCCGCTTGATGCGCGCAGTGTTGGGGTACTTCAGCGGATCCACCGCCGTCTGGTCGAAGCGCTCGGTGCGCGACCGGAACGCCACCATCACCGGCTGGTGCGTGCGGATGGCCACGCCTCGCGCGGTCTCCAGCACGTTCAGGAGATCGTTGGCCGCCTTGGTCATGCGCGTGTCCTTGCCCACGCGCTGCACGCTGATGGCGGTGATGGTGGCCAGCGCCACCAGGATGCCGATGACGGCCAGCAGCTCGATCAGCGTGAACGCGCGGCGCTTCACGGCTGGTTCCTCACCGGCTGGTAGCTGAGCACGTTGTCGTCCCAGTCCGGCTGTCCGTCGCCGTTGGCGTCAAACACGCGCGTGGCCAGGCCGCCCGGCCCCCACGGCGGCATCCCCAGCTGTCGGTCCGGTCCGCGCGAGAGGAAGAGCCAACGGCGCCCCACGCAGCCGGTGTTGAGCGACCACTCGTCGGTGGTGCGCACGGTGTAGTCCTCGAAGTCGATGCCGATGTTCAGCGGGTCGGCGGTCTTCGTGCTGCCCGTGGTGCGGAGCTTCTCGCGGGCCAGCTGGATCTCGCTGTAGGTGGCGGGCCGCCCGCACGGCACCACCGCGATCTGCTCGCCCCACGCGTCCCGCAGGTTCCACCGCGTCACCGAACCGTCCGGCCACCGACGCTCCTCGGCCCGCAGCAGGTCGTTGGGCACGCCCGAGAGCAGCGACCAGCACGCCGGGTTGGACGCCAGGAGCGCCATCAGACGCGGCATGATGTACGCCTCGTTCACGAAGCCGGGAGGCAGCTCGTCCACGTCGTGGAACGGAAGACCGTCCTGGCCTGCCGGATCGGTCATGCTGGTGCGACGGTTGAACACCAGCGCCTGGCCCCGCTGCTGCTCCAGCTCCTCGATGGCCTGGTCCAGCGAGGTGAGCGCGGTCTCCGTGGTGGTCCGCTCGCCGCGCCGCAGCACACCGCCGCCCACCGCCACCACCAGACCCGCCAGCAGCGCGATGATGCCGATCACCACCAGCAGCTCCACCATGGTGAATCCCCGGCCCAGAATGCGGGTCAGGTGGCGGTTCATGGGTTGGGCCTCAACGGCTCGTAGTTGAAGACGTTGTCCGACCAGTCGGCGATGCCGTCCTTGTTCTCGTCCAGCTGCCCGTTGGCGTCCCACGGCGGCTGGCCGTCCTTCCGGTCCGGGCCCTTGCTGAAGAACAGCCACTTGCGGCCGGCACAAGCCAGGTTGGACAGCTTTTCGGAGTTGGTGCGGACGGTGGCGTCCTCCAGATCCACGCCCCAGCCGACCGGATCGGAGCTCGCCGTGGTGCCCCCGGCCTTGACCGCGTCGCGGGCCTTCTTCAGCTCCGCGCGCGTCGCGGGTCGGCCGCACGGATACGCCTTGACGGGCTCGCCCCACGGGTCGCGCACGATGTACGTGAGCTGCTGCCCGCTCACCGTGTGAGGCGACCGGATCAGGATGTCGGGGCTGATCCGGTTCAGATACTCGCGACTCCGAGGGTTGCGCGAGAGAAGTTCCACCAGCGCTTCGATGATGTAGTCCGCGCCGCCGGCCGCGGTGGTCACACCGAGCTGCTGCACGTCGAAGAACGGAAGGTTGTCGCTGCTGCTGCCGTTGACGCGCTTGAACACCAGCGCCTGTCCGCGGCTCTCCTCCAGCTCCGTCACCGCCTGATCCAGCAGGCTGAACGCATCCTGCATCTGCTGACGCTCGCTCCGCGCCGCCACCCCGCTGCCCACCGCCAGGACCAGGCCGGCCAGGACGGCGATGACGCCGATGACGACCAGCAGCTCGACCATGGTGAAGGCGCGGCGCGCGTTCACGGGCCCGTCTCCACCATGTTGTCCTCGTTCACGTTGTCACGACCCTTGCCGGCGGCCGACTTGGGGCCGCTGAAGTTCACACGACGCGTGAGGTCGGCGCGCCGATCGGGGCCGTAGCTGAGCAGCGCAAATTCCGCCGCGCGAAGCCGACGCGTGCTGGAGCGGTCCTTGCCCTTCATGGCAGGATCGGCCGCCATGTCGCGGTTCTCGTCGTCCAGCGACTCACGCGCGGCCTCCGCCGGATCCAGGAAGTCCGCCTCCGGACCCGCGCTGGGACGCAGGGCGAAGAAGTCGCCCAGATCGAAGCGCGTGCCGTCCGACGCGTTGTCCGGCGTGCCCGGGGTCATGTTGAGGTACCCACGGCGGTAGTACCGGATGGGCGAGCCCCATCCGTCCAGGACGCACTTGGGGTAGCTGTCGAAGTTGGGATCGCCCTCGGTGGCGCGCACCACGTCGTAGTCGAAGTCCGGATTGCCGTCGCCATCCAGGTCGCCCACGCTGCGGACGCCGCGGATCCCGCCCAGCGTGCCGGGATCCTTGAGCTCCAGATACGGGCCCAGCACCTTTCCCTTGAGGTTGGGCTGGGTGCGAAGCACGCAGTCGGTGTCGTTGTTGCCCTTGTCGCTGGGCGTGGCGGTGGCGGCCATGCGACTGGGCAACGCCAGGTTCCGACACGCGAAGAGGCCCACGCCGAACTTGGCGCCGGTGTAGTTGCCGGTGGCGCCCGAGGCGGTGAGTTCGGCCGGCAGCAGCGGCGTGACGGCGGCGCCCCAGACGCCATCCACGCCGGGCGCGCGGATGCCCTCACGAGGTACTTCCCGGAGGCCTCGCGCCGGATTGGCCGGCATGCTGTCCGGCAGCGTGCCGCAGATGCCGTAGCCGTCCTGCGAGCGGTCTCCAGGCCCGATCAGGTACTCCGCCAGGCTGGTCACGCTGTTCCAGCGCTGCAGGGCTCGAGCCTCCACGCTGTTCCACTGCGCCACCTTGTTCTTGTCGCCGGACCCGTAGGTCTTCACGGGTGGCGGCAGCAGGTCGCGAAGCCATCCCACCTGCCCGTTGGGCAGGAAGTTGCTCACGGCGGCGGGCGCAGGGCCCGTGGAGAACGGCATGGCCGCGGTCCAGCCCAGCGCCACGGTGCCGCCCACGGTGAGCTGCCGGGCGTCGCCCAGCACCGGCGGGTAGTAGCCGTTGTCGGCCTTGAACCGCGAGATGGACTGCGAGAGAGCGGTGAGCAGTGCCGCCGTGTTGCCACGCTGCGCACGCCGAGTGGCCGCACTGACGCCCACGATGAGCAGTCCCGCCAGCAGCCCGATCACCGCCACCACCACCAGCAGCTCCACCAGCGTGAACGCGCGTCGGCAGGACGGGCGGCTCACTTCTTGCCTCCGCCCGAGACGCTCTCGATCATGCTCACCAGCGGCAGGAACAGCGCCAGCACGATGCCGCCGATGACGCTGCCCAGGATGATCACCATGAAGGGCTCCAGCAGGCTGAGCAGGCTGCCCACCGCCACGTCCACTTCCTCGTCGTAGTTGTCGGCGATCTTGGTGAGCATCACGTCCATGTCGCCCGTCTCCTCGCCCACGTCGATCATGTTCACCACCAGCGAGTCCACCACCTTCGCCTGCTTCAGGGGCGCGGCGAAGTTCTCGCCCTCGCGGATGCTGTCGTGCACCTTGGTCAGCGCCTGCTCGAACACGTAGTTGCCGCAGGTGTCGCGGGTGATCAGCACAGCCTCCAGGATGGGCACGCCCGCGCTCACCAGCGTGCCCAGCGTGCGCGTGAAGCGCGCCACCACGGTCTTCCGCGTGAGGTTGCCCAGTCCGGGCACGCGCAGGATGACGATGTCGATGGCCGCGCGTCCGATGGGCGTCTTCTTGATCAGCTTGAACATGGCGAAGATGCCGAAGGGCGCGGCCGCCACCCAGACGATGCCCGGCACGGCCTGGTCCTTGCTGGCGGTGCCCGCCATCCACTTGCTGCTGTCGATGAGGAAGGTGGTGGCCGCCGGCAGCTTCACGCCGAAGTCCTTGAAGATCTCCTGGAACTTCGGGATGACGAAGTACATGATGCCCGACACGATGGCGATGGCGATGCTGATCACGCAGACGGGGTAGATCATGGCGCCCTTGATGCGCCGCTTGAGCCGCTCACCCTTCTCCATGAAGTCCGCCAGACGCTGCAGGATGACGTCCAGCACGCCGCCCACCTCGCCGGCCGCCACCATCTTGCAGTAGAGGCGATCGAAGGCCTTGGGGTGCTTGGCGAAGCTTTCGCTCAGCGTGTTGCCGCCCTCCACGTCCTCACACACCTGCTGCAGGATGCCCTTCATCTTGCCGGGCTTCTGCTGCTGCTCCAGGATCTGCAGCGAGCGCAGCAGCGGCAGGCCGGCGTCCTGCAGGGTGCTCATCTGGCGCGTGAACAGCGTCAGCGTCTTGGCGTTCACGCCGCCGGGCAGGTACGCGCTCAGCCCCTTCCGCTTCTTCTTGGGCGCTGCAGCCGCGGCCGCCGGCTTGCCGCCCTTCTCCGCCTTGCCGCCGCCCTTGTCCTCCCGGACGGAGGTGGGGAACAGCCCGTCCGCGCGGAGCTTCTTGATCACGTCCTCGCTGCTGGGCGCGTCCAAGGTGCCCTTCTGGGGCTTGCCGGACGCGTTCATGGCCTCGTAGGCGAAGGTGGGCATGTGGTTCTCCTGGGCGCGGGGCCGCCGGGGTTCAGTCCTCGTCCATCGTCTCGCGGACGACCTCGTCGATGGTGGTCTGCCCGTCGTAGATGCTGAGCAGTCCCACCTCGCGCAGCGTGCGCATGCCGCGCTTGCGGGCCTCGGCCTTGAGCACGGCCGTGTTGGCCTGCGCCATGATGAGCTCGCGCAGGGTGTCGTCCATGGTCATGATCTCGAAGAGCGCCATGCGGCCCTTGTAGCCCGTGCGCAGACAGTGGTCGCAACCCTTGCCGCGACTGAAGGTCTTGCCGCGGACGTTCTCCGGCTTGAGGGCCAGCTCCATGAGCTGCTCCTCGGTGGGCACGTACTGCTCCTTGCACTTGGTGCACACGCGGCGCACCAGACGCTGCGCCACGATGGCCTCCAGCGTGGCGGTCAGGAGAAACGTCTCCACGCCCAGATCCACCAGTCGGAGGATGCTGCTGGGCGCGTCGTTGGTGTGCAGCGTGGTGAACACCAGGTGGCCGGTGAGGCTGGCCTGGATGGCGATCTGCGCCGTCTCCAGGTCGCGCACCTCGCCCACCAGGATGATGTCCGGGTCCTGCCGGAGGAAGCTGCGCAGCAGCTTGGCGAAGGTGAGCTCCTGCTCCACGTTCACCTGGCACTGGATCATGCCCTCGATGTCGTACTC
>CAZKHO010000013.1:8035-27888 GCA_964552505.1 uncultured Bifidobacterium sp. | reverse complement strand
TGAGCCTGGTGGTGAACATCGGCATGTGGTTCGAGCGCTTCGTGATCATCGTCACCAGCCTGGCGAACGACTTCCTGCCCACCAGCTGGGACTTCTTCACCCCCACCTGGGTCGACATGGGCACCATGCTGGGCGCGTTCGGCCTCTTCGGCACGCTCTTCCTGCTCTTCTGCCGCTACCTGCCCATGATCGCGGTGGCCGAGGTGAAGGCCACCATGCCGCAGGCCGACCCGCACTGGGAAGGCTGGCACCACCACGGCGCGGGCCATGCCCACGCCGCGCACGCCAGCCCTGACGCGCCGCACGCACCCGAGGCTCCCTGAGACCCACCCCCGGAACCCCAGAGATGACCACCTTCGCGCCCAGCACCAGCCCCGGCACCACGGCCGCCTCGCGTCCGCGTCTGTACGGGGTGCTCGCCGAGTTCCACGATCCCGCCTCGCTGCTGCACGCCGCCGAGAAGGTGCGCGACGCCGGCTACCGCTGGTGGGACTGCCACACGCCGTTCCCCGTGCACGGACTGGACAAGGCCATGGGCGTGCAGCGCACCATCCTGCCCATCCTGGTCTTCGGCGCGGGCCTCACCGGCACCACCGTGGGCTTCATCCTGCAGGCCTTCACCAACGCCAGCAGCATCTCGCTGTGGGCCCTGGTGTGGGTCACGGGCTACCCGTTCCTCATCAGCGGCAAGCCGTTCCTCAGCCTGCCCGCGTTCATTCCGGTGATGTTCGAGCTGACCATCCTGCTGGCGGCCACCAGCTGCGTGGGCCTGATGCTGCTGCTGAACGGCCTGCCGTGGCTCAGCCATCCGCTGCTGCGCAGCAAGCGGTTCCTGCGCGCCACCGACGACCGCTTCTTCATCGTGATCCAGTCCCGTGACCCGCGCTTCTTCCGCAGCCGCACCGAGGAGTTCCTGACCGGCCTGGGCGCGAAGGCCGTGGAGGCGGTGGAGGCCTGACATGCCGCGTTCCTTCATCTACATCGGCCTGATCCTCCTGCTCTGCCTGCTGATCCCGCCGGCGGTGATCGCTCGCGTGCGGGCCACGCCCAGCCCGGCGCTTCCCATCCACCTGATCCAGGACATGGATTTCCAGTCCAAGTTCAAGACGCAGGCGGTGAACCCGCTCTTCGCGGATCGTCGCAGCATGCGGCCGCCCGTGGAGAACGCGGTGGCCCGCGGTGAGACGTTCGTGGACGGCTTCCTGTACGAAGGTGTGGACGGTTCCGGCTGGGCCACGGCGCTGCCGCCGCAGGTGCCGCTGACCCTGGCCACGCTGAAGCGCGGCCAGGAACGGTTCAACGTCTACTGCTCGGTGTGCCACGGCGAGGCCGGCTACGGCGACGGCGCCGTGAACCAGCGCGCCATGGAACTGGTGGCCAACACCAACGGTCCGGTCAACGGCACCGTGTGGGTGGCGGCCAAGAACCTGGTGCACGACGAGACGGTGACCGTGCAGCCGGTGGGCCAGCTGTTCAGCACCATCACCCACGGCATCCGGAACATGGCCGGCTACGGCAGCCAGATCCCGGTGGAGGACCGCTGGGCGATCGCGGCCTACGTGAAGACCCTGCAGCGAAGTCAGAACGCGCGTCCGCAGGACGTGCCGGCCGGCACCACGCTGGCGGAGGCGAAGTGACATGGCGCATGCCCTGAACGCGAACTCCATTCCCGCCTCGGCCATCGCCGGCGACCGTCTGGCGCCGCGCTCGCGCTCGCTGCGAGTGGCCGGCGTGGTGTTCATCGCGGCCGGTCTGCTGATGGGCTGGAACGGCGACGCCAACTTCCTGGCCAAGGCCTGGCTGCAGGGGTGGATCTTCGCCGTGAGCCTCTCGCTGGGCGCGCTCTTCTTTGTGATCATCCAGCATCTCACGCGCGCCGGATGGAGCGTGGTGGTGCGGCGACCCGCGGAGGCGATCGCGTCCAACCTGCTCTGGCTGTGGGTGGGCTTCCTGCCGTTCGTCTGGATGTGGCAGAAGGGGACCCTGGGAACGCTGTTCCCGTGGGCGGATCTGGAGCACATGCGGTCGATCGATCCGGCGGAGGCCGCCAACGTGGCCAAGAAGGCCGCGTTCCTCAATCCCAACTTCTTCATGATCCGAGGGCTGGTGTATCTCCTTGTGTGGCGGTCGCTGGCCGTCTTCTTCTGCGGCCAGTCCATGGCGCAGGACGGCGACCGCTCGGTGGCGCGCAGCGAGCGGATGACCAAGTGGGCCGGACCGGCCGCGATCCTCTTCGGTGTCACCGTCACCTTCGCGGCCTTCGACTGGATGATGAGCCTGAACCCCACCTGGTTCAGCACCATGTTCGGCGTCTACTTCTTCGCGGCCTGCTGCGCCGGCGGCTTCTCCTTGATCGCGCTCCTCTGCCTCCGCGTGCAGGGGCAGGGCCTGCTGCGGGACGTGATCACGCCCGAGCACTATCAGGACCTGGGCAAGCTGCTCTTCGGGTTCGGCATCGTCTTCTGGGCGTACATCGCGTTCAGCCAGTACATGCTGATCTGGTACGGCAACGTGCCGGAGGAGACCACCTGGTTCCTGGCGCGACAGGTGGGTGGATGGCGCTGGCTGAGCGCAGCGCTGCTGCTGGGCCACTTCGTGGTGCCGTTCCTGTTCCTCATCAGCCGCTGGACCAAGCGGTGGCGAGGCACGCTCACCTTCGGCGTGATCTGGATGATCGTCTTCCACTGGATCGACCTGACGTACCTGATCCAGCCTGTGATCCCGCACGACCTGGCGCAGTACCCCACCTACGACGCCCTCCTGGCGGCGTGCGCGGACGTGCGGACGGGCGTGTTCAACCCCACGCTTCTCGGCATCTCGGTGGGCTTCCTGTTCCTCACCATCGGCGGGGCCTTGGCCCGTCTGGCGCGCACCGGCGTCCTCTGCAAGGGCGACCCGCGTCTGGGCGAGAGCCTGCGCTTCGAGAACTTCTGACCGGAGACACCCCATGAGCGCCAACACCGCAGCCATCCCCACGCAGCTGGACGATCCCGAACCCGGGAGCACGTGGTTCTTCTCGCTGGCCGGCATCGTCATCCTGGTGGCGCTGGTGGTGGCCGCCAGCGTGATGTACTTCCACGCCGAGACCCGTGAGACGGAGACCAAGGTGATCGATCCCGCCTACGCCACGCTGGAGTCCCTGCGTGTCAAGTGGCGGGAGCAGCTGGGCAGCTACCAGCGGTACGCGTGGACGCAGCCCGACGGCAAGAACGTGCAGAAGGTCCGCGTGCCGGTGGCGCGCGCCATGGAACTGGTGGTGCAGGAGGGTCTGCCGGCGTCGGCGGGCGCCCCGGCCGCCGCGCCCGCTCCCGCGACCGGAGGCGCCGCGAAGAAGTGACCCGCGCCACCCGCGTCATCCGGACCCTGCGATGCCTCGCGGCCCTGGCCGCGGGCGCGCTGTGCGTCCAGACGCTGGCGCAGTCGCCGGTGGCCACGGGGTTCACGCCCAGCGCGGAGACCTCCGCCGCTCCGCGAGAGCTGCAGGGTCTGGAAGTGACCGATCGTCGCGGCGAACGCCTCCCCATGCAGGCCACGCTGCGCGACGAGGCCGGCCAGTCGATCACGCTGGCGCAGCTTTTCTCCGACGGCCGTCCGCGCCTGCTCCAGCTGGGCTACATGCGATGCCCCATGCTCTGCAGCCTGGCGCTCAATGGTCTGGTCCGCGGCCTGCAGCCGCTCGACTGGAGCGTGGGCGACCAGTTCGACGTTGTGTTCGTCAGCATCAACCCCGCGGAGAACGCGGAGCTGGCCGCCGCCAAGCGGAAGGGTTACGCGACCGAGTACGCGCGTGCCGGCGGCGAGAAGGGCTGGCGCTTCCTGACCGGTGACGAGGCCACGGTCCGATCCATCGCCGAGACCGTCGGCTTCCCGTACCGCCTGATGCCCGACGGCGAATACGCCCACCCGGCCGCGGTCTTCGTGATGACCGGCGACGGCCGCCTGAGCCAGTACCTGCCCGGGGTGGCGCCGGCCACGGCCGATCTTCGTCTGGCCCTGACCGGCGCGGGCGAGGGCCGTCTGGGCTCCACCTTCGACCGCTTCGTGTTCTGGTGCCACCAGTTCGACCCCGCCAAGGGCGGCTACGTGCTGTGGGCGTTCCGCGTGATGCAGCTGGGCGGCGGCGCCACCGCACTGGCCCTGGGCGTCACCCTTTTCGTGCTGCACCGCCGCGACGCCCGCGCGCGGCGTCTGGCCCCGCCTTCCGAAACTCCCTCGCACAGGGTGGCCCACGCCGCCTGAGGCGCCAAAGATCGACCTCTCCCCGAGATCCGAACCATGAGTCCAGCCCTCCACATGCTCGCCGCCGCGCTCGCCGCCGACACCCCCGACACGGGCACGGTGTGGCTGCCGCCTGCCGCCAGCAACATCGCCGACAGCGTCGACCCGATGTTCAACGCGATCAACTGGATCTGCTACTTCTTCTTCGTGGTGGTCACGGCCGCCATGCTGTACTTCGTGGTGAAGTACCGGGTGCGCAAGGGACAGGCCTTCCGCAGCGACGGCCCGCTGCACAACCTGCCTCTGGAGACCAGCTGGGCGGTGATCCCGCTGCTGATCGTGATCTTCATCTTCTACGTGGGCTTCCGCGACTACCTGAACATCACCACGCCCCCCAAGAACGCCTACGTCATCAAGGTGACGGCGCAGAAGTGGGCGTGGAACTTCCAGTACCCCAACGGCGCCACCAGCGACGATCTGTACGTGCCCGCCGGTCGACCGGTGCAGCTCACCATGCGGGCCAGCGACGTGCTGCACAGCTGCTACATCCCGGACTTCCGGGTGAAGAAGGACCTGGTGCCCGGGCGCTACAGCTACCTGTGGTTCCAGGCCGACGACCTCACCGACAAGAACCCGCACAACCTGTTCTGCACCGAGTACTGCGGCACCGGTCACAGCAACATGAACCGCAAGGTGCACGTGCTGAGCCAGGAGGCCTTTGACGCGTGGCTGACCGAGCAGAGCCAGTGGCTGGACAAGATCCCGGAGGAGGAGCTGTTCTTCCGCGCCGGTCCCAAGATCTACGCCCGTTGCCAGCAGTGCCACTCGCTGGACGGCACCAAGGGGATCGGACCCAGCTGGAAGGGGATCTGGGCCCGCACGCACGGCGGCGAGGGCGCCGACGGCAAGTTCGCCGACGGGTCCAGCTACGCCTCCATGATCGGCCCTGGCAAGAAGTACGCCACGCCGGAGGACTATCTCCGAGCGAGCATCCTGAACCCCGGCGGCGAGCTGGTGTCCGGGTTCGGCAACGCCATGCCCAGCTTCAAGGGCCAGCTCAACGACAAGGCCATCGACGCCGTGATCGGCATGATGCAGCACCTGGACGACTTCGACCCCAAGACCGGCAAGTACCTCAAGGAGGCGCCCGCCGCCCCCAAGGTCAGCATGAAGTGAGCGCAGAGAGGACCACGCCATGACCACCATCGACGCATCCCGCCCGATCGACCTGGCCGCCCGGCCGGACAACTACCTCACGCACACGCGCGGCTTCCTGAGCTGGGCGCTCACCCTGGACCACAAGCGCATCGGCGTCATGTACATGGTCGCGGTGCTGATCAGCTTCTTCTTTGGCGGCGTGTTCGCGCTGCTGGTCCGCACGGAGCTCCTCACTCCGGGCCAGACCATCCCCGGCGTGACCGCGGACGTCTACAACCAGTTCTTCACCCTGCACGGGGCCATCATGGTGTTCCTGGTGATCATCCCCAGCATCCCGGCGGCGCTGGGCAACTTCGTGCTGCCCATCATGCTGGGCGCCAAGGACGTGGCGTTCCCGCGCCTCAACCTGGGCAGCTTCTATCTCTGGCTCATCGGCGCCGGCTTCACGCTGGTCAGCCTGGCCATGGGCGGGTTCGACACCGGCTGGACCTTCTACACCCCGTACAGCACCACCACCACCACTGGGGGCGTGATCCCTGTGCTCTTCGGCGTGTTCATCCTGGGCTTCAGCAGCATCTTCACCGGCATGAACTTCGTGGTGACGGTGCACAAGCTGCGCCCGCCGGGCATGACCTGGTTCCGCATGCCGCTGTTCCTGTGGGCGCTCTACGCCACCGCGATCATCCAGGTGCTGGCCACGCCGGTGCTGGCGATCACGCTCATGCTGGTGGTGGTGGAACGCACCATCAACATCGGCATCTTCGACCCGTCCATGGGCGGCGACCCGGTGCTGTTCCAGCACTTCTTCTGGTTCTACAGCCACCCCGCGGTGTACATCATGATCCTGCCCGCCATGGGCATCATCAGCGAGATCATCAGCGTCCACGCCCATCGGCACATCTTCGGCTACAGGTTCATCGCGCTGAGCTCCATCGCCATCGCCATCTTCAGCTTCCTGGTGTGGGGACACCACATGTTCACCAGCGGCCAGAGCCCGCTCATGAACACGCTTTTCAGCCTGATCAGCTTCAGCGTGGCCATCCCGAGCGCGGTGAAGGTGTTCAACTGGCTGACCACCCTGTACAAGGGCAACATCTCGCTGACCACGCCCATGATGTACGGGCTGAGCTTCCTGGTGCTGTTCACCATCGGCGGCCTGACCGGCATCCACCTGGCCACCCTGAACACGGACGTGCACCTGCACGACACCTACTTCGTGGTGGCCCACTTCCACTACGTGATGATGGGATCGGCGCTGATCGGCATGATCGGCGGCCTGCACCACTGGTGGCCCAAGATGACCGGCAAGATGTACAGCGAGAAGCTGGGCTCCACCGCGTGCATCATCATCTTCATCGGCTTCAACGTGACCTTCTTCACCCAGTTCTATCTGGGCGCCAAGGGCATGCCGCGCCGCTATTACGACTACCAGCCCGAGTACCAGATCTATCACGTCATCAGCACCATCGGCTCGTACATCATGGCCAGCGGGTTCCTCCTGACGGCGTACTGCCTGCTGAGCAGCCTGTGGGGCGGCCGCAAGGCCGCCGCCAACCCGTGGGGTGGCGGAAGCCTGGAGTGGCAGTGCGCCAGCCCGCCGCCGCACGACAACTTCGCCACGCAGCCCAGCGTGGGCGACTGCTACGACTTCCGTGCGCTTCGCTGGGACGAGGCCACCCAGGGCTACGTGAAGGATCCGGCACTGGCCGCCGAGGCCGAGCGGAATCCGCTGCACTGAACTCACCAAGGACCACCCCGTGAGCACGCTCCACTCCACGAACGACCACGCGCACGCGGCCCACGGGCACGACGCGCACGGTCATGGCGACCACGCCAAGTACCCGTTCCTGCAGCACCACTTCGACTCGCCGGCGCACCAGTTCGACAGCGCCAAGCTGGGCATGTGGCTGTTCCTGGCCACGGAAGTCCTGTTCTTCGGCGGCCTCTTCGTGGCCTATGCGGTGCTGCGCACGCGCTTTCCCGAGGTCTTCAGCTACGCCAGTCACTACCTGAACACGCTGATGGGCGGCATCAACACCTGCGTGCTGATCCTCAGCAGCCTCACCATGGCCATGGCGGTGCGGTTTGCCCAGACCAACCGGAAGAACGCCATGCTCCTCTGCCTGGTGCTCACCTTCGCGGGCGCCTGCGGCTTCATGGTGATCAAGTACTTCGAGTACTCCCACAAGATCCACGAGCATCTGGTGTGGGGCAAGACCTTCTACGTCCCGCCGCACACCCAGGAGGGTGAGCACGAGGCGCAGGCGCTGGCCAAGGCGCCGGAGTCCTCCACCACCCTCACGGTGGCCAATCCCGCGGCCCCCGCGCTGCCCGCCATCGTGGCCACGCCCACCGTGGAGGCCACGGCCATCAAGCCCGCCGCCGCGGCGCCCAAGGGTCTGGCCACGGCACGCGAGCAGGCCAAGGCGGAGCACCTTCCGGTGGCCGATCAGGACCCCGCGGTGGAGCACCCCACGCTGCACCTGGCCGATCCCAGGATGCCGGCCAACACGCACCTGTTCTTCGCCATCTACTACTGCATGACCGGCCTCCACGGCATCCACGTGCTGGCAGGCATGGTGATGCTGGCGTGGCTCATCTGGCGCGGCTGGCGCGGCGACTTCAACAGCAACTACTTCACCCCCGTCGACGTGGGCGGCCTGTACTGGCACATCGTCGACCTGGTGTGGATCTTCCTCTTCCCGCTCTTCTACCTCATCCACTGAACGAGGCGATCATGGCACACGGCAACGCGAACGCTCACGACTCGCACGGCGAGCCGCACCCGCTGGTGGGGCACCTGGTCCCGTTCTGGATGCTCTTCGCCGTGGGCGGGGCGCTGCTGGTGCTGACCGTCATCACCGTGGCGGTGCGCTACATCGACGTGGGCGAGTTCAACATGGTGATCGCCCTGGGCGTGGCCGTGATCAAGGCCACGCTCGTGGGTCTGTTCTTCATGCACCTGCGATGGGACCGGCCGTTCAACCTGCTCACCTTCGTGGGCAGCATGGTCTTCGTCCTGCTGATGATGGCCTTCTGCCTGATCGACACCTCGCAGTACCGGTCCCTGCAGTTCACCGGCAATCCGCCCGAGGTGGAGAACACGCTGCAGTCCAGCGCGCCGGGTGCGCCGGTGGCCCGCTTCAAGCCGTACACCCCGTGACCGGAAGGCTCGAGCCGTGGCGGTGAAGACCGCCACCGCGGTCGATCCCTTCGACAGCGGCCGAAGCCGCCACGCCGCAGGCGTGTTCGGCATGTGGCTGTTCCTGGTGACGCTGGGCGTGCTCTTTGTGGCCACCATCCTGGGGTACCTGGTGGTGCGGATCAATCCCGATCCTGCGGAACCGTTCATCCCGGAGGACGCGCCGCCGCTGCCACGGCTGCTGCTGGTGTCCACCGTGGCGTTGATGGCGGGCAGCTGGGCGCTGCACGGCATGGTGCGCGCGGTCCGGGCGGGGTGGCAGGCGCGTGCGGCACGTCTGGCGGGTCTGGCCCTGACGGCGGGTCTGGGGTTTCTGGCGCTGCAGGCGTGGGCGTGGGTGGATCTCTGGCGCGCCCAGCTGCATGTGGGCGAGAGCCTGTACGCATGGAGCTTCTACGTGCTGACGGGCCTTCACGCGGCGCACGTGGTCGGCGGCCTGCCGCCGCTGCTGCTGGTCTGGTGGCGGATGCGGAAGGGGCGTTACAGCCCCGCGCATCCCGAAGGCGCGGTCTACTGCGCCATGTACTGGCACTTCCTGGACGCCGTCTGGCTGGCGCTCTACGGCACGCTGTGGCTGGGTTCGCTCACCTGGTAGGCGCGGCTTCGAAGGCCACCCGGGCAAAGTGCAGACAGGGCAGCACCAGCAGGGGGCTGCCGTCACGCGTCCGGAACAGCACGGACGCGGGAGCGGCCTGCGCGTCCACCTCCACCATGGTCCCGCCAAGGTCGAAGGCAGGCATCCCCTTGCAGGCTTCCGAAAGCGGGAACTCCTTCCACGCCTCTCCGCGACGCACCACGATCACCGGCGTCTTGGCGGGCATGTCGCCGGGCTCACGCCAGCGTGCCACCGGGAAGTTCAAGCTTCGTGAGAGCAGATAGCGGCTGTAGCTGGTGGCCTTGATCCGCCGGGCGTCGCCCTCGGCGGGCAGGATCACGTCGGTGTCCGGATGAGCCGCCAGCCAGTGCTTCCAGGTGCAGACCTGCGCGTCGGGCAGTGGGGACAGGCGGACGCCCTTGGCGGCTTCGGGGCCGGCGATGGCCTGGCACGCCATCTGGCTCCAGAGGCTGGGCGTCTCGCCGCGGTCGTACATGACCAGATTGGAGTCCAGCAGCAGTCCGCTCACGCCGAAGCGTCGCTCGTGTCCGTCCACCCGCCGGTCGAACACCACCGCGGCGTCGCACAGCGGGCTGAAGGTCACCGCCACGGGCACGCCTGCCAGCGTGTCGTTCACCACTTCGTGCACGTTCAGCACCTGCAGCGGATAGGCGCGCGCCTTTCCGTTCACCAGCAGTCCCAGCACGCGATCGTCGCTGACCACGTACTTGTCCCGACGCTTCGCGTTGTAGTCCAGCATCTCGAAACCGGGCATGGTGGCGGGGGCGTCCAGCGCGGGCAGGAAGTCGCGCGGATTCCCGCTGGCCACCAGCGCACCGCCGCCGGTCCGGAGCGACGAGAGGTCGAAGCCGTAGCTGGCCAGATCGTGGCCGTCGCCACGCGGCCGATGCCCCATCAGCACGCCCGCGAACGCCCACGCCATCAGTCCCACCGCCAGCGCGCAGGCCAGCGCGATCACCCAGCCGCCCTCCCGGAACCGCATGCGGCGAGGTCCCGCGGCAGGGACGCCGGGATCCCCGGTCATCGGGACTCCTGAACGGCGGTCCGCCCGCCGCGCGCGCCGGCCGAGCCCGTCAAAGGCCCGCGGTCCACGGCCAGAGCCAGCAGCACCACCGGCAGGTAGGCCAGGCTGGCCAGGAAGAGGTTTCTCGCGGTCCCGCGATCCGGCCGCAGCAGGTGCGCCAGCGCAAACCAAGACAGCGCCAGGCCGGCCACCATCGAGGCGGCCGCGCTGCCCACGCCGGCCAGCCCCAGCACCGTGGCCATCAGCCCGATGGGCACCAGCAGCAGAGCGGAGAGCAGGTTGGTCTGTGCCGCCAGGCGCTCGCCCCCGGGAACGCCCGGCAGCATCACGAAGCCGCCGCGCGCGTAGTCCTCCCGGTGCAGCCACGCCAGCGCGAAGAAGTGCGGCAGCTGCCACGTGAAGAGCAGCGCCGCCAGCACCCACGCCCCGCGCTGCACGGAGCCCGCGGCCGCGGCCCAGCCGATCAGCGGTGGGATGGCTCCCACCACCGCGCCCACCACCGTGTTGAGCGTGGTCACCCGCTTCAGCGGGGTGTAGAGCCCAACGTAGAGCACGATGGTCAGCGCGCTCAGGCCACACGCCAGCAGGTTGGCCTTCATCGCCAGCATGAAGCAGCCCGCATAGCCCAGCGCAAATCCGGCCACCACGGCCACGCCGGTGGCCATGCGCCCGGCAGCCACCGGTCGGTTGGCTGTTCGATGCATCCGCGCGTCGTGGTTCCGCTCCATCGCCTGGTTGAGCGCCGCGGCGCTGCAGGCGGACAGGAAGGTGCCTGCCATGGTCCATCCCAGTCGGGTCCAGTCCACGCTGGAGGGATCCGCCACCAGAAAGCCCACCAGCGTGGTCGCCAGCACCAACAGGCTCAGTCGCGCCTTCACCAGCATGGACCAGTCACGGGTCCATCCGGGCGCAGGCACGGCATTGGCGGAGAGCGGTTCCATGCGACGCGGGGTGGGGGAAGGTCTACCATAGCCCTCCATGCAGGAACCCTCCACGGCCGTGCAGACCGCCGCCACGCAGCCCGGCATCGCGCTTCTGGCGGGGGTCACCGCCATCGCCGGCGCGCTCGGGCTGTTCGCCGTGCTGGCGGGCCGCGTGCGTCCTGCCACCCTGGCGTTGGGCTTCGCCGGCACCGCCCTGCAGTGGGCGCTGGCCTACGTGGCCATGATCGGCGTGGGACTCTGGGTGGGCGAAGCGCTCTTCGTGCTCACGCTGCTGGTGCCGGTGGCCATCGGCTTTGCCGCGGAGCGCTGGGCGCGCGGTCAGGCCGGCGCCCTCTCGGCAGGCCTGGTGAACGGCGTGGTCAACCTGCTCGTGGTGGGCAGTGTGGTGGGTGGCAAGGACGCCAAGGGAGCGGTGGAGATCGCCGCGCTGTGGTGCGTGGCGCTGGTGGCCGGAAGCGGAATCCTGGCCGCCGTGGGCGGAGCCATCGGACGCCGTGGCGCGGCGCGTGTGGGCATGCTGCCGCCCGCCACGTCGATGTTCGCCACGGTCACCGCCGGCACCATCTTCCTGCTGCTGATCACGGGCGGCCTGGTGACCAGCCTGGAGGCGGGTCTGGCCGTGCCGGACTGGCCCAACAGCTTCGGTCACAACATGCTGCTCTACCCGGTGTCGGAGATGAAGGGCGGCGTCTACTACGAGCACGCCCATCGGCTCTTCGGCATGCTGGTGGGACTCACCACCTTCACGCTGGCGGCCATCTGCTGGCGGCACGAGCGCAGGGCCTGGGTGAAGTGGCTGGCCACGGCGCTGCTGCTGGCTGTGTGCGTGCAGGGATTGATGGGCGGGCTGCGCGTCACCGGCACGCTCACGCTCTCGCAGGACCGCTCGCTGCTCGCCCCCAGCACGCTCATCGCCATCGCGCATGGCGTCTTCGGGCAGCTTGTCTTCGCCACGGCGGCGCTGCTGGCGGCCGCCACCAGCGCGTGGTGGCTTGGGGGACCGGCGCCGTTGGTCTCTGCGTCGTCCCGCAGCACGCGCACCGCCGCCACGTTGGCGCCCTTCGCGCTGCTGTTCCAGCTCCTCCTGGGCGCCGCCTATCGGCACCTGCAGGTGCCGCCCACGGAGGCTGGCAAGGGCATCGTGCATCCGGTGTGGGCCATGCACGGGCATCTGGGCTTCGCCATCGTCGCGTTGCTGGTGGTTCTGTTCGCGGCCAGCCGACTCTCCGGCGTCGGTCGGCAGTCGGACGGCGCGCGACCGCTGGCGCGTTGCGGATCCGCCATGGCCCTCATCGTGGCGCTGCAGGTGCTGCTGGGCTTCGTGGCATGGGGTGCCGTGATGATGCGTCGTGGCCCCGACATCCCCGCCTACGAGACCATCTCCACCGCGGCGCACCAGGCCACGGGGGCGCTGCTGCTGATGGCGTCGGTGCAGGGCGCGGCCTGGAGCCGTCGGCTGCTGGCGGGGGCCGCACCGGCGCGCCGCGCCGTGATGGACTTCACTCCGTCCGAAGCGAAGGCTTGATCGCCTCCTCCAGCGCCAGCACCGCGTAGGCGGTGACCAGGTCCGGCTGGCCCTCCATCCAGCGGTCCTTCTCGTTCACCCACGCGCCGTCGGCGCGCTGATCGGCGGACAGCGCCGCGATCAGCTCGCAGCGCCAGTCGTGCGCGGCGCCGGAAGCGTCCGTCACGCGATCACGCTGCGCCGCCAGCAGCGCGCGCGACATGGCCAGCCGGTAGTAGAAGAGTCCCTGCTTCCCCAGCCCGGGGTTCTCCAGCAGCGTGAAGTGCGACGCGATCCACTGCATGGCCGCCTGCACGCGCGGGTCGTCGGGCGCCAGCCCCGCAAACAGCATGCTCTTGTATCCCGCATAGGTCATGCTGCCGTAGCTGCGCAGCGCGCGCGTGCCCGGCGGCATCTTCTCGCCGTAGCGCCCTTCGCCGGCCACCTCGCTGGCGAAGCTCTCGCCGCCGTTGGCCACGGTGTAGACGAAGCCTCCGTCGCCCGAGCCCGCTTCGGCCCAGGCCGGCGCCTCGGGGCCCTTGCGGTTCTGGCAGCGCTGCACAAAGGCCAGCGCGCGCTGCACGGCCGGATCGTCGCCCTTCACGTCGGCGTCGTGCAGCGCATCCAGCAGGAACTGCGTGTTGCTCAGGTCCGGTCGGCCGTGCCCGCCGTAGCCCACGCCGCCAAACCAGTCCTGCTCGGGGCGCACACCGTCCTCCTGGTCCCATTGCGCCGCGCGAAGGAACGCCAGCGTCTCCCGCAGCGCCTCGTCGTGCGCGCGCGCGTCCAGGGCTGCCAGCGCCAGCGCCGTGCAGCTGGCCACGTAGGTCTCCATGCTGCCGGCGGGATCCGGCGAGAACCTGCCGTCCTTCCACGCCAGGCTCAGCATGCGTCGCGCGCCACGCTGCACGGTGGGATCGTTCGACTCGTCGTAGCCGGCCTGAGCGAACGCCCGCAGCACCAGCGCGGTCACCGCGGTGGAGGCGGCCTTCGAGGGCCTGGACGCCTCGGAGCCCTGGCCCTGCACCCCCTCCATCCAGCCGCCCTCGGCGCCCTGCGACGTCCGCAGGAACGCCAGACCACGATCGATGGCCGCGCGCGCGCGGTCGAAGCACTCCTGGGACACTGGCACCTGAGCGGGGCTGCTGGCGATGCGCCGGATCACGGGGGGCGGAACGGTCAGCGTCCCAGGCAGCACCGGAGGTGGGAGGGAGGTGACCTTCTCCGCCTTGACCCGTGCGTCCAGCGGGCGCGTGGGGGCTGCCAGCACGTCGGCCGGGGGCGTGGAATCCACCTGGGTCGCCGCCATCAAGGAGGCGAGCAGTGCCGGAAGCGCCAAGTTGGGGGCCTGCATGCGCCGATCGTACGCCGCGGCTGGACATTCCACGCCTGCGGCGCGGATACTCGACCCCTCCGTGCGACGCCTTGCCGCCATCCTGACGATCGCGCCTCTGGCCACGGTCACCCCGTACGCCCGCGCTCAGCAGGTGCACGCCGCAGCCCCCGCGGGCGAGGGTTCGCTCTTTGTCAGCGACTCCGACGAGCCCGAGCCGGACGCCGCGGAGGAGGCCGGGGGACCCGGCGTCCAGAGCCAGTCGTTCAAGGAGGTTCCAGAATCGTCGTCCAAGGCGTGGCCGTGGGACTCGGACACGCTGAGCGGCAACTGGGGTGGCGTGCGCGACGATCTGGGCACCAAGGGCATCGTCTTCAGCGGCACCGCCACCGCGGACCTTTCGACCGTGCTTTCCGGTGGAACTCGACGCGGCTTCCTCATGCCCTACCTGGTGGACGCCAACCTCTCCGTGGATTTCGGCAAGCTGGGGCTCTGGAAGGGCGGCGAGGCCTTCGCCGACTTCCAGCAGGCCGGCTGCACCCAGCAGCCCACCAGGTACGTGGCGGACTTCTGGGGGTGGGATTCGATCAACCCCATGGAGTCCAGCTACACGCAGATGGCCCAGTACTGGATCGGGCAGTCGTTCGCGGACGGGGCCATCAAGCTGAAGCTGGGCAAGATGGACGCCAACGTGGACTTCTCGGTCAGCTACCCGGGGCTGCTCTTCGTGAATTCGGCCGCCTACTACCCGGGCCCGCTGGTCACGGAGATGCCCACCTTCCCGAATCAGGCGGGTGGATTCGAGGTCCTGCTCAAGCCGCTCGAGTGGCTTCATGCACGCTTCGGCATGTTCGACGGTTCCACCAACCAGTTCGATCCGCAGACCGGCGGTGCCGGCGCGCCCACCGGAGATCACGGGCTGGGGGGCTTCCTGTGGGACAACCCGGGCGCCTACTTCCTCATCGCGGAAGCGGGGCCGCGCTGGTCCAACGACGGCATGACCGGGCATCTGGACTTTGGATGGTGGCAGCAGACCGGCGAGTCCGTCACGCCGCCCATCTCGGCGGCCGGCGGATCCATGCAGAGCGTGCCGGGACCATGGGGTCTCTACGTCACCGCGGCGCAGGACCTCTATCGCCCCGCGGGCGACGCCGACGGCCGCAAGCTCTCCGCCTTCGGCCAGTTCGGCTGGGGCGATCCGCAGGGCGATCCCTCGCAGTGGTCGGTGATGGGGGGCGCCAGCTGGCAGGGGGTGCTGCCTGATCGCGCGGGTGACACGCTGGGCGCGCTGGTGGCGTACTCGCAGTTCAGCGGCAACCCCGCGCTCAGCGTCTCGCCAGGGCAGGGCGAACTGGTGGTGGAGGCGTTCTACAACGTGAAGCTGAACTCGTGGCTCAGCCTGCAGCCCGATCTGCAGTTCATCAATCAGCCGACGCAGGTGGCCGGGTCGGGCGCGCCCGACACCTGGATCCTCACGTTCCGCGTGTCCGTCAACTTCTGAGTCCGGCGGCGGTCACTCCACCTTGCCGAACACCAGCAGCTCCGCCTCCGCGGGCAGCGTGAGCATTCGGCGCGGCTGGTCGGGCGAGAGGGCGGGTTCGGGGCGCTGGGTCTGGAACGGACGCCCCTGCGGATCCAGCGCCACCAGCTTCACCGGCGTCAGGAACACGCCCTTCACCTCCGGCCCCGGCTCGATGCGCACCGTGGCAAGCACGCTCCTGCCGTCGGCCTTCTGGCTCACCAGCGTGGCCTTGAACCTGGGATCCAGGGCCTGCACGGAGCCGATGCGGTTCTGGCCCAGCTGCTTCACCTCGATGTCGAAGGTGGCGCCGGCGCCCGCGGGCATGACGCCGGCGTTGGAGCGGAACTCGGCGATGTCGATCCCTGGCGCAATGCGGGTGCACGCGTGGCGCACGCGCGCATCGATCAGCCGGGCGTCCGCTCGATCCGTCTCCACCAGCAGGTACTTGGGCACGCCTGTGCAGGGGGTGCCAGGCAGGTCGAAGGCCACCTGCCACGAGGCCCGCGGCGCGTCACCCTGTCCGGGCAACGGCTGAGGTGCGGCGCCCTGCACGCTGAGCACCCGAAACGGCTTGCCGTCCACGCTGGCCACCGTGGCCACGCCCCTCAAGCGGCCCGGATCGTCCACGGCATCCACGTACGGCTGCAGCACGCCCTTTGCGTCAGCCACCTGCACGCGCACGGGATAGGCCACTTCGGCCCGCAGCTCCAGCGTCAACGGCCGCGGCTCGTCCTGCACCATCACCTTCACGTTGGCCGCCTTGAGGCCGGTGCTGCTCACCTTCATGGTGACTGGCACGTCCAGCGCGCCGCGGGCCGGAATCTCCTTGCCCACGATGTCGATCGTGGTGCACTGGCAACTGGGGACGGCCTGCATCACCTTCAGGGCGCGGTCGGAGACGTTGACCAGCTTGAACTTCCCTTGCAGCAGTGTGTGCGGGGGCACGATGCCGAAGTCCAGCCCCGCCGGGTCGGGCAGCACGTGGGCGGTCGGATCAGGGCTGGGCGCCTGCATGGGCTTGCCCACCGGCGCAGGTGCCGGTGGCGCGGCCTGATCAAGGCCCAGAGTCAAGGTGGTCAGCAGCAGGGCGGCGCGAAGCATGTCGTCATCCTACGAGCGGCCCCGCGGAGGGTGCGTCACCATCGGTAGAGTGCCGACATGCAAGCCATCGAGGTCGTGCGTCAAGGAACCCCCGTCGCCTCCAACGTGCAGTTCACGTCTTCCCGCCCGCGGCCGGAACCGGGTCCCGGCGAGGTTCTGGTGCGGACCGAGGCGTCGGCGCTCAACCATCTGGACCTCTGGGTGGGACGGGGCCTGCCGGGCCTGGACACGCGGTTTCCAACCGTCACCGGCTCGGACGGGGCGGGGGTGGTGGAGACGCTGGGGCCCGGGGTGGATGCCGCCTGGCAGGGTCGCCGAGTGCTGCTCAACGCCGCCGTCATCCGGTCGGAGCCGCCACATCCGGACCGCGTGGAGGCCGGCGAGGACATCCACATGATCGGCGAGCACTCCCCCGGCACCATGGCCGAATTCTTCGTGGCGCCGGTCGCCAATCTGCTCGACATTGGGCAGTCCGATCCGGTGCAGGCCACCGCCTTCGGGCTCACGCACCTCACCGCGTGGCGCATGCTGGTCACGCGCGCCCGTGTCCAACCGGGCGAGACCGTCCTGGTCACGGGCATCGGCGGCGGGGTGGCGCTTGCGGCATTGGGACTTTCCCGCCATCTGGGCTGCACGGTGATCGTCACCAGTCGGCATGCAGCCAAGCTGGAGCAGGCCAAGGCGCTGGGTGCGACCCACGCCATTCTGGATGACGGCGGCGACTGGTCCAAGGCGGTCCGTCAGGCCACGGGCCGCAGGGGGGTGGATGTGGTGATCGACTCGATCGGCAAGGGCGTGCATCTGGCCAGCGTGAAGAGTCTGGCCCGCGGGGGCCGATTCGTGACCTGTGGCTGCACCACCGGCGGCGATGCGGTCACCGACCTTGCGCGGGTGTTCTGGAACCAGCTCTCCATTCTGGGCAGCACCATGGGCACCATGCGGGAGTTCCGCCAGGTGGTGGCACTGTTCCGAGGCGGTGCCGTGAAGCCCGTGGTGGACCTGGTGGTGGCGCCGGGGCAGGGTGCCCAGGCCTACCAGCGACTGGAGTCCGGATCGCAGTTCGGCAAGGTGGTGGTGGATTGGCGACGGAAAACCTGAGCAAGACCCTTGAATCACGCGGCGCGCGCCATCACAATCCGGTCCCATGAGCACGGCCCCCGTTCTTGAGCCCGCCCGTCCGCAGTCGCGCCCGCTGCCTCCCTTCGCCGTGGTCCTTCACAACGACCAGGTGAACGAGATGGGATTTGTGGTGCGCACCATCGTGGAACTGGCGCGCGTGACCACCGAGCAGGCGCTCACCTGCATGATGGAAGCCCATGAGGAAGGGCAGGCCGTGGTGGTCCGGACCCACCGTGAGCACGCGGAATTGATCTGCGAGTCGTTTCAGTCCAAGGGCCTGACGGCGTCGATCGAACGCGCCTGAGGACTCACAAGAGTCCTGTAACCCAAATAACTTTCATCCGGGACTTTGGCTCCGATAGCCCGTCGGATGTTGTCCACTTCACCGAACCCCCCTCAAAAGCGCGGGTGAACTGCCTGAATCCTTTTTGCCGGTGGTTCAGGAAGGGTTATGTTGAGCCGACGTCACGCAAGTGCCGTTGTCCATTCGTATGCAGTGCAAGGCCCCGGAAGCGTCTCCGAGGCGGAGAAAGACTGGACGGATCGTGTACCCGTAGGAGAAATGACCATGAAGCGTCGTGTGAACCTCTTCGCAAGCCTGGCGGCGCTGTCGTCGCTCACCGGCTTTGCGAGCTTCTGTTACGCGCAGTCGTGCGACACCACGTCCCCCGGCACCAACGCCACCACGGACGGCTGGGAGCACAACGTCGATGCCGACTATGACGGCGTGGACGATCCCGATGCCAACGGCGGCTGCAACCTGGGCGAGCCCGCCTTCACCGAGATGGGCTCCCTGTCCATCGGCGACACCAAGCGCATCACCGGCGTGGTGGGCAACTACACCACCAGCTCCGGCGGAACCAGCCGTGACCTGGACTGGTGCCGCTTCTCGGTGTCGCAGCCCTGCTACATCAAGGTGACGCTGAGCATGTCGAAGGACGGCACCCCGTTCTCGACCAACGGCTCCCCCATCACGCAGTCCGTGCTGTTCATCGCCCAGGGCGCTGACGGCACCGATGACACCACCTACTGCAACGACGCCGCGTTCATCTACGGCGCCGCCCTGTCGGGCGACTGCCCGCAGGTGGCCACCAACTCGCTGCCCAACGGTGCGCAGCAGTCCACCATCCCCATGCCCACCGGTCGCCACATGGTGGTCATCACCACGCCGTTCGGCGCCGACACCTACGCGGGTCCGATCGACTACGCCTGCGACCTGCAGGTGCTGCCGCTCGACAACGCCGTGTGCGGCACCAGCACCAACGACTGCACCGCGGTGAACACCAGCGGCGGCTGCAGCGATCCGGTCTGCTGCGACATCGTCTGCAACCTCTCGCCCAGCTGCTGCAGCACGGCGTGGGACCAGAACTGCATCAACTCTGGCATCGCGGAGTGCGGTCTGTTCGTGTACAGCTGCAACCCCGGCGCCGGCGCTCCGCCCAACGACTGCGCGGGCGCGTCCGAGTTCGTGGACGCCAGCGTCCTGCCGATCACCTTCGGCTTCGACGGCAGCAACGCCAGCAACGACGGTCCCAACGACGTCAACAACCTCTGCTCCAGCAACACCACCAAGGACGTGTGGTACACGGTCGGCCCGCTCCCGTATGACGGCGAGCTGCGCGCGACCATGTGCAACCTGGGCAACGTGGGCGACGCCGTGCTCAGCATGTACGACCTGGGCACCTCGACCACCATCGCTGGTCCGGACCTTCCGGCCGCCTACATCGGCTGCCGCGACGACGTGTGTGACGACGACGGTGACGGCCAGCTGGACTTCGGTGGTCCCGCCGGCATCAACATGATCGGCGTGATGAAGGACAACTACTACATGATCCGCATCGGCTCCTTCCTGGACGCCGGTCAGGATCCTGCGGATCCGACCATCGCCGGTCTGGTGGGCAGCCTCACCATCAGCTTCCGTGCCACCATCTTCAGCAACGGTCTGCAGCAGGCCGTGGCGAAGTCGGACGGAACCAACGTGAACCTGGGCTGGATCTCGGGCTGGGCCTCGACGACCAACCCGAAGCGCTGGATGTTCGTGCCCTGCAGCACCGTGCAGGAAGCGACCATCAACGGCTTCGACTTCACGGCCTTCGACAGCGGCAACGGCGC
>CAZKHO010000013.1:0-7935 GCA_964552505.1 uncultured Bifidobacterium sp. | reverse complement strand
CCGACGTGCCCACCACGGCCTACGTCGGCTTCCCGTACGGCTGGCGTACCGTTGGCAACGTGCCGACCGTCATCGCCTACCAGGTGATGGACAGCGCCACGCAGCCCACCTACACCACCCAGTCGTCCGACGACCCGGGCCTCACCTACCAGCCGGCCTTCAGCCTGAAGGGCGACCTGGCGAGTGCATGCTTCGGCGACATCGACGGCAGCGGCGAAGTCGACAACGGTGACGTTGCGTTCGCCCTGCTCGACTACGGTCCGTGCCCGGGTTGCCCGAGCGACCTGGACGGCACCGGCGAAGTCGACTTCGGTGACGTGGCTCTGATCCTGCTCAGCACCGGTCCGTGCTTCTGAAGCACGGCTGACTGAGCAGCCACTTACGGGTACACAACCCCCCCGGCCTCGTGCCGGGGGGGTCTTTCTTTTTGTGGATGCCTGATGCCGTAACCCCGGTTTCCCGCGTGGAATCGATTGTCGAAGTGGGGATCCCGGGGCACTCTGCCGACACCTGTCGGTGCGCCCGCGTGGGCGTGCCTCTGTCCGTCGCCGCTTGGGCGCCCGCCCGGCAGCCCCATCCGACCTTGGAGTCCTGAAGACGATGCGCACCCACCGCCTTGCCCGTCTCTCCTGCGCCGCGCTGTGTCTTGCGTTGGCGCTGCCCGCCGTCGCCCAGACCTGCGACCTGGACAGCCCGGCCTTGCCGTCCACGCTGGTGGACACGGGCTACAACCAGTCGGCGGTCAAGGACGGAAACGGCGGCTGGTACACCACCGCGGATCCGGTCACCGGCAAGTTCCCGTTCCTGGAGGCGGGCACCTACTCCGCGGGGCAGGGCTTCCGCGTGAAGGGCCTGGTGGGCAACTACCAGGGAACCAGTGGCACCAACTACCGGGATCTGGACTTCATCCGGTTCAAGGTGACTGCGCCGTGCTATGTCACCGTGAACTACTCGGTGGGGCGTGATCTGGGCGGTTTCACCGTGCCGTTCGCCGCCGGCGAGGTGAGCGACCTGTCGGTGTACACCGGCGACGTGGAGACCGCGGCCACGGCCACGCTGGTCTACTCGCGCACGGACAACGACGGGTGCCCGCATCAGGCCAGTTACCGCTACGCGGACGGCCACACGCAGAGCCGCATTCCGGTGGCAGCGGGTGACGTGCTGGTGATCGCCACCACCGCCAGCAACGCCACCGGCAGCACCACCTACAACGGTCCGCTGGTCTACGCGGTGGACGTGCAGCTGCTGGCGCTGGACGCCGCCAGCTGCGGCACCGCCACCAACGACTGCATCGCGGTCAGCGCAACCGGCGGCTGCAAGGATGCCGCCTGCTGCGACGTGGTCTGTGCGCTGAACGCGGCGTGCTGCTCCGTGGCGTGGGACGCCTCCTGCGTGCAGGCCGGCGTGTCGGAGTGCGGCAACTTCGTCTACGCGTGCAGCAACCCCGGTCCGGCCAACGACTGCGCCACCTCGCCGGAGATCATCGACACCGAGGCCACGCCGTTCTCCGTGTACGTGGACAACACCAACGCCAACACCGACGGCCCCAACAACGTGAACACGCTCTGCAGCGCCATGACGGCCAAGGACGTGTGGTACCAGCTTGGGCCCATGCCGGAGGATGCGGACATCACCATCAGCATGTGCGGCTACGGCAACGTGGGCGACTCCGTGATCACCTGCTACAACCTGGGCGCGGTGACCGGACTGGCGGACGGCCAGACGCTGCCCACCCTGTATCGCGGCTGTCGCGACGACTACTGCGACGACAACGCCGACGGCACCATCGACGCGGGCGGTCCCGCGGCCTACACCATGGTGAACGTGGTGCAGGGGAACAGCTATCTGGTGCGCGTGGGCAGCTACCTTGCCGACGGCCAGGATCCGGCCAGCGCGCCGGCCATTCAGGCGGAGGTGAACTTCAACGTCCGCCACACGCTGTGGAACAGCGGTCGGCAGAAGCAGGTGGTTCGCACCGCGGACAACACCACCACCAACCTGCCGCTGGCCACCGGCTACCGCTCGTCCACCCAGCCGGACTACATGGTGGCCACGCCCATCGAGATCACCAAGGCCAGCCGTGTGGACGGCCTTGAGTTCTGCGCCAGCACCGCGCTGCAGACGGGCACCACGGCCATCGCGGACCGCGTGCAGTGGGTGATCTTCCGACGTGACACCAGCTCGAGCGCTTGGATGGGCACCTGGAACGCCGCGGTGAACACCGTGGTGGCGCAGGGCGAGCTGGTGTTCGACAGCACCCAGTACGCCAACATCAGCTCGGACGCGGGCAAGCGCTACTTCTTCGATCTGGCGGCGCCGTTCGACCTGGAGGCCGGCTCGTACTTTGTTGGCCTGAAGGGCACCAAGTCCGGCTCCACCACCGGTGGTCTGGGCTTCTACGTGTATGGCGTGGACGGCATCGAGCACACCAACCCGGCCAACGGGCGTCCGTGCTACTGGAAGTGCGACAACTTCGCCGGCGCGCAGGGCACCTGGGCTCTGATCACGGCCGGATCCTCGCCCACCTACCGCGTGCAGACGGGTGATCGCGCCAACGTGCTGTACCACGTTCCGGTGAAGCTGAAGGGCCGGTACTCCGCCTGCTTTGGTGACATCGACGGCAGCGGAGCCGTGGACAACGGCGACGTGGCGTTTGCGCTGCTGGACTACGGTCCGTGCCCCGGCTGCCCCAGCGACCTGGACGGCAGTGGGGAAGTGGACTTTGGCGACGTGGCGCTGATCCTGCTCAGTGTGGGTCCGTGCTACTGAATGAAGTGTGGAATATGCGGATAAAAGCGGGCTCCGCTCCGGCGGGGCCCGCTTTCCCTTTCAGAGGCGGATGCAGGTCGAATCCTGGAGCGACGGTGAGCCACTTCCGCTGAAATCCCGGAATTGGAGTGGTTTGACTGGCTTGCCCTGAAAACCGGGGCGATATTCGGACATGCCCGTGCCTGCGGTGCAGGCTGTCGCTGCGGAGGGTCCGCCGTGACGCCTGGAGGCACCCGATTCCGACAGGAGATTCGTCGATGCGATTTGGTCTTCTCGCGTTCTCTGCCGTTTCGGCCCTGTGTTCTGTGGCGCTTGCCCAGAACTGCGACCTGTCGAGCCCGGCGAGCGACGCCTCCTACACGGAGACGGGCTTCAACAACGCCACCGTGACCGACCCGAACGGCGGATGGAACGTGACGCCGAACACCTTCGCCGAGATGGGCTCGCATTCCGCGGGCCAGACGGTGCGCTTCACCGGCCAGGTGGGCAGCTACATCCCGACGGGCGGAACCACCAGCTCCAGCCGTGACCTGGACTGGATCCGCATGACGGTGACCAGCCCGTGCTACCTGAACGTGACCCTGTCCATGGGCCGCGCGGGGGTGCCGTTCGGCGGCTCGCCCGATCAGAGCTACATCAGCATCTACTCGGGCTCCGTGCAGGCCAGCGCCAAGTCGCTCAGCTACGGCTACGACACCGACGGCTGCCCGCAGAACCCCTTCGTCAAGCTGCCCAACGGCACGCAGAAGAGCCGGATCCCGGTGCCGGCGGGTGACGTGGTGTTCGTGGTCACCACGCCGTTCAACGGCACCACGCTGCCCAACCAGTACGACGGGCCCATCGAGTATGCGCTGGAGGTCTCCATCTCCTCGCTGGACAACGCGCAGTGCGGCACCGCCGCCAACGACTGCGTGACGGAATCCGGCACCGGCGGCTGCAGCGACAGCACCTGCTGCGACGTGGTCTGCGCCATCCTGCCCAGCTGCTGCTCGTCCGCCTGGGACGCCAGCTGCGTGGATCAGGGCGTGATCGAGTGCGGCAACTTCCTGTTCCGCTGCGTGGATCCGGTGGCGGAGAACGACTGCCTCACGGGCGCGGCGCTGATCGACCTGTCGGGCGGCTCCGTGTCGTTCGGCTTCGACAACACGGGCGCCAACACCGACGGCCCCAACAACGTGAACTCGCTGTGCACCAGCAACACCGCCCGCGACATCTGGTACGTGGCGGGCCCGGCGCCCACGGACGGCGACCTGAAGATCACCATGTGCGGTCAGAGCAACGCGGGGGATTCCGTGCTGAGCGTCTTCAACCTGGGCGCCACGGCGGACGTGGGCACCCCCTCGGACCTGCCTGGCAAGTTCGTGGGCTGCAAGGACGACACCTGCGACGACAACGGTGACGGCACCACCGACGCGGGCGGCCCCTCGGCCATCACCATCGTGGGTGCCACGGCCGGCAACTACTACCTGATCCGTCTGGGCAGCTTCCTGGACGCCGGCGCCGATCCTGCGTCGGCTCCGGCCCTGACGCCCGGACAGATGACGGTGTCGTATCGCAGCTCGCTGTACGACAACGGCAGGCAGAAGCGCGTCAAGAAGACGGCGGACGGCACGCTCACCAACCTGTACACCACCATGGGTTGGGCCAGCGCGACGAACAGCGGCTTCGTGATCGCGCAGCCGTTCACCATGACGCAGGCGGGGGCCGTCGATGGCTTCGAGTTTGTGGGAACCAGCACCGTGCCCACGGGTGCGGTGGTGGCCGACACGCTGCACTACGCGGTGTACAGCCGGTCCAGCAACTGGCTGGCGGCCTTCAGCGTGGCCAACGGCGAGAACCTGGTGGCTGAAGGCACGGTGACGTTCAACCCGGCGTCGTACAGCAACATCAATTCCGACTACGGCCGTCGCTACTTCATCGATCTGGCGACGCCGATCAACCTGTTCGCGGGCGACTACTACTGGATCATGAAGCCGGAGAAGGCGGGCTCCACCGTCGGAGCCTTCGGCGTGTTCTACTACGGAGCCAACGCCATCCCGCAGCAGAGCCCCACCAGCGGCCGCGCGGCCTACTGGGCGTGCTTGACCTGGCCCACCAGCCAGACGTTTGGACGCTACGCGGCCACGGCCACGCCGACCTACGTGGTGCAGGACGGCGACGATCCGATGAAGTTCTACAAGCCCGCCCTGCGCCTGAAGGGCGTGGTCAGCGCCTGCTTCGGCGACATCGACGGCAGTGGCGAGGTGGACAACGGCGACGTGGCCTTTGCGCTGCTGGACTATGGCCCGTGCCCCGGCTGCCCCAGCGATCTGGACGGCACCGGTGAGGTGGACTTTGGCGACGTGGCGCTGATCCTGCTCAGCACCGGTCCGTGCCAGTGAACGCGGGCCGCGCCTGACGGGCGCCGCAGACCCTGAGAGCTCCAGCCCCGGCCGAACGGCCGGGGCTTTCATTTGGGCAGTGGGTGGGGCGGTGCAACCAAAACCCGCCATGGGCGAAACAGGTAGCCTCCCCGCACAGGGCCCAGCAAACAGTTCTCGGACTCTTGGAAGGAACCATGCGCAAGTATCTCCTCATCGCCGTCGCGCTCTGCATCGTGGTGGCCGCCGCGGCCTTCATGATGCGTTCGGGCGGCGACACCGCCACCGAGGTCCGGATGACCGAGGTGAAGCAGGGCGTGCTGGTGGAAAGCGTCTCCGCTCCTGGAGTGGTGGAGCCCCGCAGCAAGGTGGACGTGAGCGCGGAGGTGAGCGCCCGCATCGTGGAGCTTCCCAAGCGGGAAGGCGCCCGCGTGAAGAAGGGTGACGTGCTGGTGCGTCTGGACGGTCGTGACCTTCAGGCCGCCCTGTCCGCGGTGGAGGCCCGACGCGACGGCGACCGCTTCCGTCTGGACGCCGAACGCAGCCGCATCATGGGTTCCAAGCAGGCGCAGGAGAACTCCCGCGCCATCCTGGCGCGCAACCAGGCGCTGTTCGACACCGGCGACGTGAGCCGCCAGCAGCTGGACGACGCCATCGCGCGCACCCGCGACGTGGAGAGCCAGGTGCAGGCGGCCGAGAAGACCATCGCCCAGCTGGAGAAGTCGCTCTCGGCCAGCGAGTCCAGCGTGGAGCAGGCCAAGGAGGCGGTGAAGCGCACCGTCATCATCAGCCCCATCGACGGCATCGTGACCTACCTGGCCACCGAGGTGGGCGAGCTGGCGGTGGTGGGCACCATGAACAACGCCGGCACGCGCATCATGACGGTGGCGGACCTGGGGGAGATGCGCCTGAACGCCAAGGTGGCCGAGACGGACATCGCCCGCGTGGCCACGGATCAGGGGGCCAAGGTGTACGTGAACGCGTACAAGGACGAGCCCTTCGACGGCAAGGTCACCGAGATCGCGCTGCAGCGCACCGTGGAGAAGGACGGCACGGGCAGCTTCAAGGTGCTGATCAACCTGGACCTGAAGGGCCGCCAGATCTTCAGCGGCCTCACCGGAAACGTGGACATCGACATCGCGCGTCAGGAGGGCCTGATGGTGCCCAGCCAGGCCGTGGTGGAGCGCCCCGTGAACGACCTTCCGGAGCCCGCCAAGTCCAGCCCGCTGGTGCAGAAGAACCGTCGGGTGACCCCCGTGGTGTTCCGCGTGGTGGACGGCAAGGCGGTGATCACGCCGGTGGCCACGGGGGCCAGCAACCTCACCGACACGCTGGTGAAGGACGGCCTGAAGCCCGGCGAGATGATCGTGACCGGCCCGTACCGCGTGCTGGAGAAGCTGAAGGACGGCGAGGCCGTGCAGAAGGAGGACCCGTCCAAGGACGCCGGACGCTGGGCCGCCGCCGAGGGCGCGCGCGGTCAGGGTGGCGGCATGATGGGTCCGGGCGGAGGCGGCGGCCGCCGCGGCATGCGCTGAGTCACCGATGCCCGAGCCGATCATCCAGATCCGTGGCGTGACCAAGGTCTACCAGGTGGGCGTGGAGGTGATCCACGCCCTGCGTGGCGTGGATCTGGAGGTGCAGGCGGGCGAGATGGTGGCCATCATGGGCAGTTCGGGCAGCGGCAAGAGCACGCTGATGAACACGCTGGGCTGCCTGGACCGGCCCACCGCCGGCACCTACCACCTGGGTGGCCGCGAGGTGAGCGGACTGGACGCGGCGCAGCTCTCGCAGGTGCGCAACCAGGAGATCGGCTTCGTCTTCCAGAGCTTCGAGCTGCTGCCGCGACTCACCGCGCTGGAGAACGTGGAGCTGCCGCTGCTGTACGCGCGCGGCAAGGGCTGGGGCTGGGCGCGCGAGCGACGGCGGCTGGCCGTGGAGGCGCTGCAGCGCGTGGGGCTGGGTCAGCGCATGGATCACCGACCCAACCAGCTGAGCGGCGGACAGAAGCAGCGCGTGGCCATCGCGCGCGCGCTCATCGCCAAGCCGCGCATCCTGATGGCGGACGAGCCCACGGGCAACCTGGACACCACCACCACCGAGGAGATCCTGAAGCTGTTCGCGCAGATCCACCAGGACGGGCAGACCGTGCTGATGGTGACGCACGAGAACGACGTGGCCGCGCACTGTCAGCGCGTGGTGCGACTCCGTGACGGACTGGTGCTGAGCGACCTGCCGGCCGGCGACGACCCGTCGGTGGGCCCGCTGGTGCATGGCGCAAGGAGCGCGGCCTGATGCTGAACCCGCTCTTCTACTACGAGAACATCCTGCTGGCCCTTCGTCAGATCTGGGCCAACAAGCTGCGGAGCGTGCTCACCGCGCTGGGCATCATCGTGGGCGTGGCCAGCACCACCGCGGTGATCGCGGCGCTCACCGGACTGAAGACCAAGGTGCTCAGCGAGTTCGAGACCTTCGGTGCCGCGCGCCTCTACGTCTGGCCCAGCCGTCCCGAGGGCGTGCCACGCAACCTGTTCCCGTGGGAGAAGATCCGCCTCAAGGCCACCGAGGCCGCGGCGCTGCAGGAGCAGTGCACCTCGCTGAAGGGCATCACGCCCATCAGCGAGACCAGCCTGAGCGTGCAGAGCGACGCCGAGCAGCTGGAGGGCGTGAGCGTGACCGGCATCTGGCCCGCCTGGCACGCCACGGAGAACCGTCAGGTGATCATGGGTCGTCCGTTCAGCAAGCTGGACATCGACAACGCCCGGCAGGTGTGCCTGGTGAACGACCTGGCGGTGCGCGACCTGCAGCT
>CAZKHO010000012.1:0-28948 GCA_964552505.1 uncultured Bifidobacterium sp. | reverse complement strand
CCAGCTGCGGCATCCTGTTCAACCACGAGAGCCCGCGCCGCGGCGAGACCTTCGTCACGCGCAAGATCACGCGCGCGGTGGGGCGCATCAAGCTGGGCATGCAGAAGAAGCTGTACATGGGCAACCTGGACGCGCAGCGCGACTGGGGCTTCGCCGGCGACTACGTGGAGGCCATGTGGCTGATGCTGCAGCAGCCCAAGGCGGACGACTACGTGGTGGCCACCGGACAGATGATCAGCGTGCGCCGCTTCTGCGAACTGGCCTTCGGGCAGGTGGGTCTGGACTACCGGGACTTCGTGGAGATCGATCCCAAGTACTTCCGCCCGGCGGAGGTGGAGCAGCTGCAGGGCGACGCGGCCAAGGCGCGCAAGGCGCTGGGCTGGAAGCCGAAGGTGGGCGTGGAGGAACTGGCCCGCATGATGGTGGAGAGCGACCTGGAGCTGGCCCGCCGCGAGAAGACCCTGCGTGACGCAGGGCACGCGCTGCCGGCGGGTTCGGGGCACGACCAGTGATCCGGTGGGCCGGGGTGGCGGTGGCGCTGGCCATGGCGCTGGCGGCCGCCGCGTTCCAGAAGCCTGCGGCCGACGAGCCTCCGGCGCGTCCGCCGCTGGTCCTGCTCCACGACACGCTGGTGGACGCGTCGGTGGTGGCCGATGCCACCCGGACGGGCGCGAAGCCGCTGCTGCTGGTCTACCAGTACACCAGCCCGGATTCCGCCAAGACGGGCGAGATCGACATCCTGAAGGTGATCGAGGCCATCGACCGCATGTCCGGGGGCGATCCGCCGGAGTGGGGGATGCTGGACTTCGAGTACGCCTTCACGGATCGTCTGCAGCGCGGCGCGGACGATCCGACGGCGAAGGCGGCCACGGCGCAGATGGTGCGACTGATCCGCGCCGTGAAGAGCACCTACCCACGCACCAAGTGGACCTACTACGGGGTTCCCTTCGTGCCGTACTGGATCCGCAACGAGTCCTGGGACGACGCCGACACCGCCGCCAAGCGCGTGACGCTGACCGAGGCGTCCCGTGTCTACGCGCCCATCGTGGCCGAATGCGACTGGGTCAGCCCCAGCATCTACCCGGTCTACGACCCTGCCGAGGTGCAGGAGTCGCTCCGGAGCGGCGTGCGCCAGGCCGGCGTGGCGTGGCGTCGCGCGCAGGTGGGTCTGGCCAAGCTGCTGGCCAAGGACAAGCCCGTCGTTCCCACGGTGAGTCCGGTGTGGCAGCCCAACGGCAAGGCGCCGGCAGGTGCCGTGGTGCCTCCGATCCAGTTCGTCGAGGACCAGGTGGCCCCGGCGGTTCGCGCCGGCGCGGCGGGCGTTGCGGTGTGGACCTCCTACGACCGGATCATCAAGGCCGCCTGCACCGAGGCGCCCAAGCCCCAGTCGCCGGAGGAGTTTCCGCGCGACAACCTGGTGAAGGCCTTCCTGGACGGCCGCGCACCGCTCGACTGGAGCGCGCCGGGCGTGGCTTCGCAGATGCGGGAACGGGCGGCGCGGGTGGTGCTTCGCTCGCTGCGGGACGTGCGTGCGTGGGAGGCGGGCCGGACGCCGGACGCCGCCGCCGCACCCTGGTGAGCGTCAGGCCGCGGCGGTGCCCGCGGGCAGCGGGGCCGGATGTGCCGCGTCCTCCGCGTGATCCTCATGGTCCATCTGCTCTGGCTCGGGCAGGCCGCCCTCGCGTCGCAGGATCCGTTCCGTGCGGACCATCACCAGGAACAGCGTGAACATCTGGGTGGACACCCACACGTTTCCCTGCTTGTTGGAGATGAGGAACTGGAACGTGTTGTAGCCCACCAGACTGGCCGCCACGGCGCGCGCGTCAGGGTCGTTCCAGCACATGCGCAGGAGCCGCACGCCGGAGACCGCCGTGGCCACCAGCAGCGCCGTGAAGAGACCGAAGCCCAGCAGTCCGAATTCACCCAGCGCCTCCACGATCATGTTGTGCACGTACGGTTCGTGCGAGGTCTTCTCGAACGCCGTGAATCCGCCGGTGCCCAGTCCCAGCGGCCAGGCCTGGGGCTTGCGGACCCACTCCACCAGCAGCACCCGCATGTTCTCGAAGCGGACGGCCGAGGCGTCGGAGAGCTCCGCCGCATCCCATCGCTTCTCGGTGCCTTGCGCCTGCTTGGAGAAGAGGCGCGCGCCCAGCACCAGCACGCCCACCAGCACCACCAGGCCGAAGGCTCGCAGGATGAACTGGCCCAGGTTCTTCACCTGCACGGAGATGGGATAGAAGACCAGCGCCACCAGGCCCGCGAACACCACCTGCCCGCGGGAGCTGGCGGCGATGAGCAGACCGGTGCCCAGGACGCCCCCCACGATGCGCGTGGCCAGCAGCAGGCCGCCGCGGCCGGCCAGGTTCAGGGTGGCGGCGATGAGCACCAGGAACGCCGCCAGGTCGCTCATGGCCAGCGGGTTGGACTCCTTGAGGCCGATGCCGCCCAGGCGCAGCGCGAATCGACCACGCACGAAGTCACCGGCCGGGTTGGTGAGCACCAGGAAGGCGGTGATGGAACTCAGCACCAGCGTGACGATCAGGAACTCGCGGACATGCTCCAGGCGCTCGATGAGCAGTGGCGAGATCACCACGAACATCAGGAAGTAGGAGATGCCGGGGCGAAGGATGTCCACGGCGCTCTGCTGGGTGGGGCTCCAGAGCACGCTGGCGGCCGCCAGCAGGTAGTAGAGCACGCAGAGCAGGCTCACCGAGTTGAGCGACGCCTGCAGGGCGTTGGGGCGGGTGAGCGTCTTGACCGCCAGCGAGGCGATGCCCAGCAGACCCACGATCACGTTGAACAACTCGTTGTGGTAGACGAAGTACACCACGTACGACTGGATGAGCTGCTCCAGCGGATACTGGATGAGAAGCAGCGACAGCGCCCAGGTGGGGCGAGTCACGGCGCCCATGATCATGACGCCCATGGCCGCCAGCAGCAGGTAACCGATCAACGTGCTCATGCCGGTTCCACTCTATCGGCGCGCCGGCGTGGCCGGCCGGAATTCCCGGGATCCCCTCCGTCCGGGCGCCGGTCGGACCCGTCCCTACAATCCGCCCCTCCATGTGCGGCATCTTCGGCATCCTCGACCGTGAGGGCCTCTCGGCGGACGACGCCACCCTCCTGAAGGCGCTGGCCGCCTCCATGGTCCACCGCGGACCGGACGGCGAGGGGTTCCACTCGGAGTCGCACGCCGCCATCGGCATGCGCCGCCTGGCCATCATCGACCTGGAAGGGGGCTGGCAGCCCCTCTGGAACGAGGACCGCTCCATCGCCCTGGTGGCCAACGGCGAGGTCTACAACTTCGTGGAGCTCCGGAAGTCGCTGGAGGCGCGCGGGCACCGATTCAAGACCCACAGCGACTGCGAGACCATCATCCACCTCTACGAGGAGCACGGTCGTGACTGCGTGCAGCACCTGCGGGGCATGTTCGCCTTTGCGCTGCTGGATCTGCGAAACCGGCGCGCCCTGATCGTCCGCGACCGTCTGGGCGAGAAGCCGCTGTTCCTGGCCGAGCGGGAGGGGCGTCTGGTGTTCGCCAGCGAGCTGGCGTCGCTGGTGGGATCGGGCGCCGTGGACTTCCGGCTGGATCCCGTGGCCGTGCACGAGTTCTTCCACTGGTCGTTCGTCCCCGAGCCGCGCTCGCCGGTGCTGGGCACCCGCAAGCTGCCGCCTGCGGGCATGCTGGAGATCTCGCTGGATCCCTGGACGGTCCGCGAGTCCGTCTGGTGGAGGCCCGACGCCGCCGGTCCCGTGGAGGGCGATCCGGCGGAGCTGATCCGCGCCAAGCTGGACGACATCATGCGGATCGTGGTGCGCTCGGACGTCCCGGTGGGCGTGGCGCTCTCCGGCGGGGTGGACTCGTCGGTGATCGCGGCGCTGGCCAAGCGGCACGTGACCCAGCCGCTGCACGCGTTCTCCATCGGCTACACCACGGGCGGCCGTTTCGACGAATCCGGCCTGGCGGCGGAGTTCGCCCGGGAGCTGGGCATTCCGCATCACGTGGCCAAGATGAGCGAGGCCGACGCGCTGAACTCCTTCGCGCGGGTGTGCATCCGCCGTGACGAGCCCATCGCCGACCTCAGCGGTCCCGCGTACCTGACCGTGATGGAGCTGGCGCGACGGACGGGCGTGCCTGTGATGCTGACGGGGCAGGGAGGCGACGAACTCTTCTGGGGCTACGACTTCATCGTGCGCGGGGTGGCGCAGACGCATCGCAAGCACGCCCTTCTGGCGGGCCGTGCGGGCGTGCTGGACTACGTGCGGCCCAAGCCGCCGGTCCTCTCCTACGAAGGTCTCATCGGATGGGTGCTGTCGGGCTTTGGCCTGGGCATCGGCTACCACGAGCTGGTCCGGGACCGCACCACGCCCGCGGAACGCATGGTGTTCTGGGATTCGCGACCCCAGTGGTGGAACGGCGCGGCCATGGAACGCGCGGTGGGCACGCCGGAGTTCCTCCGCGCGGTGGCTCATCACGATCCTGCCCATCCGTTCACCGATCCCGCGTCGGTGGAGCGGCCCGACCTGGTGGCCACCACCGCACTGCTCCGCACCTACCTGCTCAGCAACGGCATCGACCAGTGCGACCGGCTCAGCATGGCGGCCAGCGTGGAGTGCCGCCTTCCGTTCGTGGACTATCAGCTGGTGGAACTGGTGATGGGTCTGCGCATGCGCGCGCAGGACTGGCGACAGAGTCCTAAGGCATGGCTCATCGAGGCCACACGGGACATGATTCCGGCGCGCATCTTCGAGCGGCGCAAGCGCGGATTCACCACGCCGTGGAAGCGCTGGCTGCGGGCCATCGCCGAGCGCCATGGCTTCCATCTGCATCAGGGTGAACTGATGCGCGCGGGCATCCTCTCGGAGAGCGGCGCCGACGTGCTGCGGCATCCGATCGATCCGCTGGGCCGGCCCCGCGCGCTGTCGCTTCAGGCGATGGTGCTGGAGGAGTGGGCCCGGGGCATGGCCGAGAAGGCGCGCGGATCAGCGGCGCTGCGCCGTCAGCTGCAGTAGAGCGGGTCCACCACCGGACCGTCCAGCATGGCTTCGTGCCGGCGTCGCGCTTCCGGGTCAGGAAAGCGCTCGCCCACGCGACGGGCGGGGATGCCCACCCAGATCTCGTACGGCGGCACGTCCTTGGTCACCACGGCGTTGGCGCCGATCACCGCGCCTCGTCCCACGGAGATGCCCTGCATCACCACCGCGCCGGCGCCGATCCACGCGTCCTCTCCGACCACGGTGGCCTTCTGCTCGGGTCGCCCCGCGAAGATCATGGGGGTGCCCGGCACGTCCATGCGATGGTCGGCGCCCACGATGGCCACCCGCGGCGCCAGCATGGTGTAGCGACCGATGGTCACGTTCTTGCCGATCACGCAGCCGTTGCCGATGTAGACGAACTCGCCCACGCGCACGTCCGGAGAGATCTCCACGCCGGCCAGCGTGCTGATGTAGGCGGTGGGGTGCACGTGCCGCATGCCGTGCCGTGCGCGGAGCCACCACATCCGGAGCATGCGCAGGCGGCGGAAGAGGGTGCCGCGGCCGGCCAGTCGCTTCACGATCTCACGCATGGGCAGGGGTCTCCTTGACGCGCGGACGCAGCCAGAACAGGTCGTCGGCGGGCTCTCCGTCCACCGCCCGAAGGATGACCTGAGTCTGGAACTCCGGGTTCCAGAAGCGGTCGATCATGGCGCGGCAGGCGCGTCGTGTCTCCGGCTCGATCACGCTGGTGCGGACCCACGGTTCGATGGCGGCGGCCAGGCTCTCCAAATTGCCCTCCTCGAAGAGCGAGCCGGTGGATCCAGGCACGATGGACTCGAACTCCGGCATCTGCTTGGACGGATCTCCGTGCGTGACCACGGGCACGCCGAAGGCCAGCGCATGCATGGCGGTCAGGCCCACCTGACCGGGCGCCACGCAGGCGTTGGAGGAGAGAAGCACCTCGCCGATGCGCGCCTCGTCGTAGCAGGCGCCCAGGAACGCCACCCGGAGACCCAGTCGGGTGGCCTGCGCCTCCAGCGCACCGCGCTCCGGCCCGTCGCCGATGATGGCCACGTTCACGGGCCTGCCGCGTTGACGGAGCAGCGCCACGGCATCCAGCAGCATGTCCAGGCGGCGCAGGCGCGTGAGGCGCGTGGTGCAGCAGAGCACCGGGGTCCGGTCCTCGCCGAAGAGCTCCCTCCGGACCTCCGCGGGTCTCGAGGCGGGGATGGCCTCCAGCGCCCGTCGCTGCGCCGCCACGTCCAGGCTGTTGCTGACCACGTGCACCCGCGCCGGGTCGAAGCCCTGTGCGATGGCGATGGTCTTGGCCCAGCGTCCGTAGAGCAGCAGGTCGTTGGCCAGGCTGTAGAAGATGTTGCGAGTGACGCTCCGGAGCCCCACCGGCGGCTTGGTCCACCCGTGCGACCAGAACAGCACGCGCTTGCCCGTCAGCCGCGCCAGCGCCGCCGAGATCCAGGTGGAGACATAGTTGGGGCTGCCCAGGAAGATGATCGCGTTCCACTTCCGGGAGAGCGCCAGTCCCATCAGGCCGCGCTGCCACATGATCGGGCCGCGGAGCTTCACGCATGGGGCGCGCGTGAACCGCACCTGGTCGCTGAACTGGGCCGGCTTGATGTCCGAGTCGTAGTCGTGAAGGTCGCCCCAGAAGTGCCACTCGTGCGTCCGGTCGCGCGCCAGCGACTCCACCACCGCCGTCCGGTAGTGCGCGAAGAAGTGGTAGACCACCGCGACGCGCGGGGGGGAGCGGTCCATGACGGGCGATGGTAGCGATGCAGGAGCGTCGCACCGCCCCTACGATCCGGGTCGCATGTGCGGCATCCTCGGCTTCCAAGGCGACTTCGACGCTTCCGCCCTGCAGACGGGCCTCCGCGCCATCGCGCACCGTGGCCCGGATGACGGCGGCACCTTTCTGGACCCGGCCGCCCGGGTGGGCCTGGGTCACGCGCGCCTCTCCATCATCGATCTCTCCCCGCTGGGTCACCAGCCCATGGCCAGCGAGGACGGCCGCGTGCAGCTGGTCTTCAATGGCGAGATCTACAACTATCAGGAGCTTCGGCGGGAGCTGGAGTCCAAGGGCCATCGCTTCCGCGGACACTCCGACACCGAGGTCCTTCTTCGCCTGTGGATGGATCAGGGCGAAGCCATGCTGCCCCGGCTCAACGGCATCTTCGGCTTCGCCATCTGGGACGCCGGCCGCGGCTCGGTGCTGGTGGCACGCGACGCGCTGGGCGTGAAGCCCGTCTACGTCAGCCGGACGGAGCGCGGCGTGGCGTTCGGCAGCGAGTTGAAGGGCCTGCTGAAGCTGGTGCCCGAGGCCCGCGAACTGGATCAGGTCGCGCTGCACCGCTACCTGAGCTTCCTCTGGTGTCCGGGCGAAGGCACGCCGCTTCGTCGCGTCCGCAAGCTGCTGCCCGGCGAGGCCATGGAACTGCGGGACGGCACGGTGACGCGGCAGTGGACCTGGTATCAGCTGCCCACGCTGCGTGGCGTCCGCGCCAACCTGTCCGAACGCGAGGCGGTGGAGGGCACCGAGCACCACGTGCGTCAGGCGGTCAAGCGCCAGATGGTGGCCGACGTGCCGGTGGGCTCGTTCCTCTCCGGCGGTCTCGACTCCAGCGCCGTGGTGGCGTTCGCACGCGAGCAGTCTCCGGGCCTGCGCTGCTTCACCATCGAGGCGGAGGGCGGTCAGGAGGAGGGCAGCACCGACGACCTGCCCTACGCGCAGCGGGTGGCCCGGCATCTGGGCGTGCACCTGGACGTGGTGCGCATCCAGGCCGACCGCATGGCGGGGGACCTGGAATCGCTGGTCTGGCAGCTGGACGAGCCGCTGGCGGACCCCGCGCCGCTGAACGTGCTGTACATCAGCCGCCTGGCCCGCGAGCACGGCATCAAGGTGCTGCTGTCCGGTTCCGCCGGGGACGACCTCTTCACCGGCTACCGACGTCACCGCGCGGTGATGGCCGAGCGCTGGTGGGCGTGGATGCCGCGGCCCCTTCGCGCCGGACTGGAGGCGGCCACCGCGGGTCTGGACCAGCGTCGCGCTGGAAGCCGCAGGCTGGCCAAGCTGTTCCGTGGTGCAGGACTCTCACCCGACGAGCGTCTGGTGAACTACTTCGTGTGGAGCGCGGAGCGCGATCTCATGGCGCTGTACACGCCGGAATTCCGTCGCGGTCTGGGGGACGCGCGGGCCATGGAGCCCATGCTGGACTTCATCCGTCCGCTGGACGGCCGGGCCACGCGACTGCAGCGCATGCTGGCGCTGGAGCAGCGCTTCTTCCTGTCGGACCACAACCTCATCTACACCGACAAGATGTCGATGGCGGTGGGCGTGGAGGCGCGCGTGCCGTTCCTGGACCTGGATCTGGTGGAGTTCGCGGCGCGCATCCCGGATCACCTGAAGCAGCGCGGCTCGGTGGGCAAGTGGGTGTTCAAGCGGGCCATGGAGCCCTACCTCCCGCACGACGTGATCTACCGGCCCAAGACCGGCTTCGGCGCGCCGCTGCGCAAGTGGATGCGCCACGACCTTCGACCCTTGCTGGACGGGATGCTCTCCCGTGAAAGTTTGCAGCGTCGGGGTCTCTTCGACGCCGATGCGGTGCGCCGACTGATCGACGCCAACGCCGCAGGGCAGGTGGACGGCAGCTACACGCTGCTCTCCCTGCTCTGCATCGAGATCTGGTGCCGGCGCTTCCTGGACGGCTGATTCGGCCGATCTTCGCCAAAGTGAGGCCTGTGGACGGCCGATAGCATGCGTCACCCCACAGCCCAGGGCCGCCGCCATGAAGCAGATCCTGCAATCCCTCAAGACCGGCCAGACCGAGGTCGCCGAGGTGCCGTGCCCCACGGCCCGCCGGGGTCACCTCCTGATCCGCACCTCCCGCACGCTGGTCAGCGCGGGCACCGAGCGCATGCTGGTCGAGTTCGGCAAGGCTGGCTGGATCGAGAAGGCGCGCCAGCAGCCCGACAAGGTGCGGATGGTGCTCGACAAGATCAGGACGGACGGTCTCATGCCCACGCTGGAGGCGGTCTTCAACAAGCTCGATCAGCCGCTGCCGCTGGGCTACTGCAACGTGGGCATGGTCCTGCAGCCGGGTGGTGGCGTGACCGGGTTCGAGGTGGGTGACCGCGTGGTGAGCAACGGCCGACATGCCGAGGCGGTGTGCGTGCCGGTGAACCTCTGCGCCAAGGTGCCCGCGACCGTCAGCGACGAGGAGGCGGCCTTCACGGTGCTGGGCGCGATCGCGCTGCAGGGCATCCGTCTGGTGCAGCCCACGCTGGGCGAGACCGTGGTGGTGACAGGTCTGGGGCTCATCGGCCTGGTCACGGTGCAGCTGCTGCGGGCGCACGGTTGCCGCGTGCTGGGACTGGATTTCGACCCCTCCAAGCTGGAGCTGGCGCGCGCCATGGGCGCCGAGACCGTCAACCTGGGCGCCGGCGCCGATCCGGTGGCCGCCGCGCAGGCCTTCAGCCGTGGCCGCGGCGTGGACGCGGTGATCATCACCGCCAGCACCAAGAGCAACGAGCCGGTGCACCAGGCGGCGCTCATGTGCCGCAAGCGCGGCCGCATCGTGCTGGTGGGCGTGACCGGACTGGAGCTGAGCCGCGCCGACTTCTACGAGAAGGAGCTGACCTTCCAGGTGAGCTGCTCGTACGGCCCCGGTCGCTACGACCCCAGCTACGAGGACAAGGGCAACGACTATCCGGTGGGCTTCGTGCGCTGGACCGAGCAGCGCAACTTCGAGGCCGTGCTGGACATGATGGCGGACGGCCGGCTGGACGTGAAGCCGCTCATCTCGCATCGATTCGCCATCGGCGAGGCGGAGCGCGCCTATGAGCTGGTGGGCGGATCCGGCCCGTCCCTGGGCATTCTGCTGGAGTACCCCACGCCGGCGCAGAAGCCGGAGACCGAACTGCGCAAGGCCACCGTGTCGCTGCCGCCCCGGCCGAGCGATGCGGCGCCGGCGGCGGGCGCGGCGTCGATCGCGTTCGTGGGTTCGGGCAACTACGCCACCGCGGTGCTCATCCCGGCGTTCAAGGCCGCAGGCGCGCGCCTCAAGGTGGTGGCCAGCAGCGGCGGCGTGTCCGGCGTGCACGCAGGCCGCAAGTTCGGCTTCGAGGAGACCACCACGGAGACCGACGCCGTCTTCCGCGATCCGCAGGTGCAGGCCGTGGTGCTGGGCACGCGGCATGACACGCACGCCGCCATGACGTGCCAGGCGCTGCGCGCGGGCAAGCACGTCTTCGTGGAGAAGCCGCTCGCGCTGCACGCCGAAGAGGTGTCGCAGGTGGAGCAGGCGGTGGCGGAGGCCGCGAAGGACGGACGCGCACCGATGGTCATGGTGGGATTCAACCGGCGCTTCGCGCCGCAGGTGCACAAGGTGAAGGCGCTGCTCAAGGGCGTGACCGGACCGAAGAGCCTGGTCTTCACCGCCAACGCCGGCGCCATTCCCGCCGAGCACTGGACGCAGGACCGCGAGGTGGGTGGGGGCCGCATCGTGGGCGAGGCGTGCCACTTCATCGACCTGCTGCGCTTCCTGGTGGGTGCGCCCATCGCCGGTCATCGCGTGAGCGTGATGGACACCAAGACGCGTGACACCGTCACCATCGAACTCTCGTTCGCGGACGGAAGCATCGGCACGGTGCACTACTTCGCCAACGGCAGCAAGGCCTTCCCCAAGGAGCGCCTGGAGGTGTTCGCCGCGGGCCGCGTGCTGCAACTGGACAACTTCCGCTCCCTGCGCGGCTTTGCGTGGCCGGGCTTCTCCAAGATGAAGCTGTGGCGGCAGGACAAGGGACAGAAGGCGTGCGCGGCGGCCTTCACCCAGGCCGTGGCGGCGGGCGGTCCGTCGCCCATCCCGCTGGACGAGGTGCTGGAGGTGGCGCGTGTCACCATCCAGATCGCCGCGCAGGCGGAGGGCGCCCAGTGACCACCAAGCTGATCGACATCGTCGCGGGCGCTCGTCCCAACTTCATGAAGATCGCGCCCATCATCCGCGCGCTGGAGGCGCGCGAGAAGGCGGGCGGCCACCTGCGCTACCGGCTGATCCACACCGGCCAGCACTACGACGCCAAGATGTCCGGCGACTTCTTCACGCAGCTTGGCATCCCGCATCCGCACGTGAACCTGGAGGTGGGCAGCGGATCGCACGCGGAGCAGACGGCCGGGATCATGACCCGCTACGAGAAGCTGCTCATGGAGCGCAAGAGCGACCTGTGCCTGGTGGTGGGCGACGTCACCAGCACCATGGCCTGCGCCATCGCGGCACAGAAGCTGTGGGTGAGGGTGGCCCATGTGGAGGCGGGCATCCGCAGCGGCGACTGGACCATGCCGGAGGAGATCAACCGGATGGTGACCGACGCCATCACCAACTTCTTCTTCACCACGAGCGAGGTGGCCAACGAGAACCTCCGGCGTGCGGGCGTGTCGGAGAAGGCCATCTTCTTCGTGGGCAACACCATGATCGACACGCTGCTCACCAACATGCCACGGCTGGCCAGGCCCTCGTTCTGGGACGAGCTGGGTCTGGAGGCCGGGAAGTACTTCGTGGTGACGCTGCATCGGCCGGCCAATGTGGACGCCGGCGACACCTTCGCGCAGCTGCTGAAGGCCATCGCCGAAGCCACCCGCGGCGAGAAGGTGGTGTTCCCCGTGCATCCACGCACCGCCAAGACGCTGCGCGAGGTGGGCGCGGTGCCTGCCAGTCTGCTGCTGGTGGAGCCGCAGCCGTATCTGGAGTTCAACTGGCTGGTGAAGCACGCCAAGGCCGTCATCACGGACTCCGGCGGCATCACCGAGGAGACCACGGTGATGGGCGTGCCGTGCATGACGCTGCGCAACAGCACCGAGCGGCCCGAGACCGTCACCATCGGAACCAACGAGCTGCTGGGCATCGATCCCAAGGCGTTGAAGCCCGCGCTGGACCGCCTGTTCGCGGGCCAGTGGAAGCGGGGCGCCATCCCGCCGCTCTGGGACGGCCGCACCAGCGAGCGGATCGTGCAGCACCTCGAGAAGCTGCTGGTGGCGTGACATGGCGGGCATGCGCACGCTGCTGCGCTACTGGCACACGCTGCGGCACCTCAAGCCGGTGCAGTTCACGGGACGGGTGCGGTTTCGGCTGTCTCGGCCCACGCCGGACCTGCGGCTGGCGCCGCCGCTTCGAGCGGGCGTCTCCGGATTCCATCCGTCGGCACGGCGTCGCGCCAGCCTGACGGCTCCAGAGACGTTCCTCTTCCTGGGCGACTCGCACGCGTTGTCGGAGGTGGGCTGGGACCTCGCACGGCTGGAGAAGCTCTGGCGCTACAACCAGCATTATTTCGAGGATCTGCACGGTGCCGGCGCCGAGTCCCGTGCGGCGTGGCACCGCGACCTGATCGACCGCTGGATCCGGGAGAATCCGCCGGCGTCGGGAACGGGCTGGGAGCCGTATCCGGTCTCGCTTCGCATGGTGAACTGGATCAAGTGGGCTTGGCAGGGGAACGCGCTGTCGGAAGCGGCGCTGCAGAGCTTGGCCGTGCAGGCGCGCTGGCTCTCCCGTCGGCTGGAGTGGCACCTGCTGGGCAACCATCTCTTCGTGAACGCGAAGGCGCTGCTCTTCGCTGGTCTGTTCTTCCAGGGCCCGGAGGCGGACGCGTGGCGCCGGACCGGACTCCGGATCCTTCGTGCGCAGGTGCCCGAACAGGTGCTGCCGGACGGCGGGCAGTTCGAGCGGTCGCCCATGTACCACGCGCTGGCCCTGGAGGACATGCTGGACCTGTGGAACGCCATGCATGCGACCTCCGCAGCGCTGACGCCTGAGGAATCCGTCTGGATCCGGCAGCAGCGCTCCGTGATCGAGTCGATGCGTCGTTGGCTGCAGGCGATGAGCCATCCGGACGGAGAGATCGCGCTGTTCAACGACGCGGCGATCGGGATTGCGCCGGCTCCGGCCGAGCTGGAGGCGCTGGCGATGCGGTTGGGCTTTCACGCACTCCCTGCTGCCACGGACGGCGTGACTCACCTTCGCGACAGCGGATACGTGCGCGTGCAGCGAGGCCCCATGGTGGCGATCCTGGACGTGGGCCTCATCGGCCCCGACTACCTGCCGGGACACGCCCACGCCGACACGTTGTCCTTCGAGCTGTCGCTCTTCGGTCGGCGCGTGCTGGTGAACTCGGGCACCTCGCGGTACGGAACGGGCCCCGAGCGTCTTCGGCAACGGGGCACGGCCGCGCACAACACCGTCACGGTGGACGGCGCGGACTCCAGTGAGGTCTGGGGCGGATTCCGCGTGGCGCGGCGGGCGCGCCCCTTCGGACTGACGGTGGAGGAGGTCGCCGGCGAGATCCGCGTGTCGTGCGCCCACGACGGCTTCCGCAGACTGCGCGGCGCGCCGGTGCATCGGCGGACCTGGGCCTTTCAGGACGGGTCGCTGGAGATCCGTGACCGGGTGGACGGGCCCGGACGCGTGGAGGCGCACTGGCGCTGGGCACCGGGACTGGAGATTTCGGCTATCAATCCCTGCACCGTCCGCCTCGACGACCGTCATGCGCTGACGGTGGCGGCGGTCGGGTCGGCCTGGACGGTGGAGCGGTCCACCTGGCATCCCGAGTTCGGCCGCACCGAGCCGTGCTGGAAGGCGGTCACGGTTCCCGTCTTGGGCGAGGCCGGCGTGCGATTCACCTGGAGCGAGCGTGCATCTTCTCTTCCTGACTGACAACTTCCCGCCCGAGGTGAACGCGCCCGCCAGCCGCACCTTCGAGCACTGCCGCGAATGGGTCAAGAAGGGCCACCGAGTCACCGTGGTGACCTGCGCCCCCAACTTCCCCAAGGGGAAGGTGTTCGACGGCTACCAGAACCGGGCGTTCCAGCGCGAGACCATCGAGGGCATCGAGGTGGTGCGGGTCTGGAGCTACATCACCGCCAACGAGGGATTCCTCCGGCGCATCCTGGACTACCTGAGCTTCATGGTCAGCGCCATCGTGGCCAGCCCGCGCATCCGCGGGGTGGACGTGGTGATCGGCACTTCTCCCCAGTTCTTCACGGCGGTGGCCGCCTACGTGGTGAGCCGCATGAAGCGCATCCCGTACGTGTTCGAGCTGCGCGACCTGTGGCCGGAGTCCATCAAGGCCGTGGGCGCCATGAAGGACTCCTTCGCCATCCGCATGCTGGAGCGGCTGGAGATGTTCCTCTACCGCAAGGCGGCGCGGATCGTCTCCGTCACCGAGTCGTTCAAGCAGGTGCTGATCCGACGCGGCATCGACGGCAGCAAGATCGAGGTGGTCACCAACGGCGTGGACATCTCGCGCTTCAAGCCGCGTGCCAAGGATCCGGAGCTGACGCGGCAGCTGGGCCTGGAGGGCAAGTTCGTGGCGGGCTACATCGGCACGCACGGCATGGCCCACGCGCTGGAGACGCTGGTGGAGGCCGCTGCGCGCCTCAAGGACCAGGGCTTCGCGTTCCTGTTCCTGGGCGACGGCGCGCGCAAGCAGGCGCTCCGGGAGATGGCCGAGCGTCTGAAGTTGGACAACGTGGTGTTCATCGACTCCGTGCCCAAGGCCGACGTGCCCCGGTACTGGTCGCTGCTGGACGTCTCGGTGATCCACCTGCGCAAGACCGAGCTGTTCACCACCGTGATCCCGTCCAAGCTCTTCGAGTGCATGGGCATGGGCATTCCCGTGCTGCACGGCGTGGAGGGCGAGTCGGCCGACATCGTCCGGCGCGAGCGCGTGGGCATCCCCTTCGAGCCCGAAGGGGTGGACCAGCTCTGCGACGCCCTCCGGTCGCTCCAGGCCGATCCGGCCAAGCTGGAGGGCTTCCGGCGCGAATGCCTGCGTGCCGCCAACAACTACGACCGCACCTATCTGGCGCTTCGCATGCTGCGGGTGCTGGAGGACACGGCCGCCGGCGTGAAGACCGGCCCCATGAAGGTGCTGCTGCTCAACCAGGTGTTCTGGCCCGACGTGGCCGCCACCGCGCAGCATGGTCACGATCTGGGACGCTTCCTGGCGCAGCGCGGCGAGTGCGTCACGGCGCTCGCTTCTCGCAGCCTCTATGGCGAGGCAGGAACCGCGCTGCCCCGCCAGGACGCCGTGGACGGCATCCGTATCGTGCGTGCCGGTCAGAGCGTGTTCGGCAAGCGAGGCCTGGCCTCGCGCGCGTTCGACTTCGTGTCGTTCTACCTGGCCAGCATGTGGAAGGCGCTGTGGCTGCCGCGCCAGGACGTGGTGGTCTGCTTCACCACGCCGCCGTTCATCGCGTTCGTGGGCATCCTGCTCCGCTGGCTCAAGGGCACCAAGGTGGTCTGCTGGACCATGGACCTCTACCCCGACGTGCCGGTGGCCGCCGGCGTGCTCCGGAAGGGCTCGCTGGCGCACGCCGTGTTCGAGGCCGTGGATCGCTTCTGCCTGAAGCGCGCGGACCGGGTGGTGGTGCTGGGCCGATGCATGCGCGAGCGCGTGCTGGCGCGCGGGATCGACCCAGCCAAGGTGGAGGTGATCAACGTCTGGGCGGACGACCGTGAGGTGACGGTGCAGCCGCGCGAAGGCAACGCCCTGCGCCACGAGTGGGGCATCGATCGGCGATTCGTGGTGGAGTACTCGGGCAACTTCGGCATCGGCCACGACGGCCAGACCATCTACGACGCCATGGAAGCGGCACGCACCGACGACGCGCTGCGCTGGGTGGTGGTGGGTGGCGGCACCAAGCGTGCGGAGATGGAGTCGTTCGTGCGCGAGCACGCCATCACCAACGCGGTGCTGAGGCCGTACCAGCCGCGCGAGCGGCTGGGCGAGCTGCTGTCGCTGGCGGACGTGCACCTGGTCACCATCGCGGAAGGCTTCGCCGGACTCCTGGTGCCCAGCAAGTTCTACGGCGTGCTGGCCGCAGGAAGGCCGGTGCTGTACGTGGGCCCGTCGGAGAGCGAGGTCGCCGGCGTGATCCAGTCCGCCGACTGCGGCCGCGTCATCCGTCAGGGCGACGGCGCCGGGCTGGCGGCCGCCATCGACGCGTTGCGGCGCGACCCGTCGCTGGCACGCGCCATGGGCGAGCGGGCCCGAGCGGCCTTCGAGCGGGACTACACCCGTGAGCGGGCCTGCGGACGCTGGCACCAGCTGCTTCGACGCATCGATCACCGGCCGGCGGCCGAGGACGGTCGTGCGGCATGACCGCGAAGCGGCCGAACGTGGTGGTGATCTACCACTTCTACCCGCACTACAGGAAGCCCGTGGTGGAGGCGCTGGCGCGCAGCGGTCGCGCCCAGTTCACCTTCGTGGGAGACGACCACGAGTATCTGCATTCGATCGAGCCGGCCACGCTTTCGTCCCACGTCCGCTTCCGGCTGGCGCCCACGCACCGGCTGTTCGGACCGTTCATGTGGCAGTGGGGCGCCATCCGGTGGGCCGTCCGTCGCGAGTTCGACACGGTGGTCATGCACGCGGTGCCGCACTGGCCGTGCACCTGGATCGGCGGACTGCTGGCGCGGCTGATGGGCAAGCGCGTCTTCTTCTGGGGCCACGGCTATCTCACCCGTCCACGAGGCCTCAAGGGGCTGCTCCGGCGCCTGTTCTACGCGGTGCCCACCGACCACATGTTCTACAGCCGTCTCTCCAAGGCCTACGCCATGGAGGCGGGCTGGCCTCCCGAGCGGCTGCACGTCATCTACAACAGCCTGGACACCGACGCGCAGCGTTCCATCCGTGAGGCGTTCACCCCGGAACGACGCCACGAGGTCCGCGAGCGGCTGTTCGGCGACGCCACGGTTCCTGTGATCGGCTGCACCAGCCGATTGATCGCCATGCGGCGGCTGCACGAGCTGCTGGCGGCCGTGGCGCTGCTCCGTGACCGTGGCGTGCGCGCCCATGTGCTGCTGGTGGGCGACGGTCCGGAGCGTGCGCGGCTGGAGTCGCTGGCCCGCCGTCTGGACCTGCGCGTGCATTTCGAGGGCGCGTGCTACGACGAGGCGCGCATCGGTGCGTTGACCATGGCGTGCAACGTGACGGTGTCGCCCGGCAAGACGGGACTGACCGCCGTGCACAGCATCGGCTACGGCGTGCCCGTGGTGTCGCACGGCGATCCGGACGACCAGGGGCCCGAGTGGGAGGCCATCATCCCCGGCCGGACGGGCTCGCACTTCCGTCGAGGGGATCCCGCCTCCTTGGCGGACGCGATCGAGCCGTGGCTTCGCGGATCCGAGACCGATCCGGAGGTCCGCCGCGCCTGCATCGAGCTGGTGGAGCGTCTGTGGAACCCGCGCTTCCAGTGCCGCGCCATCGAGCAGGCGGTGTGCGGCGAGCCGGCGGACGACCTTCTGGAGGCGCACGCGTCATGAGCGAAGCCCCCTCGGAGCCCGCGACCGCCGGCGCGAAGGGATCCTTTGGCGCCGTCGCCGCCAAGGGTTCGTTCATCAACACGGGCCAGTGGCTGGTCAACAAGGTGGCCACCGCCGTGGCCATGCTGGCCATCGCGCACTTCCTGGTGCCCCAGGACTACGGCGTGGCCAACCAGGCGCTGGCCATCGCGCAGTTCATGGTGGTCTTCTTCCCGCTCACCATGGGTGACGTGCTGATCGCGCATCCGCGCGAGCTGGACGCGCTGGTGCCCACGGCGCGTCGGTTGGCGCTGGTCATCGGGTCCGCCACGGGTCTGCTCATGCTGGCGTCGATCCCGGTGTTCCTGCGCGTCTACGACTCCTATCCCGCCGCGTGGCTGGGAGGCCTGCTGGCCGTCACGGCACTGCGCCCGGTGCTGGACGCGGCGCTCATGGTGCCGCTGGCGCGCCTGCGGGTGGGACTGCAGTACCGGCGCATCGCCATCATCGACGGTCTGGTCCAGCTGGGCGCCACGGCCGCGTCGCTGCTCATGGCCATGCTGGGCCTGCGCGGAGCCTCGCTGGTGGCGCCCCAGGTGGCGGGCACCGGCGTCCGAGCGCTCCTGTATCGCCGCACCATGCCCGCGGAGACCGGTGGTCGTTTCGACGGCGTGGCGGCGCGGATGCTCATGCGGGCCTACCTGCCGGCGGCCAGCGCGCAGTACCTGCACAACGTGATCGTGATGCTGGAGGTGCTGGTGCTGGGCTTCGTGGCGGGCGACTACCAGACCGGCCTCTTCGCCTTCGCGTTCCAGGTGGCGGCGCAGGCCAACACCGTGGTGGCGTACCAGCTGGGCGTGGTGCTGCAGCCCATCTTCGGGCACCTTCGTGACGATCCGCAGCGTCAGGTCTCCGGCTTCCTTCGCGTGCAGCGCGTGCTGGGCCTGGTGTGCGTGCCCATCTCCATCGCCCAGGCCGTGCTGGCGGAGCCGCTGTTCCGCGTGGCGTTCCCTGAGAAGTACGCGCCGGCGGTCCAGGTCTTCCAGGTGATCAGTCTGGCGCAGGCGTTCTACTTCGCCACCGGGCCCAGCATGTCGTGCCTGCGCTCCCAGCGTCGGTTCACCACGTTCCTGGTGTGGCAGGGGGTCCAGTTCCTGGTGGCGCTGCCTCTGTACTGGTTTGGTGCGCGATGGGACGGCGCGCTGGGCGTGGCGCTGGCCAGCGCCGCGGGATGGGCGGCCAGTGCGCCCGTGGTGGTGTGGCTCTGCACGCGTCCCGCACCCGGCAGGCACCTGCCGGCGGTGGCCATGATCTTCGTGAAGCCCTGGTTGGTGGCGGGACCGGTGTTCGCCGCGGCGTGGATGGGCATGCGCTGGCTGGCGGGATTCGGTCGACTGGGCGACTTCGCCTCGCTGCTGCTGGTGGGTCCGTCGGCCACCCTGCTGGCCATCCTGGCCTCGCGCTGGTTCGACGCCGAGATGCGCATGCTCATCGACAAGGCGATGGGCGCCGTGCGCGCCCGCCTTGCAAGGCGGGCGGCGTGACGCCTTGCGTCGCCGTGCTACCGTTCGCGCCGTCGAGACTCGCATGAGCCAGGACGCGCCTCTTCCTGTCACCGTGGCCGTGCCCGTGCGCAACGAGGAACGGGGTCTGGCCGCGTGCCTGGAGCGCCTGGGAAGGTTCGCGCGCGTGGTGGTGCTGGACTCCGGCTCCACGGACCGCACCTGCGAGATCGCCCGCGCACACGGAGCGCAGGTGCTGCAGTTTGCGTGGAACGGGCGCTTTCCCAAGAAGCGCAACTGGTTCCTGCGAGAGCATCGTCCGGACACCCCCTGGGTGCTCTTCCTGGACGCCGACGAGCTGGTGGACCAGGCCTTCTGCGACGAGCTGGCGCGCACGCTTCCAACCACCGCGCACGCGGGCTTCTGGCTCACCTACGACAACTGGTTCCTGGGGCGCCGGCTCCGGCACGGCACACCCAACCGCAAGCTGGCGCTCTTCCGAGTGGGCGCCGGCGAATACGAGCGCATCGACGAGGAGCGCTGGTCCAGGCTGGACATGGAGATCCACGAGCATCCGGTGCTGGAGGGATCGGTGGGCGAGATCCGCACGCGCATCGATCACCGCGACGACCGCGGCCTGGAGCACTGGAAGCGTCGACACGACGAGTACGCCGCCTGGGAGGCGAAGCGGGCGCTGGCGCTGCGGGCGCAGGGAGCGGGGGCGATGCAGGGTCGACAGGCCACCAAGTACCGCGTGCTCGGGCGCTGGTGGCTGCCGGCGGCCTACTTCCTGGACGGCTACGTGCGGAGGCTCGGATTTCTGGACGGCTGGCCCGGCCTGCGTCACGCATGGCTCAAGGCGCGGTACTTCGCGCAGGTGGGCCGGCTGATGCGGGCCGGAGCCTCCGCGGCCTAGGCCACACCTTCCACGTACAGCGACTCGTCCCTGCGACCCTCGCTGTCCAGCACCAGCCGTCGATCACGGCCCTGACCGAAGGCTTCCACGCGGACGTCGTGGAAGCCCGCCTTGACCATGTAGCGCTTCATCAGTTCGGGCGACCAGAGCGAGCGATGCCCGAAGTCCTGGGCCACGGCGCGCAGCGCTTCCATGGGAAGCGCGTAACTGCGACCATGATCCGGAACGCGGGCCAGACCCGCCACGGCCATCGCGTACCGCTCCGCGTCCGGCACCACCACGCGCATGCACGCGCCCGGCTTGAGCACGCGCACGCACTCGCGGAGCAGCGCCAGCACCTGGCGCGGGCTGATGTGCTCCAGGGTGTGCTGCGTGAAGATGCCGTCGATGCTCCGGTCCGGGCACCGCAGCGGCCGGGTGATGTCCATCGACCAGTCGGGCTTGGGTCGGCGCATGAGCAGGGGAATCCGGAAGAAGTCGCTGTTCACGAAGTCGGGGTGCATGTCCTGCCCCGCCCCCAGCTGCACCAGCACCGGGCCGGAGCCACGCAGCCGCTTCGCCGGGAAGCGGTCCATGCCCAGCGCGCTCCCCAGCCGTCCCAGGATCCGCCACTTGAGCGCTTCGGTGATCGAGGAGCAGCGTGCGTCCGCTGGAACCGACACCCGGTCGCAAGGGGGTGTTTCCGCGGGCGTGGTGCGGGGTGATTCGAGGGTGGCGGTGCCTTCCATGCGAGCATCCTGCCCCCATCCTCGCCTTCACAAAGCACCCCGGAGGGAATTGGCGCCTCTTCTGCCGTGCCCACGAGGGCTGGCGGTGCGCAGGTCCCGGCGCCATCATGTCCCCGCCATGAAGCCAGCCGTCTCCCAGCAGCTCGAGAGCCTCCAGCACCTCCAGAACCGCGCCATCGACCTGATGGTGGAGTTCGGGCCGCGCGCGCTCAGTGCGCTGCTGATGCTGGTCATCGGATTCTTCGTGTCGCGTGCGGTGGGACGCGCGTTCCTGCGCGCCATCGCCCGCCTGGAACTGGATGCGCCTCTGCGCGACCTGCTGGCGCGCATCGTGCGCATCTCGGTGATGGTGCTGTTCCTGATGATGGCGCTGCAGAACCTTGGGGTGGAGCTGCTGCCGCTCATCGCCGGTCTGGGCGTGGCAGGTGCCGGCGTGGCGCTGGCCCTGCAGGGCGTGCTGGGCAACATGGTGGCAGGGCTCACCATCATGCTCACTCGTCCCTTCCGCGTGGGCGAGTTCATCGACATCCATGGCGAGGAAGGCCGGGTGGAGGCCGTCACCCTGTTCAGCACCAAGCTCAGCCATCCCGACCGCTCCATCGTGATCATCCCCAACCGCAAGATCGTGGGTGAGATCCTGCACAACTACGGCACGCTGCGGCAGCTGAACCTGTCCGTGGGCGTGGCCTACGACACCGACATCGGCAAGGCGCTGCAGGTGATCGACGAGGTGCTCTCCTCCAATCCCAAGGTGGTCCGCGATCCGGCGCCCGTGGTGCGCGTCACGGCGTTGGCGGACTTCTCGGTGAACATCGCCGTGCGGCCCTGGGCCCAGGTCACCGAAGCCGGTGTCGCGTCCTCCGAGATCAACCGCGCCATCCTGGAGCGGTTTCGCACGGCCGGCATCCAGATTCCGTTCCCGCAGCGCGAAGTGCGCATGCTGGCGCCGGCCACGTCGCGCTGAAACCGACGACCGCCGTGGGACACTGCGCGTGGCGGAGGCTGCGTCTCCGAAGCGTCCGTATCCTGCCGCTCCATGCACGTCGTCCGCATCCATGACACGCTGACCGGCCATGACGTCGAGTTGGCGCCTCTGGCCGGCTCGTCCGGCCCCGTCACGTTCTACAGCTGCGGTCCCACGGTCTACGACGACGCGCACATCGGCAACTTCCGCAGCTTCCTGAACGCGGACGTGCTGCGACGGACGATCGAGCTGGTGGGTCTGCCGGTGCGCCACGTGATGAACATCACGGACGTGGGCCACATGACCGACGACGGCCAGGCCGACGGCGGCGGCGAGGACAAGATGGCGGTGGCCGGACGGCGGCTGCTGGAGGCCAAGAAGGCGGGCACGCTGCCGGCGGGCGCCTCCATCGACCCGAACGATCCGCTGGCCATCGCCGACTTCTACGCGGCGCGATTCCTGGAGGACGCGAGGCATCTGGGCCTCAAGGTGGCGCTCGAGGCCGCGTCCGACCCCGCGCTCATGCCGCGCCCCACGCGCTGGGTGCCGCAGATGATCGAGATGGTGCGGCGGTTGGTGGATCGCGGCCACGCCTACGTGGCGCGCGACGGCGTGGTCTACTTCGACGTCCGAAGCTTCCCCGACTACGGACGCCTCAGCGGCAACACGCTGGACGCCCTGCGCGAGGGTGAGGGCGGCCGCATCAGCGCGGAGAACCAGGCCTCCAAGCGCCACCCCGCGGACTTCATGCTCTGGAAGCCGGACGCCAAGCACCTCATGAAGTGGGACTCCCCGTGGGGTGCCGGCTATCCGGGCTGGCACCTGGAGTGCTCCGCCATGGCCGGCGGGCTGCTGGGCGAGCAGATCGATCTCCACTCCGGCGGCGAGGACAACATCTTCCCGCACCACGAATGCGAGATCGCGCAGAGCCGGTGCTGCCACGGCCAGCCGGCGTTCGCGCGACTCTGGTTCCACACTCGCCACCTCATGGTGGAGGGGCAGAAGATGTCCAAGAGCAAGGGCAACTTCTTCACCGCGCGCGACCTCTTCGCCAAGGGCGTCACGCCTGCGGCGCTGCGCCTGGAGCTGGTGCGCACGCACTACCGCGTGAACGCCAACTTCACGCTGCAGGGCCTGGCCGACTGTCAGCGCATGATCGACCGGTGGGCCCGCCATGCCGAGGCGCTGGAGACGGCCATCGCCGCGCTTCGGACGGCCGGTGACGGGGCCGCTGCCGCGCGTCACGCCGCCGCGCAGCCCGGCCCCGTGGAGACGGCGCTGGAACCGTTCACCGCCGCGCTCTGCGACGACCTGAACGTGGCGCGCGCGATCGCCGCCCTGAACGAGGCGCTGGCCGGGGACGGATCCGCCGCCTGCCCCGCACGTGAGCTCAAGGCCCTGCGCCGGATGGACACGGTGCTGGGCGTGCTGGACCGAAACCGTCCGGTGGCCTCCGCCGCGGCCGACGACCTGGAGGTCAAGGTGAACGCGCTCCTGGAGCGTCGCGCCGCCGCACGCGCCGCCAAGGACTGGCCCGCCAGCGACCGTGTCCGCGACGAGCTGGCGGCGCTGGGCGTGCAGGTGAAGGACGGTCCCACCGGCACCACCTGGTCGCGCGTGGTGAAGTGAGATCCGCGCCAACGAAGAGGGCCCGAGCGTCCGGAGACGGTCGGGCCCTGGATCGGAACGGCCTCCGGTGCGACCCGGGCGGGCCGTTCCGGAACGTCCACAGGTGTCTCAGTTGCGTCGACGGTTGCGGCTGAAGAGCGCGCCCATGGCCATCAGTGCCGCGGCGCCCGGGGTGGGCACGGCCGCGTAGACGCCACCCATCAGGCCGGTGATCCCGTCGTTGTTCCACATGGTCAGCTGTCCGGAGGGCGTGCCCGCCGACGCCTCGATGGCCTGCCGGATGCTGTCGGTCAGATTGCACATGTACTCGAAAGACAGGGACTCCACGGGCGGCGCGAACAGGTTGGTGGTGACCGAACCACCCGTGAGGTTGATGGTGGCCTTCTTGGTGGCGCCCAGATCCTGGAAGCTGATCTGCGTGGCGCTGCCGGTGGCCTCGTAGCGCTTGTGCGCCGGGTCCATGATGTTGTCGGCGTAGGCCAGGAAGTGCCAGCCGGTCAGCGTGAAGGCGCTGGAGGCCGAGGACGGCGTGTTGAGCGTGGCGCAGTCGATCGTGAGCAGCAGCTTGAAGTTGCTGAGCGATCCCCAGTTGTCCTCGCCGTTGGCGCCAGCCACGCTCATGGTGATGGATGTGGACGGGACGGCGGCCAGGGCGGCGCTGGAAAGGGCGGTGGCGGCCAGGCAGGCGACGGCAGTGCTGCGGAACTTCATGGTTTCTTTCTCTCCCTCGTTGTGTGGAACTTCAGGTTCAGGTTTTCAGAGGCAAGCGTTCGAACAGGATCCGGCTCAGGCGCGCCGACGGCGCGACAGGACCAGGCCCGACAGGCCGACCAGGGCCACGGCGCCGGGGGCGGGCACGGTGAAGCCGACGCCGTTGATGGCGCCGAACCCGGACGTTCCCGGAACCGCGGTGGCCACCAGGGACAGGAATCCACCACCCGTTCCGGCGGACTGGGTCAGGCTCTGGCCCATGGTGCCGTAGGTGGATCCGGTCCGGGCGGCCACGAAGCCGATCTCCACCAGCGAGATCCTGGGCAGGTTCATGCTGGCGGCCACGCCGGTCCAGCCGGTGTTGGAACCGTCGCCCAGCACCACCGTGTAGCGGCGGGTGGAGGTGCCGTTGGTCATGGTCCAGCGCTCGAAGGTGGCGTAGTTGGACGCCGCGGCGTTGCTCACGCTGGCGCGCTCGAAGAGCACGCTGTCCAGCAGGCCCTCGCCGGACGCGGGCTGCGTGATGCGGTAGTTCCAGCTGGTGATGGCGGTGGCGCCGTTCAGCGCGGAGGCGTTCTCGTCGAAGCCCAGCGTCAGCGTCATGCGCACGTTGCCCAGCGCCGACAGCGAGTCGGTGGCGGCGGCGTCGCAGGTGAAGGTCCAGAGCGCGGCGTTGGCGGAGGCGCAGGCCAGCAGGGCGGCGCCCACGGACAGGGTGGCGGTCTTCGACATGTCTTTTCCCTCAGGAATGGAGTGAAAGGTGGGGGAGTGAAGCGTGAACGGGTTGGCCTGGATTGCGGGATCCCGTGGGGCGGGATCGGGAAGCAGGCCGGGATGCGCGGTCAGGTGAAGGAAGGAAAGTGACGATCAGCCAGTGACGGCGACGGCGAAACGGACGACCATCGCGGCCGGTCCGGCGGCGCACATGGGACATGCGCGGACGGAACGGCCAAAGCTCGTGTTCCTGGAACGGAAAGGTTGTTGTGGACCCTCCAGTTCCCTCCCAACTTCCGAGGCATGCCTCGGACCTTCGAGTCTCTCAGGTGTCCATGGGACACCCGCCTTTTCAAGACTCGAATTGGCAGCAACCTAGCCCAGACCGCAGGGGAGGCAAGAATGATCCAAGGAAAATGCAGGCTTCGATGGATCCGTCCGGCACCCGGCATCTTTGGAGGTTGCACCGGTCCATCCGCTGAAGGGCCGTTCCTGAGTTGAAATCGGGATCTGGGCCCCGGATCCGTACACTTACCGGAAGTGGAGCACGTGTCGCCCATCCCCGTGATCGGCCTGGTCGGAGGGATCGGCGGCGGGAAGTCCCTGGTCGCCAGTCAGCTTCGGGAGCTGGGATGCCTTGTCTGCGATTCGGACGAGCTGGTTCGCGCGGAGTACGCCAACCCGGAGGTTCGATCGCGGTTGGAGACCTGGTGGGGTCGGGGGGTGCTGGACGAGCGCGGCTCCGTGGACCGGGCGGCCGTGGCGGCGATCGTGTTCCGCGATCCTGCCGAACGAACAAGGCTGGAGGCCTTCATCCACCCGCGCGTCGAGCAGGCGCGCAGGCGACTGTTCCAGACCGCGGCCCCCGGGACGCCCGCGCTGGTGATCGACGCGCCGCTGCTGCTGGAGGCGGGACTGGCCTCCCAGTGCGACCAGATCTGGTTCATCGAAGCTCCCGAATCCACTCGCCGGGCCCGCGTGATGACCACGCGAGGCTGGACTTCGGACGAGCTGGCTCGGCGCGAGGCGGCCCAGTGGTCACTTGACCGCAAGCGGTCCGCCGCGCATCATGTGCTCCGCAACGACGGCGATCCGGCGTCGCTGCGCGAACAGGTCCGACAGCTGCTCGGGAGCCTCTCCCGGGCCCGCTGAGCGGACCGCTCGCAGGGCAGGGTCCTCCGACCCGCCTCCGGTTCCAGCCACATGTCCAGCCTGCCAGGCCCCGCGCGGGGTCAGGCGTCGGGACTTTCCCAAACGGGCGGTCGGCGCAGTCCGAAGCCCCGCACAGCAGAGATTCCCATGAGCAAGCGTCGTCGTCGTCGGAAGGGTGGTGGAGGCGGAGGTCAGGGTCCCGGCGGTGGTGGACACCATCACCACGTGCAGATGGTCAACCTGGTCCCCGGCAGCGTGCCCACCGACGAGCAGCTGGAGCTGGACCTGAAGGCACTCGAGGAGGCCGCCGGCGGCAAGCTGAAGCCCGCCAAGAAGGAGGACCTGGACCTGGCCGGCCTCCAGAAGATGAACGGCGACGAGCTCATGAAGGTGGCCCGCAAGGAGGGCCTCGAGGGCGAGGCCGGCCTGTCGAAGCAGCGCCTGGTGTTCGAGATCCTCAAGCATCGTGCGCAGAAGCACGGTCTGATGCAGGTCACGGGGACGCTGGACGTGATGCAGGACGGCTGCGGCTTCCTGCGCAGCAGCGAGTACAGCTACCTGGCCAGCCCCGACGACATCTACGTGAGCCCCTCCTTCGTCAAGCGCCTGGGCCTTCGCAAGGGCCAGGTGGTGACGGGCCTGGCGCGTCCGCCGAAGGACACCGAGATCTTCTTCTCGCTGCTCCGGGTGGACGAGGTGAACGGCCAGAACCCCAAGAAGCTTCAGGATCTGCCCACCTTCGAGGCCCTCACGCCGCTGCATCCCAACAAGCGCATCCATCTGGAGATGCTGGACCAGCCGGCCAAGCTGGAGACGCGCATCATCGACATGGTGACGCCGCTGGGCTTCGGCCAGCGCGCGCTCATCGTGGCGCCGCCGCGCACCGGCAAGACGGTGATCCTGCAGCAGATCACCAACGCCATCTGCAAGAACCACGCGGACGTGCACGTGATCGTGCTGCTCATCGACGAGCGTCCCGAGGAAGTGACCGACTTCCGCCGCAACACGCCGGAGCGCGTGGAGGTGGTGGCCAGCACCTTCGACGAGGAGGCCACGCGGCACATCCAGGTTTCCGAGATGGTCATGGAGAAGGCGCGTCGCATGGTGGAGTTCGGCCAGCATGTGGTGATCCTGCTGGACTCCATCACGCGTCTGGCCCGTGGCTACAACAACGGCATGGCGGGCAGCGGCAAGATCGGCTCGGGCGGCGTGGACAACGCCGCGCTGATCAAGCCGAAGAAGTTCTTCGGCAGCGCGCGCAACATCGAGCACGGCGGCAGCCTCACCATCCTGGGCACCGCGCTGGTGGACACGGGCAGCCGCGCCGACGAGGTGATCTTCGAGGAGTTCAAGGGCACGGGCAACGCGGAGCTCCACCTGGACCGCAAGCTGGTGGAGAAGCGCATCTATCCCGCCATCGACGTGGCCGCCAGCGGCACCCGCCGCGAGGAGCTGCTGCTGGACCCCAAGGAGCACGAGCTCATCGTGCGCCTGCGCAAGGTGGTCAGCGACATGAACGTGGTCGAGGCCATGGAGCTGATGAAGAGCCGCGTGAGCAAGACCAAGAGCAACGCCGAGTTCCTGATGACCATGAACATGGGCTGACGCCGGGATCCCCCGGCGCGGCCCGTCCGAACCCTAGGTGGCGCGAAGGCGCCCGGAGACACCCATGCGCACCCGACGCGGCTTCACCCTGGTCGAGATCCTGGTCACCCTGGGCATCATCGCGGCGCTGGCCGCCATCCTGCTGCCGGCATTGAGCGCGGTGCGGGGCAGCGCCAACATGGCCAAGAGCCAGACCAACATGCGGCAGACCTTCGCGCTCATGCGCGACTACGCCGTGGCCAACCGCGACACCATCGTGCCCAGCCTGTTCGACTACTCGGACACCTCGGTCACGCCGGTGCAAGGCAAGGTCCGCACGGACACCACCATCCCGGCCGGATCGCGCAACCGCGGCACCTGGGCGGACATCCTGTGGACACAAGGCGGTTTTGGACCGGTCCTCTATCAGGACGCCGCCGGCGCGGACATCACCGCCTATCGCACCTACGCGCCGGACGGAGACTTGTACAAGGTGCAGCCGGACTTCAACCGCGGTCCGTTCCGTGCGGCTGTGGCCTCCGGAAAGCTTTATCACGACGGACAGGTGGGCGTGGGCGACGCCACGCCGTTTGCGGCACCTATCAGTCAGGACACGCAGATCAACACCAACGTCTTCGGTTCCCGTCTCTCCACCCGGACGGAGCCCGGCCTCTTCGCGGCCAACAACTTCTTCGACAGCCGGCCTGCGGCAGCACGTGCCAAGACCAACCATCCGTACGACGCGCGCATCGAGCTCAGTTCGGCGTCCGGTACCTACTTCAACTATGGACAGATCCTCTCCCCGGAGACCGCCGGCTACCTGATCGACAGCACGGCGGGCACCACGATCGATCCGGTGGACCTGCATGACCAGAACCTGGCGCCCTTCGACGCCGACGACAAGGACGTTTCCCAAGTGGCCTTCCGCTACCCGGGCGGCACCACCAACATCCTGCTTCTGGACGGGCACGTGAAGAACGAGGTGACTTGGGACGAGCTGAGCGATCTTGAGGGCCTCTCCAACGAACGCGACGCCAAGACCGGGGCGCGCATCTACGAAGGGGACCCCGCCAAGGCCAACGACAATGGCCGTGGCGTTCGATTCCGTCATCTGGATCTGCGATAACCAAAAGCGGTCCTTGTGGATCCCGGGCGTCGTTTCGCCACAGGTGTCAAGATCCGGCGCCTGGAGCGGACAAGCCCCTTGACCCCTCGGGCGCTCCCGGTACCATTTGCGACTCGCCGCCCGATACCCCGGGCGGTTTTTCTTCGGTCCGTCGCCACCGTAGCTCAGTGGTAGAGCACACCCTTGGTAAGGGTGAGGTCGAGGGTTCAATCCCCTTCGGTGGCTTCGGCGAGCGCCGGCGGTCGGCGCTCGCCAGCCGAGCCTCCCGTCGGGCACGTCGACGGGGATCGCTACCGGCGATCCGCGCACGTCCCGGCGTCACTCTCAGGAGCAACAGCACCATGGCAAAGGAAACCTTCGTTCGCACCAAGCCGCACGTCAACGTGGGCACCATCGGCCACGTCGACCACGGCAAGACCACTCTCACCGCCGCGATCACCGCGGTGCAGGCCGCTCGTGGCTTCGGCAAGGCCGTCGCCTACGACCAGGTCGCCAAGGCCAGCGAGAGCGAGGGTCGTCGTGACCCCACCAAGATCGTGACCATCGCGACCAGCCACGTGGAATACGAGACCGCGAAGCGCCACTACGCGCACGTGGACTGCCCGGGCCACGCGGACTACGTGAAGAACATGATCACCGG
>CAZKHO010000011.1:0-30510 GCA_964552505.1 uncultured Bifidobacterium sp. | reverse complement strand
ATGCGCTGCGCCTCGCCGCCCGAGAGCGTGCCGCTCGCGCGGTCCAGCGTGAGGTAGTCGAGCCCCACGCTTCGCAGGAAGCCGAGCCGCGCGCCGATCTCCTTCAGGATGGGCTCCGCGATCTTCGCCTGCGACTTCGTCAGCTTCAGCGCGCCGAACCACTCGGCCGCGCGCTCCACGTTCATGCCGGTCGCGTCGGCCACGCTGCACGCGCGGTCGCCGCCACGCACCTTCACCGCGAGCGCCGCCGGCTTGAGTCGCCTGCCGGCACAGGCGTGGCAGGGGGCGCTGCTCATGTACGCGAGCAGCCGCTCCTTCACGAATTCGCTCTCGGTCTCCTCGTAGCGGCGCTTCAGGTTGGGCATCACGCCCTCGAAGCTCACGCCGAGCTCGGCCTCCTCGGCCTCGGGGATGCCTTCCATCAGGTAGCGGCGAATGCGGGGCGCCAGCTGGCTGAACGGCATCTCCGGCGCCACCTTGAAGAACTTGCAGAAGCCCCGCAGCAGCCGGCTGTAGTAGATGTTCATGCGGCGACCGTTGCGGCGCCACGGCTCCACGGCCCCCTCGGCCACGCCCAGGTCCGGATCGTTCACCACCAGGTCCGGGTCGAACTCCTGCACCTGTCCAAGGCCCGCGCAGGCGGGGCAGGCGCCCTGCGGCGAGTTGAAGCTGAACAGGCGCGGCTCCAGCTCCTCCAGCGCGCACTCCGGGTGGTCCGGACACGCGAAGCGTTCGCTGAAGCGGTGTTCGGTCCAGTCGGCGCCCTCCTCCACCAGCGCCACGCAGCTGCCTTCGCCCAGCTTCAGCGCGGTCTCCACGCTCTCGGCCAGGCGCTGGCGATCGTCCGCCCCGGGGACGATGCGGTCGATCACCGCCTCGATGGTGTGCACCTCGTAGCGGCCCAGGCCCAGCGGATTCTCGCCGCCGGCCTTCAGTGCCTCGCGCAGGTCGACCACCTTGCCGTCCACGCGCGCACGCACCAGGCCCTGTCGCTGCAGCGCCTCCGCCACGTCCTTGTGGAATCCCTTGCGGGCGCGCACCACCGGGGCGCACAGCATGAGCCGTCGGCCGCCGAAGGTCTCCAGCAGCGTGTCGGTGATCTGCGACGCGCTGCTGGCCTCGATGGCCTTGCCGCAGGTGCGGCCCTTCTCGTCCACGTGCCAGCAGGTGGGCGTGCCGCAGCGCGCCCACAGCAGGCGCATGTAGTCGTAGATCTCCGTGGTGGTGGCCACCGTGCTGCGCGGCGTGTGTCCGCCGCCGCGCTGCTCGATGGCGATGGTGGGGGGCAGTCCGTCGATGCGCTCCACGTCGGGCTTGCGCATCTGGTTGAGGAACTGGCGCGCGTACGCGGAGAGACTCTCCATGTACTTGCGCTGGCCTTCCGCGAAGATGGTGTCGAACGCCAGGCTGCTCTTGCCGCTGCCCGAGACCCCGGTGAAGACCACCAGCCGGTCACGCGGGATGGTCAGCCCGATCCCCTTGAGGTTGTGCTCCCGGGCGCCGTCGATCCGGATGCAGCGGTCGGGTTGGCGAGGCACGGGGGGCACGGGAGGTGGTTTATAGGGGCCGTCCGGCGAATCCGCGGGGGTGGGAGGCCCGAAACAGGTCCGGAAAGACGGTCAACCCGTCCAAATCCCGCGCCCGGACTGGCTGAATCCGCACTTCGGTGCAGACTTTCGCCTGATCCGGTCGAAAGGGGAGTCGGAAGCCGTCCTTCCACCCCGTCGCCCGGCTACTGTCTCGGACCCCGCATGAAGCACCAGACCGGCAACCTTGCGATCGCCGAACCGCCCGTGCGGCCGTCGATCCAGCAGCGCGAGCGCGCCACCGAGCGCGACGCCGCGCACGCCGCCGATCTGGCCATGCTGCGTGATCGTGTCCGGCGCATGCGCATGCCTCGTGGCGAGTGCATGCCAAGCCTGCCTCGCTGAAGCCGCCCAACGGCCCGTCGTCAGGCCTCGCTCGCGCGAGGCCGATTCGTTTTTGAGGCGCCCCTCAGGTGGTGCCGGGTCGCGGCGGCTTGGGCCGGATCTTCCGCTTGCCTCGGGTGCCGGGCATGCCGGCGCGGCTGGGGCCTCCTGCGGCTTCCCGTGGGTCGTCCGCCAGCCGGATCAGTCCTTCGCTCTCGGGCATGGCCTTCACCTTCTGCAGACGGTCGCGCAGGTCGGCGGCGCGCTCGAACTCCAGATTTCCGGCCGCTTCCAGCATCTCGCGTTCCAGTTCCGTGACCAGCTCGGCGCGGTCCCACGCCTTCTCGGTGCGCAGGCCGCCCGCCTCGCGGACCATGCGGTTGGCGGCCAGCTCCTGTTCCATGCCGCGCCGGATCGCCTTGCGGACCGTCTCCGGCGTGATGCCGTGCTCCGCGTTGTACGCCAGCTGCTTGGCGCGTCGGCGCTGCACCTCGTCGATGGCGGCCTGCATCTCGGGCGTCACCTTGTCGGCGTAGAGCACGGCCATGCTGTTGGCGTTGCGCGCGGCGCGGCCCATGGTCTGGATCAGGCTGGAGGTGCTGCGGAGAAACCCCTGCTTGTCCGCGTCCAGGATGCAGACCAGGCTCACCTCGGGCAGGTCCAGTCCCTCGCGCAGCAGGTTCACGCCCACCAGCACGTCGAAGAGCCCCTCGCGCAGGTCGCGCAGCAGCTCCAGCCGGTCCAGCGTCTCGATCTCGCTGTGCAGGTATCGCACCCGAAGGCCCTTCTTGTCCAGATGCGTGGTCAGGTCCTCGCAGAGGCGCTTGGTGAGCGCCGTCACCAGCGTGCGTTCGCCCAGCGCCGCGCGCTCTCGGGCGCGCTCCACCAGGTCGGGCACCTGGTCTCGGGCGGACTGCAGCAGGATGGGCGGATCCACCAGTCCCGTGGGGCGGATCACCTGCTCAGCCACCACGCCCTCGCAGCGCTCCAGCTCGTGCGGGCCGGGCGTGGCGCTCACGAAGATGCACTGCGGCACCAGCTGCTCGAACTCCTCGAACTTCAGGGGCCGGTTGTCCAGCGCGGCGGGCAGTCGGAAGCCGTGATCCACCAGCGTCTCCTTGCGCTTGCGGTCGCCGAAGTACATGCCGCGGATCTGCGGCAGGGTGACGTGACTCTCGTCGATCACCACCAGCCACTCCTGCTCGCCGCGTCCGGGCACATGCCGGAAGTAGTCCAGCAGGCACCAGGCGCGCTCGCCAGGCGCGCGGCCGTCGAAGTAGCGGCTGTAGTTCTCGATGCCGCTGCAGAAGCCCGTCTCCTGGATCATCTCCAGGTCGTACTTCACGCGTCCCAGCAGGCGTTGCGCCTCCAGCAGCTTGCCCTCCGACCGAAGCTGCAGCACGCGGGCGTCCAGATCCGTGCGGATCTGCTCGGTGGCCTTCTGGCGCTGCTCCTCCGGCATCACGTAGTGCACCGCCGGGAAGATGAGCGCCTTGGGCTCCTCGCTCAGCAGTTCGCCGCTGGTGGCGTCGATCACCTCGATGCGCTCCACCTCGTCGCCGAAGAGCCCGATGCGAAGCGCCGTCTGCTCGTAGGCCGGGAAGATCTCGATGGAATCGCCGCGCACCCGGAAGTTGCCGCGCTGTGGCGCCGCCTCGTTGCGCTGGTACTGCATGGCGATCAGGTCGGTGAAGAAGGCACGCCGCTCCAGCCGCTGCCCCACGTGCAGGTGGATGACGCGGTTGCGGTACTCGGTGGGGCTGCCCAGGCCGTAGAGGCAGCTCACGCTGGTGACCACGATGGTGTCGGGCCGCGACAGCAGGGCGCTGGTGGCGGCCAGACGAAGGCGGTCCAGATCGTCGTTGCGGCTGGCGTCCTTCTCGATGTAGATGTCCCGCTGCGGGATGTAGGCCTCGGGCTGGTAGTAGTCGTAGTAGCTGACGAAGTAGTTGACGGAGTTGCGGGGGAAGAGCTCGCGAAGCTCCTCGTAGAGCTGGGCGGCCAGGGTCTTGTTGTGGCTGACCACCAGCGCCGGCCGGTTGCAGCGCTGGATCACGTTGGCGATGGTGAAGGTCTTGCCCGTGCCCGTGGCGCCCAGCAAGGTCTGCCAGCGGCGGCCGCCCCGGACCCCCTCGGTGAGCTGATCGATCGCCTGCGGCTGGTCGCCCATGGGGCGGAAGGGGCTGGCCAACTCGAAGGATTCCGGAGTCACCCCCCGACTGTAAGGGGTGGGAAGGGGGGCTGGGCTCGGACTGACTCTGGAGCGATCGGTGCGCTGTCGTCGAACATAAGAGCCGCGATTGCCTGGACTTGGAGATTATTATTGGACTAGCCACTTCATCTGGATGGAATTCATAAGTTGATGAAACCCAAGAAATGGGGGATTCAATCCCGTGAGTTTCCTTGCGCGGCCTCCGTTTCGTGACACTTTGTCCCTGTCCGGAAGTTCCCCTCCGGGCTATTCACTCCCGTTCCCCGTTCCCTTCACTCACAACAACCAAGGTTTGCTCGGCGGCAGTGGTGGCTTGCAGTCTGCTTGAGGCGCTTTGTCTCGCGGGTGCGCAGGACCAGTCCATCGGCGCAGGGCACAGTTCGGAGATTCACATGCTGCGTTCCCTTTCCGCAGTTTCAGCGCTCACGCTTGCATTCGCAGGCTCCGCCTCGGCGGCGCTGTGGACGGTTGGTCCCGAGCCCACCGCCAACTTCTTCACCCTTCATGACGCTGTCAACAGCGTGGTGGTGATGGACGGCGACTCCATCCGCGTCTCTTCCGGTGGCTACATCGGTGACGTGGACACGGGCAGCAAGGCGCTCAACTTCCTGTCGTCCGCCCCGGGCATCGTGGATGTGTTCGGCAACATGCAGGTGCGTTCCAACAGCAACGTCACCTTCAAGATCGGCGGCTACAACTCGGGTCTGGTCTCGGGCGACCCCGACTTCGACCAGTACATCGTCACCGGCAACGTCAGTTATCTGGGCCAGCTCACGGTGGAGCTCACCAACGGCCTCAGCCCGGTGCTGGGCGACTCCTGGTCCGTGATCCAGGCCGGTGGAACCATCGACTTCTCCGGCACCACCAGCCTGCCCAGCCTGGGCAATGGGCTGAGCTGGAGCGTGCAGGTGCTGGGTGGCAGCAGCGAGTTCGGCGCCAGCGGCTCCAGCCTGGTGGTCAGCGTGGTGCCGGTCCCCGGTGCCGCGGCTCTGATCGGCTTGGCGGGCGTGGCGTGCGCGCGTCGCCGCCGCGCCTGACAAGTCCCCGGGCAACCATGAACGAACCGGACGGCCCCTCGGGGCCGTCTGTTCGTTTTGCGGACGTTCTGGAGCGGGTCCTGTGCTGAAACGCTCCCATTCCACTTCGAATCGCTTGCCCTTGGGGGCACCGGAGCGCAAGTTGGCGCGTCAGGCTCGTCCAGCCTTCCGGAGAAAGAAGCCATGTCGCGACATCACGCCAACAAGCTGATCCAGAACCTGCTGGTGGCCGCCACCAGCCTGTGCGTGGGCATGATCCTTGCCCGCGTGATGGGTTTCTGAAGCCCGCGCCCCAGGCTCCAAAAGTGAAACGACCCCCGAGGTGTTGCCTCGAGGGTCGCACTGGAATGTCCGTCGCCGCCTCCGAACGGGAAGAGACGACGGGTTGCGCCTGATCCTGAACTTCTCCGCCTCCACCCAAGGAAACGCCATCCAAGGCGGAGACCCCTCACGGAACTCGTGAAATCCCACGATCTTCCTGAGGGGGCTCCCTCCGGAGGCACCTCCGCCGCGGCATCAAGACGAAGCCGGCCTCCGCTCTGGATGCGGAGGCCGGCGGTCCATCTCGGGGCGCGGTGCGGGGCGGCTGGACGCCCGCACTGCGCGTCGAGGCGCATCAGGCGCGGCGACGGCGGGTGGTGGCCAGTCCGGCCAGACCCACCAGGGCGGCGGCGCCGGGTGCCGGCACCACGCTGGCCACCAGGCTGGAGCCGGCGCTGCCAAAGACGCTGCTGCCGCTCAGCACCTGAATGTTCCAGCTGAGGCCGTTCCCCAGCGAGGGCAGGTTGGTCATGCCGGAGAACGCGATGGTTCCGGAGGCCTGGATCAGGGCCCAGGCATCGCCGTCGGCGGGGGTGAAGCCGTTGGTGAGGCGGATGCCAAGCGTGCCTTCGTAGTTGACGTTGCCGGCCACGATGAACTGGTCGAACTCCACGGGGCCCGCGATCAGCCCGGAGTTGTGGCCGGCGATCTCGAAGTTGGTGGTGGAGTTGGCGCGGACGCGCACGTTTCCGCTGAACTGCACGATGCCGGGCGAGTTGCCAGGCTCGATGGTGACGGCCTTGTCGCCGGTGTCGAAGCCACCGTAGCTGCCGCTCAGGATCCGCAGGATGTCGCCGTCCTGCAGGCGCACGTCGCCAAAGGCGTCCTGCACGCTGTTGAAGTCGGGGTTGCCGTCGTGACCCACCACCCAGAGGCCGGCGGAGGCGACGGAGGAGGCGGCAAAGGCAAGGGACACCGCTGCGAGGGAACGGAACATGGGGAACTCCAGTGAGGGGGAACTCGAGATGGCGGGTCGTCTCCAGCAGACGACCCTTCATCTGGAGAAACGAGATCCAGGGGAGCCACACCTCACGCCATGGCAAAATTTCCTCAGGGCCACCTGGTCTATGGGAAAAGACCGGGCCCGAGGGCTGCAGGAGCCAATAACCGCGACCTTGCGGGCGCAGAAATGGCCTATGGACTCCTCTCCGGGGGACGAAACGCATTTCAGCGCCGGGCCACCTCATGGGCCTCGGCAGATTTCGCCCATTCGCGTGACAGCCCGGCTGGCGGTCACGCGCCGCCGCTGACCAGCGCCCTGGGACTCTCGCCCAGCAGTCGCCGCGCGGCCGGCCAGGCAGCCGCCCAGGCGAGCAGCACCACCGTGAGCACGCCGCCCGCCCATGCCGCCAGCGGAAACACCGCGTCCAGACGCAGGCCCGCCAGGTCGGCAAAGAGCACGCGCCCCGACCACGCCAGTTCCCACCCGAGCCCGGTGCCGGCCAGGACGGCGGTGATCGCCACCAGCGTGGCTTCGCCCAGCACCAGCCCCAGGAGCGCGGGCCTGCCCGCGCCGATGGCCCGCAGCACGCCCAGTTCTCCGCGGCGACCCTGCACCTGCGCCGCGATCACGCTTCCCACGCCCAGCGACGCCACCAGCAGCGCCGCAAACGCCACCGCGCCACCCACGCCCAGCACCAGACGGCCGATCTCGTCGATGGCGCCGCGGATGGCGCGGCCGCTGGCGAAGATGGCCCCGGGCACCGTCTCGCCCACGCGTGCGCCAAGGGCCTCGTCGGAGGCGGCGCTCCCCTCAGGCCCCAGATCCATCTGCACCATCACCGCGTCGCGCACGCCGAAGCGTTCGCCCACCGTCTTCAGGTTGAGGAACACGCAGCTCATGGCGTGCTCCATGTACACGCTGCGGATGCCGAAGACCTGCGTGGCCACGTCCAGCCCGGCGCTGGAGACCACGCCCACGATCCGGAACGACGCCTTGGCGCGCGGCGCCTGCAGCTCGATGGTGTCGCCCACGCTCAGGCCCCGCGCCGTGAGGAACTGTTCCGCCACCAGCGTGCCCGTGCCGTCCAGCAGCGCGGGCAGGGCGGTCTCCGGCGAGCCCTGCACCCACTCCAGGCGGTTCATGCGAAGGAAGCTCTCCGGCTCGAAGCCGATGCAGATCACGTTGGGCGGCGCCAGCGAGTGCACGCCCAGACCGGCCTCGCCGACGACGCGAAGCGGCAGGTAGCCCACGGCCGCGGCGTTTCGCACGCCCGGCAGTTCCCGAAGCGCCTGCTGCTCCTGCGGCGTGAGGCCGCTGGGCTTCATGGCGAAGGCGTCGCCGAAGCGCACCTTCTCGCGCACCTGGCGAAGCACGCCCTCGCCGTGGCTCCAGGTGGTGACCAGCACGCTCAGTCCCATCATGAGGGCGCCGGCCGTGAGACCCAGTCGGTACGGCGTGCGCGCCACGCTGCCGCGCAGCAGTCCCGGCGGCAGCCGGAGCAGGGCCGAGAGCGGGGGCGCCGCCGCCGCCGCCACCCACTGCATCAGCGGCACGCAGATCAGGAACCAGCCCACGTGCGCGAAGGCGAGCCCGGCGAGCGCGTGCAGCCAGAACTTCCGCTGCGGATCGGCCTCCATGGTGACGATGGCCGCCTCCACCGCCGCCGCGATCACGCCCACGGCCAGGCAGATCCACGGGCCGGCGGGGCGCGGTTCACGGCCTCGGCTTCGAAGCGCCTGCAGCGGGCTGGTGCGCGCGGCGTTCCAGGCGGGCAACGCGGAGCCCAGCACGCCGCTCCCGATCGATCCTCCCACGGCCAGGGCCACGCCTTCCCACGACGGCACCAGTCCCAGCGGCAGGCTGTCGCGGAACCACCACGCCACCGCCCACGCGCCCGCCAGCCCCAGCGGCGCACCCAGCGCAGCGGCGGCGGCGCTGAGCGCGGCGCCCGCCAGCAACGGTCCCGAGAAGAGCTGGGCCCGCGAGGCGCCCAGGCACCGCAGCGTGGCCAGCTCGCGGCCCAGTTCGGACACCGAGGTGGTCATGCCCACGCCCACGATGAAGGCACCGGCCAGCATGCCGATGGCGCAGCCCACGATGAAGAACAGGCGTCCGGCGTTCACCTGACGATCCATTCCGCTGGTGGCCATCTCGGCTGGCTCCAGCAGCATGCCTTCCGGCACGCGTGGAGCGTTGGTGCGGCACCACACCGAGGCGTCCTCTCCGGGTCGGAGCGCGATGGACACGTTGGTGGCCTCGTCGCCGCGGTTCATGGCGCGGGCCAGCGTGGCGCGGTCCAGCTCCACCATGGGTCGCTGCAACGCGCCCAGCAGCGGTCGGTCCATCAGGCCGGACACCGTGAGGTCGATGGGCCGGCCCAGGCGCACCACGCGCACCCGCATGCCCACGCGCGCGTCGAGCGCCTTGGCGGTCATGGGGTCCAGCGCGATCTCGTCCGGGGCGGCGGGGCGGCGGCCCTGGAGCATGGGCAGGCCCTCGAAGCGCTCGTCGGCGGTGGCGTCCAGGCCGCGGGCCTGCGCGGTGGCTCGGCGGAGGCGTCCCTGCTCGTCGCGGCCGTCGTCGGCGCGGGCCAGCGTCAGCGAGCCGGAGAGACGCGCCTGCACCGCGGCCACGCCGGGCCACTGCCGCACGTCCTCCGCCAGCGCGGCGTCGAAGGGCGCGCCGGCCTGCTGCACCAGGCGCGCGTCCACCGCTCCCAGCAGCCGCTGCACGCGCTGCTCCAGGTTGGCCTGCGCCGTCTGCAGACCGGTGCTGACCGCGCACACGAGCGCGGTGGCCAGCGCGATCGCCGTGGCGAGCAGCGCGCTACGCGCGGGACGCGCGGAGAGTGTCCGCCACGCGAACCGCCAGCTGGGAAGGATCCATCGCATCGACGTCAAGGCTTCCGGCCACGCGACCGTCCTGCAGCACGTGCACGCGCTCGCAGTGCGCGGCGGCCAGGGGTTCGTGCGTGACCATGAGCACCAGCATGCGCCGGTGCCGCGCGATCTCGGCCAGCAGTCGCCACAGGCGGTCGCTGGTCTGGCTGTCCAGGTTGCCCGTGGGCTCGTCCGCCAGCAGCACGGCCGGTTCCTGCAGGAGCGCCCGCGCGATGGCCACGCGCTGCTGCTCGCCGCCGCTCATGGCGTCGGGGCGATGGGTCAGGCGATCACCCAGGCCCAGTTCGCGCAGCAGGGTCTCCGCGCGCGGCGCCACCTCCGCGTGGGAGCGGCCGTCCAGGGTGGCCGGCAGCGTGACGTTCTCCACCGCCGTGAGCGTGGGCAGCAGGTTGAAGCCCTGGAACACCACCGCGCTTCGGCGGCGGCGGTGCAGGGTGAGCGCGGCCTCGTCCAGGCCGGCCAGTGCCACGCCGCCCACCTCGATCTGGCCCTGGTCCGGCGCGTCCAGTCCGGCCAGCAGGTGGAGCAGGGTGCTCTTGCCGCTGCCCGAGGGGCCCATGATGGCGTGAAAGCCGGGACCTTCCACCTGAAGGTCCACGCCGCGCAGGGCCTGCACCTCGCGGCGGCCTTGGCGATAGCTCTTGTGCACGCCTCGCACGTCCACGCGGCAGGGCCGCGCGGCGGTGGGATCAATGCACGGCGTGCTTGCTGTCATAGGTCGCCGCGTCCATCAACTTCGAGAGCGGCGAGACGTCCGCGGCCTGCACCTTCACCAGCCAGCCGCGCCCGAAGGGGTCGCTGTTGAGCAGGGAGGGGTCCTTCACGGCGTCCTCGTTGACGGCGGTGATGGTGCCCGAGACCGCCGCGTAGATCTCGCTGGTGGTCTTCACGCTCTCCACTTCGCCCACGGTCTCGCCGGCCTTGACCGCCGTGCCCACGGGCTTGAGCTGCACGTAGGTCACGTCGGTCAGCTCGTTGGCGGCGAACTGGGTGATGCCCATCGTGACCTCCTGGCCCTTGGCCAGGAACCATTCGTGCGAGTCGGAAAAGCGGCAGGTGGCGGGACTGGACATGGGGGGGATCTCCGTGGAGCGGGGATGATAGGGCCCCGCGGCCAGCCTGCTATCTTTCCGGACGACGCATGCAGAACCAGATGCTGATCGCCCTCTCGGCTGGATCGCTCCGGGGACTGCTCACCCGCGCGAAGTCCCCGCTGGCCCTGCACGACCTGCCGCAGTTCGCGCGCGAGGAGCTGGACCTGCGCGGGCTCAACCTCCCCTCCGACATGCTCTCCGGCAAGTCGCTGGCGGACCTGGACCGCATCCGCGACCGCGCCGACCGGGTGGAGTGCCCCTGCCTGATGCTGGTGGAGACCGAGCCGCTGGATCTGGCGGGTGCCGACGCGCGTCAGGCGGCGGCGCTGGATCGCGTGCGTCGCCTGGCCACGGCGTCCAACCGACTGGGATGCGCGTTCCTTGGGCTCAAGCTGAAGGACATCACCACGCCCGCGCAGCTGGAGCGTGCGGCGCAGGGCCTTCGGGTGGCGCTGGCGGAGATGGATCGGTTCGAGGTGAACCTGCTCCTGCAGCCGCACGGCGGCGTGCTGGAGAAGGGCGAGCCGCTGGTGGAGCTGGTGAAGAAGGTGGGCGGCTTCCGCATCGGCGCGCTGCCCTCGTTCCAGCACGCCCACGAGAGCGGCAACATGCGGGACATGCTGCGCAGGCTGGCGCCGTACGCGCAGGCCATGGTGGCGCAGGTGCGGGGCTTCAACGCCAAGGGCGAGCACGTGGACTGGGCCATCGAGCCCTGCGTGGAGACGCTTCGCGCCGTGGGATACGCCAACATGCTCAGTCTGGAGTGGACCGGCAAGGGCGACGGCGTGAAGCACCTGGTCACCGCACGGGACCTCTTCCGCGAGGCGCTCAAGGCCGTGGAGGCCGCCGAATCGCAGCAGGAGGAGGAGGTGTGAGCGCGCCGCTCATCATCACCATCGACGGCCCCGCCGGGACCGGCAAGAGCTCGGTGGCGCACCGCCTGGCGCAGCGTCTGGGACTGGAGTTCCTGGACACCGGCGCCATGTACCGCGCCGCCGCGCTGCTGGCGATCGAGCAGGGTCTGAATCCGGACGGCGGCCCGGCGCTGGCCGCCACGGTGGAGCGCACGCCGCCGCGCTTCGACTGGTGCAGCAGCCCGCCGCGCATCATGCTGGGCGGCCGTGACGTGAGCGAGCGCATCCGCGACGGGGACGTCACCGGCATCGTCTCCCGCGTGGCGGCGTGCCCCGAGGTGCGTCGCGTGATGGTGGCGTCGCAGCGGGCCGCCGCGGCCGAGCATCGTCGGCTGGTGACGGAGGGGCGCGACCAGGGCAGCGTGGTCTTCCCTGACGCGCCGCTTCGCATCTATCTGGACGCCGCGCCGCAGGTCCGAGCACGGCGCCGCGCCGAGCAGCTGCGCGCCGCCGGCCGACCGGCGGACGAGGGCGAGATCCTCCGGGGCATCCTGGAGCGCGATCGCATCGATTCGGGCCGCAGCGAAGGGCCGCTGCGGGTGCCGGAGGGTGCCGAGCGGGTGGACACCAGCGGGCTGGACCTGGAAGGCGTGGTGGCGCGCCTGGAGGCGCTGGCGCGCGCCCATCTGGGGGATCGACTGGCGCGACCGACCGCGGCCGCGACCCACCCGTGATCGGCCGCGTGCGCGACCGGCGCGCGCCCGGAAAGAGCCTGTTCGGCCTGATCTGGTGGGACCTGGCCGAACGTACGGCGGAACTCATCGTGCGCACGCTGTGGACGCTGCGTGTGGACGGCGCGCACCGCGTGCCGCGTCACGGACCGTTCATCGTGGTCAGCAACCACCAGAGCTACCTGGATCCGGTGGTGAACGGCGTGGCGGCGCGTGATCGGCAGGTGGGCTACCTGGCCAAGATGGAGCTCTTCTCGTTCGGGCCCTTCGGTCGGCTCATCGCCAGCTTCGGCGCCATCCCGCTCAAGGAGCGCTCCGACATGGCCGCCATGCGCGCGGCCATCTCGGAGCTGCAGGCCGGCCGCTGCATCGTGATCTATCCGGAAGGTGGGCGGAGCGACGACGGCTCCATCCGTCCCTTCCAGCGCGGCGTGGCGCTGATCCTGCGACGCACGCGCGTGCCGGTGGTGCCCATGGCCATCGACGGCTGCTTCCGCGCCTGGCCGCCCAGCCGGGGACTGCCGCGGCCCGGCGGCCGGATCTCGGTGGACGTGGGCGAGCCCATCGACGCGGCCACGCTGCTGGCCGACGCCGACGACGGCATCCAGCGCCTGCAGGCGGAGGTGACGCGTCTGTGGAACGGACTTCGGGATCGCGAGGCGTCACGTGGCTGAGGCCCGTCGCGAGCCCATGGCGCCCCGCGAGGCGGCGGCGCAGGTGGCCGCGCGTCTGGAGGCGGCCGGACACGTGGCCTACTTCGCGGGCGGCTGCGTGCGCGACGAGCTGCTTGGACTGGCGCCGGCGGACTACGACGTGGCCACCTCCGCGGATCCGGACGCGGTGCGCGGGGTGTTTCCAAACGCGCGCGGTGTGGGCGAGCACTTCGGCGTGATGCTGGTGCGTCTGGGCGGCCGGACCGTGGAGGTGGCCACCTTCCGCGGCGAGGGCGCCTACGCCGACGGGCGGCGTCCGCAGGACGTGCGCTTCAGCGACGAGCGCACCGACGCCCTGCGCCGCGACTTCACCATCAACGGTCTCTTCCTGCATCCGGCGTCGGGGCGGCTGGTGGATCATGTGGGGGGGCAGGCGGATCTGGCGGCGCGCGTGCTGCGTGCCATCGGGGACGCCGACGCGCGCCTGGAGGAGGATCGCCTGCGCCTGCTTCGCGCCGTGCGCTTCGCGGCCCGGTTCGATCTCCGCGTCGACCCGGCCACGGAGGCCGCCGTGGTGCGCCATGCCGCCGAGCTTCGCGGCGTCAGTCGAGAGCGCGTTGGGCACGAGGTGCGGCGGATGCTGTCGCATCCAGGCCGCGCGCGCGCGATCGGCATGATCGAGCGGATGGGGCTTGCGCCGGCCACGCTGCTGGAGGAGGGCTCCGCCCGGACCACGCCGCGCGTGGAAGCGCTGCCCGCGGACGCCTCCGTGGCGGCCACGCTCTCCGCATGGCTGCTGGACCGCGGCGGTCCGCTTCCGTGGCGGGAGCGCGTGCACCGCTGGACCGACGCGATGGTGCTCTCCAACCACGAGCGGGACGCCATGTCGCATGCGCTGGAGGTTCGTGAAGCGCTCCTGGCGAGCTGGGCGGAGCGGGGGGTGGCATGGCGCAAGCGCCTGGCGGCGGGCCCTGGATTTGTGGACGGTCTTGCGCTGGTCTCCGCGGAGGCGGAGGAGGTGGCGGACCGCGTCCGCAGCGATCTGGAACCGCTTCGCGCCTCCGGCCTGGCCCCCACGCCCCTCATCGACGGCCATGTGCTGCAGTCGCTGGGTCTGCACCCGGGGCCGTCCTTCCGCCACATCCTGGACGCCGTGTACGACGCCCAGCTGGAAGGCCGCATCCGCGATCCCGCGGACGCCCGCCGCATGGCGCTGGACCTGGCCGGGAAGCGCTGATTCGGCGCGGCCCGGGGGTGATGCACTCGTATACTACCCGTCCCATGCGATGCCTCGCGATTCTCGCGGCCGCGGTCGTGACCGCCGCCACCCTTGCCGCTCCTCCGTCCCCCTTGCAGGCCGACCAGAAGGACCCGGCCCGACCCCCCAGGATCTACATCGTGCCGTTCGGCATGGACGGCAAGGGCCAGATGGGCACCGACATCCACAGCAGCGTCTACCAGAAGGTCATCAAGGACATCAAGGCGAAGAAGCCCGACCTGGTGGTGATCCGGCTGGAGAGCGCGGAGTACGGGAAGAAGGAGTATTCCGGCGCCGAGCAGGACAGCCTTCGTGAACGCGGCGTCAGCGACTGGGAGGACATGCGTACCACGCTGGGTCTGTTCAAGCAGGAGATCGGGGACATCCCGCAGGTGATGTGGGTCAAGGACTCGGTGGGATTCGCCACGGTGTTCGCGCTGGCGTGGCCGTACATGTACACGTATCCCGACGCCCGGCTCTACGGTCTGGAGAAGGTCTCGCGTCAGGCGCAGAGCAACGACTTCGAGGTGTGGCGAAAGTGGCTGGCCGCCGGCACAGGCATCGCCAACGGCTTCCTGCAGTCCGGCAACCGTCCCTCGGCGATCGGCAGCGCCATGATGGATCCGGAACGCACGCTGAGCGTCTCGTGGAAGGGGCGGAACTTCGACTGGCGGTCGGACGACAAGGGCACCTTCGTGATCGACGGCAGCCCCAAGTCCACCGCCAACTTCGACGCCCGCTCCGCGGAGGACTTCGGCCTCTCGCTCGGCTCGGCCGACTCGCTGTCCGACCTGATGTTCCTGCTGGGCTATCGCGAATGGGACGATCAGCTGAACAAGTCCGGGCAGGACGGCGAGAAGATCGTGGGTGACCACATCCGAGGCTGGCGCAAGGCCTGGGATGATGGACAGCTGGCCATGGCCGAATACGAGCGCAGCAAGGGCGGCGGCGACAACAAGTCGTTCCTGGCGGCCAAGAAGGCGCTGGAGACGGTGCTGGACGGGATGAACCGGTACCCGGCCGTCGCCATGCGCTGGCGCATGATGGGTGTGCAGAAGACCGCCATCGAGGCCAAGCTGAAGGAGCTGAAGGAGAGTCGCAAGGGCGGCGGCTCCGGAGGTTCCGGCGGGTCCAGCGGTCCTGGTGGGAAGGGAGGCCGGACGTGATCCGCCTGCTGCTCGCCCCGGCCCTTGCGGCCGGGCTGTCCGTGTCGGCCCTGGCGCAGACGCCGTCTCCGGCCAAGGCGCCGCCGGCCGCCGGTTCCACGGGCTCCGGTTCCAAGCCGGGCACCGTGCCGGTTCCCAAGTCGCCGGACACCGGCAAGAAGCCGCGTCAGGTCTTCATCCTGCCCATGAAGGGCATGGTGGGAGCCGGCCTCCGACACGAGGAGATGGAAGCGGTGGCCAAGAAGGCCGACGAATACGGCGACGGCCAGATCATCGTGCTGCGCATCAATTCGGGTGGCGGTGACGTCACCGAGGGCGAGCGCATCGTGCGGACGCTGTCCAAGATCCGGGAGCGTCATCGCCTGGTCGCCTGGATCGAGGAAGCCATCTCCGGCGCCGCCTTCACCGCGTTCAACTGCCGCGAGATCTACTTCTTCAAGGTGGGGACCATGGGGTCGATCACCAAGTTCTACAGCGACTCCAGCGGTCAGCACAGCTCGCAGGGGCGTGACCGTGAGGCCTGGTCCGACCGCGTGGCCGAGGTGGCGGAGGCGGGCGGACACAACCCTGTCGTGGCCCGTGCCATGGTGTGGTCGGAGGCCATCGCCAGCTACACCAAGGACCCCAAGACCGGCAAGGTGACCTTCTATCCCGACAAGACAGGCGAGGTCATCCTCTCCGACGAGAAGGACAATCTCACCTTCAACGCGGACAACGCGCTGGCGTGCGGCTACATCAACGGTGTCGCGGACACCGACGCCGAACTGTTCGAGGCCATGCAGCTGGCGCCGGGCACCTTCGAGCTGAACGACTTCGGCCGGCAGACCGGCGAGAAGTGGAACAAGACCATCGAGCAGGCCAAGAAGGAGCGCGCCGCCATCGAGCAGGACATGGCCGTGGTGGGCAAGTCCTCCGATCCGGAGACCAAGAAGCTGGCCAAGATGATCGAGATCTACAGGCGCATGCAGTCGCTCTGGAAGAAGGCGCCGCCGGTGGCCGAAGGCATGGAGGGCGGTGGCCCGCTGTTGCCGCAGGACATCGACACCTTGGCGCCCGATCTGGAGCCGAAGTACCGCAGCGCCCCGGACGGCGCGGGCAAGGCCAAGGTGGTGAGCGTGGGCATCGACCGATGCATCGAGGATCTCAAGAAGCGGATCGCGGCCGCGAAGAAGGCGCAGGGCTGAGGCCATGGAGACGCAGCCCGTGCAGGCGGCGCCGTATCTGGAGCCCGAACGCAGGACGTGGCCCACGGTGATCGGCATCCTGGCCGTGCTGTGGGGCGGCATCGGAGTGATCTCGGCCGCGGCCGCGCTGGCCGGCGTGGGTCAGCAGGAGCAGCCGCCCTTCATGCGTGCAGGCGTGGGCGCGGCCCTGACCGCGGCGGGCGCGGCGGCGGCGGCGTTGCTGGTGCTTGCGGGCGTGCAGCTGCTCCGTCGACGGGCGGCGTCGATCCAGCTCATGCGCGCCTGGATTCCGCTCACGCTGGTGGTGCAGCTGGGATCCATCGGTTTCATGGCGACGCATCGCGAGGAATTCGAGGCCGCCATGCGGGATCGGATGGAGGAGCAGGCGGAGAAGGCCGGCGCCAAGGCGCCCCAGCTGCCCGCAGGCTTCGAGCGATTCATGGTGACCATGACGCTGGCCTGCGGCGGCGTCCTCGCGGTGGTCCCGCCGGCCGTGGCCGCCATCTTCGTCTTCGGTCGTCGCGGTCGCGAGGCGCTGGTGGAGTGGCAGGTGCCGGGTTCCGGCGTCTGACTCAGCCCACCTCGCGTCGCTGGAACAGCATGATGCCGGCGGCCAGCGCCATGACGATCAGCACCAGGCCGTAGGGAACCGCGAAGGCCAGGTACTCCAGGCCGATCGGCTTCTTCTGCGTCACCGCGTCCGCCAGCCAGAACACCTGGAAGTTGGGGACCACGGCCTGCAGCGAGCGATACGCACCCCACTCCAGATGCATGGCGTCCCACCAGTGCTGCTGGTCCGCGGGGATGCGGGAGAGCATGGCATTCAGCTGCTCGATCTTGCGGGCGAACATCCAGTCGCTGAGCAGCCCCAGCACGAACAGTCCCAGCACCAGCGCCAGCGTGAGCACCTGACCCAGCCGCGTGCTGGCAGCCACCGCGATGGCTCCCAGCACCACTTCCGCCAGCAGAAGCGTGCCGATGGCCTTCCAGAGCTCGGGCCTGAAGCTGACGGAGACGCTCTCCGACCCCCAGTCCGGCTTGAACAGCAGGCTCAGCGTGTAGGCGAGCGCCAGGAGTCCGCTGCCCAGCAGGATGGTGGTGGCGATGAAGTTGCTGCCGTAGAAGTAGTTGGCCCAGGTGCCGGCCGCGAAGGCCAGCACCAGCGCCACGGTGCCGAAGGTGAGCACGGGCTGGTGCCACGGGGTGCGGACCGTGGGCATGGTGCCGTGCAGTTCGGCCAGCACGAACACGAACGCCAGCCAGAGCGTCACCGCCACCACCGCCGAGGCCACGCCCGCGAACTTGCCCAGCACGAACATGGGGCGGGGCACGGGCTTGCTCACCACGGTCAGCACGGTGCGGTTCTCGATCTCCCGGTTCACCACCCCCGAGGCCAGGAAGGCCGCCAGGATGGCGCCGCAGGTGAAGATGGTGGAGAGGCCGATGTCGATGAACATGTGCTGATCGTCCTGCATGGTGAAGGACGCGAACGGGTTCGACAGCACGATGAACAGGGTGCCGATCACCAGCATCACCAGCGCCACAGGCTGCCGGATGCTCTCCAGGAAGGTGTTTCGGGTGATGGCGAGAAGCTGCTCGATCCAGGCCATGGTTGACTCGGTGGGTCGCGTCAGGTTAGCGGGTGGGCGCGAACCCGAGGTCGGGTCCCGAGTAGGGCGGGTTCGGGCCGGATCGCCACCCGATCGGCTACCATCCGGTCCCGCCCGGACCCACGCATGCGCATCGACCACGTCGCCTTCCAGAAAGCCGCCCGCGTCGCGATTTTCGGACTGCTCCTGCAGCTGGCCATGGGGCTGGTCATGCTGGTGTACGGCCGATCCGCGGGCGACACCAGCTTCGAGATCGCAAGCACCTACGCCCTGACCGGCACGCTGGTCTGGGCGGCGCTGGCCGTGGTGTTCCATCAGCACCGGCTGGAGCGCCTGGAGGCGATGGAGCGGGAGGAACTGGCGGCCACCCGTGGCGACACCACCATGTTCGAGCGCAGCGCGCCCGATCAGGATGCCGCGGCGCGCCGTCTGCGCCAGATGCACCAGTGGCTGATGCCGGCGGCCAGCCTGGGCGCGGCGGCGCTGCTGGCGGCGTTCGGCGTCTGGAACTGGTCCAGGCTTCGAGAGATGCAGGATCCGGGCCCCGAAGGCGCCGGGTTCGGCATCGGCGGTGCGCTGGGCTGGCAGCTGGCCGTGTGTCTCTCGGTGGCGCTGGCCGCGTTCATCTTCGCGCGATTCGTGGCCGGCATGTCCCGTCAGCCCGCCTGGCAGAACCTGCGCGGCGGCGCGGGCTTCATGGTGGGAACGGCGCTCACCATGGTGGCCATGGCCGTGGGCATCGTCTTCCACGTGTTCCAGAAGCCGGGCGTCATGGAGTGGACGGCCTTCGGCATGGCCGGCTTCCAGGTGGCGCTCTCCGGCGAGATCCTGCTGAACTGGGTGCTGAACCTCTACCGTCCGCGTCGCGTGGGCGAAGTGCCGCGGCCGGCGTTCGACAGCCGCGTCCTGGGACTGCTGGCGGCGCCGGACAACCTGGTCCGCGGCATCAACGAGGCGGTCAACTACCAGTTCGGCTTCGACATCACCAGCAGCTGGGGCTACAAGCTCATGCTTCGCAGCGTGGGCGCGCTGGCCGCGCTTGCGCTGGTGGCGCTGGTGGCGCTGAGCTCCGTGGTGGTGGTGGGTCCGGGACAGCAGGCCATCCGGCTCCGTGGCGGACAGATCGTGGGCGACGTGCACCAGGGCACGCTCATGTGGAAGCTGCCGTGGCCCTTCGAGACCGCCGAGGTGGTGGAGATCTCGCAGATCCGCGCGCTCCCGCTGCAGGTGCAGTCGATGGAGGTGGGCAAGGTCAACCTGTGGGGCGAGGCCAAGGACGACGACCGCCGCAGCTACATCGTGACGGCGCCGGCCGTGGGCGACGAGGTGGGTCGCGATCTGGGGCGCGGCAGCGAGGCGGCGGCCGCCACGCCGGGACCGCTTCCGGGGGGCGTGCAGGCGGCGGAGACCGCCGTGGACGAGCAGCTGAAGGGCATCAGCGCGCGCTTCGCCCTGGTGGACGCGGATCTGGTGCTGAACTGGCGCGTCCGTTCGAACGGTCTCCTGGACTGGCTCAACTTCGCGGCGGACGCGCGCGTCCGCAAGGCGGGACTCGAACTGCGCGAGGTGGCGCTGCGCGAGATCGCGCGCCGAGAGGTGACGCAGTTCCTGTCCACGCAGCGTCTGGATCAGGTGCTGAGCCCCAGCGGCACGCAGCTGGCCACCAGCCTGCGTGAGCGCCTGCAGGCCACCTTCGACCGGCAGCGGACGGGCGTGGAGGTGGTGAGCATCCAGATTCCGTCGCTGCGGCCGCCCGGCGAGTCGGCGCCGCTCTTCGAGGAGCTCTCCATCGACGTGCAGAACGCGCGGAAGGTCCGTGAGGAGGCGCAGCGGACCGTGGGAGCCAACATGGCGCGGCTGCTCGGTGACGCCCGTCTGGCCGAGCCGGTGGTGGCGTCCATCGAGGCGTGGCGCGCGTCCCTCCGGGAGAAGGGCGAGTCGGATCCCGCCACGCAGAAGGCGCGCCAGGAAGTGGAGCGTCTGCTGGGAGAGAGCCGCGGGCTCGCGGCCACGCAGATCAAGCAGGCCCGCGCCCGCCGATGGGCGCTCCTGATGGAGGCCCACCGCACGTCGGACCAGGTGCGCGGCCAGGCGGCCGCCTATCACGCTGCGCCCGAGCTGTTCATGCAGCGCCGCACCATGGAGACGCTGGCGCTGTCGTTGGCCGGCGTGCGCCAGAAGTACGTGCTGGGCGTGGACCCCTCCAAGGTCCGCGTCGACATCCAGATGCAGCAGCCCGACAGCGGGCTCAACCTGGCCGACTATCTCGAGAAGAAGGACAACCCATGAGTTCGACGCACACGCGGAGGAGCCCGGCGTGAACAAGACCATTCCCGTCGTCACCGGACTGGTGATCGTGGTGGTGCTGACCCTGTTCAACATCACCTACACCGTCAACTACCACGAAGTGGCGGTGGCCACGCGCTTCGGCAAGCCGGCGGGCGTGATCCGCGAGCCGGGCCTGCACCTGAAGGCGCCGTTCTTCATCGACGGCGTCACCAAGCTGGACACCCGGCAGCAGATGAGCGAGAGCAACCTGGAGACGGTCCTCACCAAGGACGGTCAGCAGGTGGTGGTGAAGGCCTTCATGATGTGGCGGGTGGATCCCGCAGGCGACGCGGCCCTCAAGTTCTTCACCGGATACGGCACGCTGGACGCGGCCGGCCGGGAGATCGAGACGCGCCTGAACGCCAGCGTCCGCGGTGCGGTGGGCCAGTTCGCGTTCACCGACCTGATCGGCGCCAACAGCCGCCTGCCGGACGCGGAGCAGGCGATCCTCACCGACCTCAAGCGCAATCCCATGGACGGCGTGGAGGCGGTCACCGTGGGCCTGAGCCAGATCGTCCTTCCGCCCAAGACCAGCATCGCCGTGGTGAAGCGCATGAGCGCCGTGCAGGAGACGCTGGCCAATCTGGAGGAGAGCCGCGGTCAGGCCGAGGCGGACGCCATCAAGAGCATGGCCGCCACGCAGGCCGACACCATCCGCAGCTTCGCCGAGCAGTGGGCCGCGTCCATCGAGGCCGAGGGCAACAAGGAGGCGGCGCGGTACTACGAGGAGATGAAGAAGGAGGCCGACCTGGCCATCTTCCTGGCGTGGCTGGACACGCTGAAGACCAGCCTCAACGGCAGCACCACCTTCGTGACCGACATGACCAAGCCGCCGTTCCACATGATCAACCTGGACGCGCCCACGGATGCCAAGGGCATTCCGCAGCCGCGTTCCTCGGGCGTGCAGGGATCCCGCTGACATGGCCGACCTGGACGTGGAACAGCCCGAGGACGGTGAAGGCCCGCGCCGCGGCGCCAGCGCGCAGCTGCAGGTCAGCGAGCCGGTGGCCGCCGAGGCCGCCATCCGGCAGGCGATGGATCCGGCCAACCAGAGCCTGGCCGAGGCGCTCCGCCTCAGCTACCGGCTGCTGCAGTTCGCCATCCTGGGCCTGCTGGTCACGTTCCTCTTCTCCGGCTTCCACACCGTGAAGGAGGGCTTCAGCGGCGTGAAGACGGTCTTCGGGCGCGTGGTGGGGGATTCGGGCGACGAGGCGCTGTCGCCGGGACTGACGCCGTTCTGGCCGTACCCGGTGGGCGAGATCACGGCCTTCGAGGTCCGCCGTTCCGTGGACGTGCGCAGCGAGTTCTGGCCCAAGGCGTCCGGCAGGGCCGTCACCGTGGAGCAGCAGATCGAGAACGCCGACGGCACGCAGCCGCTGAAGCCGGGTTCCGACGGGTCCGTGATCACCGCCGAAGGCGACCTGGCGCACCTGCAGCTGACGGCCGAATACTCGGTGGAGGACCCGGTCCGGTTCCTGCAGGCGATCGACCTGGAGCAGTCGGACCGCCTGGTGCGCGTGGCGTTGCAGCGCGGGGTGGTGGTGGCGGGGGCCCGCTTGACGCTGGCGGAGCTGGTGGACCAGCGCGAGCAGCCGGTGGCGGCCATCCAGGTCGAGGCACAGCGTGTGCTGGACGGCATGCAGAGCGGCATCCGGCTGGTGCGGGTCTCGCTGCCGGAGCGCAGCGCCCCCTTCGCGGTCCGCAACGAATTGGGTCGCGTGCAGAGGAACAAGGAAGATGCCAAGACCGCGGTGGACAAGGCGCGGCAGGACGCCACCAAGATGCTGGTGGAGGCCGCCGGCAAGGGATACGAGCAGCTGCTGGCGCTGATCGACCGCTACGAGACCGTCCTGGCCTCCGGCGATCGCCCCGCGGCCGAGGCGCTGCTCAAGCAGATCGGCGACCGGCTGGACTCCAAGGAGACCTCGGGCCAGGCGGCGCTGATGGTGAACCGTGCCAAGGCCTTCCAGGGCTCCATCACCGGAACGCTGGGCAAGGAACTGAGCCGTCTGGAGGGCCTTCGCGACACGTTCCAGCAGAATCCGCGCCAGCTGGTCCGCCAGCTCTGGCTGGAGACGGTGCGCTCCGTGCTGGCCAACCGGGAGGCCGAGGTGTTCAGCATGCCGCCGGAGATGCAGCTGAGCCAGCTGGCCATCCAGAGCAGCCCGGACGTGATGCAGCTTCGGCGCAACGCCGAGCTGGATCGCCGCAAGCGCATGCGCGAGATGCAGGACGCGCTCATGCCCAGCTGGAACCTGGGCGTGCGCCAGATCATGATCAACCAGGCGGGACGCCGACTGGATGCCAAGGGCGAGAAGGGCTTCGGCCGGGAGAACAAGTGAGCGGCGCCGGCGAGTCCAACCGCGTGGTGGAGGCCGCGGGCCTCACCAAGGTCTTCAGCGACTTCTGGCTCCGTGCTCGCGCGGTGGCCGTGGACGCCATCGACTTCCACATCGGGCAGCACGAGATCTTCGGCCTGCTGGGCCCCAACGGCAGCGGCAAGAGCACCACCATCAAGATGATCCTGGGGCTGCTGCGCCCCACGCGCGGCCGCCTGCAGGTGCTGGGCCACCAGCCCGACGACGTGCGCGTGAAGGCCCGCATCGGCTACCTGCCCGAGGAGAGCTACCTCTACCGCTTCCTGAATCCCATGGAGACGCTGGACTACTACGGCAAGCTCTTCGGACTGGAGCGGCGCCTGCGCCGACGTCGGTGCGAGGAGCTTCTGGAGATGGTGGGCCTGCACCAGGTGGGACATCGCCCGGTGGGCGAGTTCAGCAAGGGCATGGCTCGGCGCCTGGGACTGGCGCAGGCGCTCATCAACGATCCGGAGTTCCTGATCCTGGACGAGCCCACCAGCGGTCTGGATCCCATCGGGACCCGGCAGGTGAAGGACCTGCTGGTGGAACTGGGACGCCGTGGCAAGACCATCCTGCTGTCCAGCCACCTGCTTGCGGACGTGGAGGACGTGTGCCATCGCATGGTGGTGCTGTACGGCGGCCGCATCCGCGCCGCCGGAACCGGCGAGAGCCTGCTGCAGGACACCGACCGCACCGTGATCGAGACGCGTCGTCTGCCCACCGAGGTGGTGGAGCATGTGCGTCGTGCGCTGGCCGCCGACGGCGTGCAGCTGGACAGCGTGCATGCGCCGCGGCAACGGCTGGAGGATCTCTTCATGCGCATCGTGGAGCAGGCTCGCGCGGAGCAGGCCACCACCAGCGGCGCCCTGCACGGTGGGAAGGTGGCGCAGTTCCTGGCGGCGGAGTCCGAAGGCGCGGGTCTGGTGGATTCGCTGGTGCAGGCGCCGAAGACGCAGGCGCCCGCCGCCACCGTTCAAGCGCCGGCCGCGGTGTCGGAGCCGGCCAAGCCCGATCTTTCCGCGCTCGTGGAGCCGCAGGAACCGGCCCGCAAGCCGCAGGCGCCGCGCACGGTTGCGCCGGAGGCTCCCAAGGGCCCGGTGGACCGAGGTCTGCTGGACCGCCTGGTGGACGGTGACGAGGGCGGTCGCACATGAGCGAGGCGGCCCCGCGCCTGCGCGCGCGCATCCGCGAGGCGCTGCAGCGGACCGGGGTGCGCTGGGCGCTGACGGCCGCGCTGCTGGTGGTGATCCTGGGCGCGGCGTCCCCGTTCCTGGTGGCGTCGCTCCGGATCGAGCGCGAACGTCGTGAAGTGATCGACGCGCTGTCCAAGGCCAACCTGGTGGAGCGCGATCCGGTGGCGGTGGCGCTGCTGGAGCGCGGCGAGGTGGCGGTCTTCGGCGAGAAGCTGACCAATCCGCGTCTGCAGCAGGCCGGCAAGGAGCTGTTCGACACCAAGGGGCGGGTCATCGACGTGCCGGTGATCGCCGAGATGCTGGTTCTGCCGCGTTACCCGGAGTGGTCGCCGTTCTTCCTGGTGGAGAGCCCGTGGATGCCCGTGGGTGTGGCGGCGGTGCTGCTGGCGGCCAGCGTGGGCTCGGTCTGGCTGGGCCTGTTCCCCGGATTCCTGGGCGTGACGGTGGTGGCGGGCGCCATCGCGGTGTTCGGGCTGCTGACCGGCCGGAACTCGGTGGCGTTCGTGGCCACGGGCATGGCCGGTCTGGTGGTGAGCTTCACGCTGCTGATGCGCACGCTGCTGCTGGTGCTGGGCGGGCGGGCCGGCTTCGCGGCGGTGGGGCAGACGGTGGTTCGAGAGGCGGTCCGCCTGCGCATCAGTCTGGCGTTCATCGCGGCGCTGCTGGTGGTGCTTCCGCTGATCCCGCTGTTCATCGACCCGGCCAGCCCGCTGCGGTACCAGATCCAGACGTTCATGGCCCGCAGCCTGGACCTGGCCTACGTCTGCGCCGCGTGCATGACCCTGATGCTGGGGTGCGCCACCGTGGCCTTCGAGATCCGCGACCGGCAGATCTGGCAGCTGCTCACCAAGCCGCTGGATCGCTTCAGCTACCTGCTGGGCAAGTGGCTGGGGCTGGTGGGCCTCAACGCCGTGCTGCTGCTGGTGTGCGGGGTGGGCATCTTCCTGTTCGTGCAGTGGATGCGCACGCGCCCGGCCATGGACGACCTGGACCGCATCGCGGTGCGTGACGAGGTGCTGGCGGCTCGGGAGTCCAGCCGTCCTCCGTACGAGCGACTGGGCGGCGTGGAACTGCAGGCCGCCATCGACGCGGCCATCGAGGCCGACGCCGTCCTCAAGGACGATCTCCGCACCGGGCGCCAGAAGCTGGAGGACGTGCGGCGCACCCTGGCCACCGACCGTCAGAAGGCGCACCTGGCCGCGCAGCGACAGGTGGCGCCGGGCGAGAGCCGCACGCTGGTGTTCCCGGGACTGGGTCCGGCCCGCAACGCTGGAGGGACCATCTCGCTGCGCTTCCTGCTGCACGCCGGCGCCAGCGAGTCGCACAGCGTCTATCCCATCCTCTTCCGCTTCCGTGACGGCAGCTGGATCGACCGCCGATTCGTGCCGGCGCAGGCCAGCACGCTGGCGGTCCCCGCCGACCTGGTGGACGACGACGGAAACCTCTCCATCGAGTTCATGAACGTGGCCTTCGACTCCAAGTCGAAGGAGTTCGCGCCCGGTCCGTTCACCTTCAACTGGGACGAGGACGGCGTGGCGGTGATGTACCGTGTGGGCGGCTTCGAGGCCAACTACCTGCGCGCCATGGGCGTGAACCTGGTGAAGCTCTCGTTCCTGGCCATGCTGGCGGTGTGCAGCGCCACCTTCCTCAGTTTCCCGGTGGCCTGCCTGCTCTCCTTCGGCATCTTCCTGGCCGGGAGCATGAGTCCGTTCCTGGCCGACAGCCTTCGCTATCCGCTGGTGGATCTGGGGCCCGGCCCCATCGGCATGGCCATCCGCGAGACCGTGCTGGCGGTGGCCGCCGTCATGGAGTTCCTGCTGCGGCCGTTCGGTCGGGTGGGGGCCAACGAGTCGCTGGTGCAGGGCGTGAACGTGAGCTGGACGGAGCTGGCCGAGGCCGCGGCCGTGATCGGTCTGGGCTGGACCGGCGTGGCGCTGCTGGTGGGCTGGGCCGCCTTCCGGCGCAAGGAACTGGCCATCTACTCGGGGCAGGGCTGAGCCATGCGTGACCGCCTGCTTCAGGGTGCGTGCGTGCTGGTGCTGGTCCTTGGCGCCCTGGCCAGCGGCGGCATGGTGCCCCGGCTGCTCGAGATCGCCCGCGTGGAGGGGATCCGCTACACCAGCGATCCCATCGAGGGTGCGCCGCCCATCGTGGCCATCGGCACCGCCATCGGCGCCTTGCGCGGGCTCATCGCCAACTACCTCTGGATCAAGCTGCAGCAGCAGAAGGACCAGGGCCTGTTCTACGAGGCCATGGCGGACGCCGACCTGATCACCAAGATGCAGCCGCGCTTCGCCGAGGTGTGGGGCTTCCACGGCCACAACATGGCCTACAACATCAGCGTGCTCACCAACACGCCGCAGGAGCGGTGGGCCTGGGTGAAGGCGGGCATCGACCTGGTGCGCAATCGCGGGCTTCGCTACAACCCCAACGATCTGGGCCTGAACAAGGACCTCAGCTTCTGGCTTGCCCACAAGATCGACGGCGTCAGCGACGACGCGCATCTCTTCTACAAGCGGGAGTTCGCCAAGGAGTGGCACTTCCTGCTGGGCGCCCCGCCCAAGGAGCAGGCCGACCGCGAGAAGGCCATGCGCGAGATCGCGGCCGCGCCCGACACCCAGGAGGAGCTGGAGCGCCTGCATCCGGAGGTGGTGGAGCTGGAGCGACGGCTCACGGAGGGCCTCTCGCCGTTCGACCGTCGGTTCGCGTTCCGGCTGGACCGCGACTTCCTGATGAACGTGGGCAAGTGGCTGGCGGTCAAGCGTTCGCCCTACGCCAAGCTGCTGGGCCTGGAGCAGCAGTACGCGGCCAACGATCCGGTCTACGCCACCTTCGACAAGGTGCTGGGCGATCCCAAGATGGAGCCGGCCAGGCGCGAGCTGCTGGCCTTCCTCCGCAAGAAGACGCTGCGCGACGACTACAACATGGATCCATCGCGCATGGCGGACCAGATCCGGGACTGGGGTCCGCTGGACTGGCGCCATCCGCAGGCGCACGCCTTCTACTGGGGCAAGATCGGCGCCGAGCAGGGGGCCGCGCGCTACACGGCCGAGGACGACGTCTACAAGATCATCAACAACGATCGAACCACCATCCAGGCCATGCAGGCGCTCAACCACTCCGGCCTGATGGGCGTGGATCCGTTCTCCAACGACAACCCCAGCCGCATGCAGGACACGCGCTGGATCAAGAGCATCGAGCGCTACTTCCGTGAGCTCTACCAGAAGCACTACAAGACCCGTGGCGCAGGTGGCGACACCTTCTGCGACTTCCACGAGAACTTCATGGCCCAGGCCATCCGCCAGCTCTACCGAAGCGGCGACGTCCAGGGCGCGCAGGAGATCATGGAGACCCTGGACGGTCTCTACGGACGCGGCGCCCTCATCCCCAACTCGAAGTACGCGATGCCCGTGGAGGACTTCGTCCGCGACACCACCTACGGCGAGTACGAGATGGTCCCGGACGTGGCCCGCACCGACGTGTACGCGGCCCTGGAGCGCGGCTTCCGCGAGGGCCTCCTGCTGGGCAACCGGAAGGTGCTGGACGACGCGCTCAAGTTCGCCAAGGAACTCACCGACTACTTCCAGAGCACGCGGTACACCGACTTCGTGAACAAGTTCGGCGAGAAGCGCATGGCGGCGCTGGTGGAGGATCTGCGAGGCAGCGTGGCCACGGTGTTCACGCAGATGCTGCTGGACCGCAATCAGCCGCTGCTGGATCGCTTCGTGCTGTACAACCGTGCCGGCGAGGAGCAGCGACGCATGGCGTACGACCAGGTGAAGCCCGCCCTGACCGCGGAGCTGGCGGAGAGCGCGCTGGCCGGCGCCTACCCCATCGACCAGATGCTGCCGGAGCCGCCGGGCATGCAGGAGTACCGGCAGGCGCAGGCCGAACTGGTGAAGCGACGCGCGCAGCAGCAGGAAGAGGAGAATCGCGCGGACGCGCTGCACAAGTGATGCGACACCTTCCGCCCGCCATCCTGGCCATCGGACGCAACTATCCGGAGCACGCCCGCGAGATGGGCGGCACCACGGATCCCAACCCCATCCTGTTCCTGAAGAACCCGGCCAGCGTGATCCGCGACGGGGACGCCATCCAGATTCCGCCCATCTGCCGCGAGCACGGTCCACAGGTGGACTTCGAGGGCGAGCTGGCGCTGGAGATCGGACGCGACTGCCGGGACGTGCCGGAGGCGGATGCCTTGTCCGTGATCGGCGCCTTCCGCGCCGCCAACGACGTGAGCGCGCGATGGTGGCAGAAGCAGGGCAGCGGCGGCCAGTTCTGCCGCGGCAAGAGCTTCGACACCTTCTGCCCGCTGTCGGAGCCCATGCCGGCGTCCAGAGTGGCCGACTGGTCGCACCTGCGCCTGCAGACGCGGCTGAACGGGCAGCTGATGCAGGACGCCGTGGCCGGTCAGATGTTCCATTCCGTGCCGCGCCTGGTGGCCATGCTCAGCCGCGGCATGACGCTGCTGGAGGGCACCATCATCCTCACCGGGTCGCCGTCCGGCGTGGGCAGCGCCCGCAATCCGCCCGTGTGGCTGAAGCAGGGGGACGTGGTGGAGGTGGAGATCGCCGGCGTGGGGCGGGTCCGCAATCCGGTGCGCGAGCTGCCGTGAACGCGCCTGCGCCGCGGACCGGGCCGCTGGCGTGGGCGGCGATCCGGATGGTGCGCGTCTATCAGGTGGTGCTGTCGCCGGTGCTCGGCGGAAGATGCCGCTTCGCGCCCAGCTGCAGTCATTACGCCATCGAGGCCTACGAGCGGCACGGGGCGCTGCGCGGCACCTGGCTCACGCTTCGCCGGCTGCTTCGCTGCCACCCGTGGGGCGGCTCGGGGTTCGACCCGGTTCCGTGAGGGCCAGCGCGCCCAGCGGCGGCGCGTGCTCCAGCAGAGCGGCGCGGTAGGCGTCCAGTTCGCGCGGCTGGTGCGGACGCACCTGCACGATGAGGTCCACGCCGGCGGGCATGGCTCGCTGCTCCAGTCGGAAGGCCTCGCGCAGCAGCCGCTTGATGCGGTTCCGTCGGACCGCGGTTCCCACCCGGCGCGAGATGCTGATGCCCAGGCGCGCGTGGGTCAGGCCGTTGGCGGCGGCCAGCAGCGACGCGAAGCCCAGGTCGCGGCGGAGGCGGCGGTCGAAGGCGCGGCGGAAGTCGCGGTCCAGGCGGACCCGCATCCGGGCGGAGAATCGCAGGGATCCGCTCATGGCGCACGCCGTCCGGTCCACACGGGGCCGGGGCCCTCCCAGGAGCGCCGGAGGCGGTGCGCGAAACGCGTCATGAACGCAGGGTAGCGGGGCGTCCCGGGGCCTCGGTCCGGGGCGCCGGGGGGCTTCCCGGCGTGGCCGGGCTTCGGCTACACTGTGCGGCTCGGCGAAACGCCCCTTCGGAGGACCCAGACCGTGATCGAAGCCCTGCTCAGCGACGACATCGTGGACAAGTTCGGTGGCCGCTTCAAGCTCACGGCGCTCATCCAGAAGCGCCTGCAGGAGCTCATCGAGGGTGCCCGTCCGCTGGTCGACCGTGGCAACCCGCCGCGCAGCGACCTGGAGATCGTGGTGGCCGAGATCATGGAAGAGAAGATCACGGTCGACTGGGACGCCAGCGACCTGACCCCGCCCTCGAAGAAGAAGGGCTGATTCTCGTGGAGCCTCCGCCGCTTGCGGCGTGGGGCCCTGCGACCGATACTGCCGCAAGAGACTTCTCGGAGAGGTGTCCGAGCGGTTGAAGGAGCTAGTCTCGAAAACTAGTAGCGGGCTTGTCCTGCTCGTGGGTTCGAATCCCACCCTCTCCGCTTCCTTCACGCCAGAACGCGACCTGACGGTCGCGTTCTGTCGTTCTTGAAGCGGGCGAGCGGCAGGGGGCTCACGCGCCCTGTCGATCACGAAGCAGCGCCGCGATCTCGTCCAGTCGGTCGGCGATGCGCTGCAAGGTTTCGGTCGGCGCCGCGTCGGAGGCGCCCGCGAGGCCATGGCCCGTGCGCTGCGCACGCAGCGCCTCGCGTGCCTCCAGAATGCGGTTGCGGAACTCGTGGGCATCGATGATGCCGGTGAGGTGCATGTCATGGGCTTGGCCCACGCTGTGGCCCGCGGTCTCGAACTTCAGCGTGCTCAGGTGAAAGCGCCGCAGCACCGGCCCTTCGATGAAGGTCACATCCTGGATGTTCTCGAGGGGGATCGTCTTCTCCACTTGGAACAGGATGCCCTTGCGGAATCGCAGCGTGCGCTCGCCCAGCTCGCATTGCAGCAGGTCGAAGTAGTGGCGCGCCCACCACTGGCCGACGCCGCAGAACCAGATCACGGCGATCGGCAGGCCGATCACGGTCGCTGCCATGGTGAGTCCGATGGTCACCACCAGATAGGGGCGGTACAGCGGATTGAAGCAGGCGATCAGCTGACCGGCACCAGTTCCGCTCGTCGGTTCACGCATACAGCCTCCGCATTCGCTCGACCTCGTCGCAGACCAGCTGCTGCAGCGCCGCCGGCGCCACCACGCGTGCATGGGACCCCATCTGCAGCACCCACCACAGGATCTCGTCGAACGCGTTCACGCACGCCGTGAAGCGCACCCCACCGTCCGCGAGCGGCTCCGTGGTCTGGGTGCTGTGCCACATGGTCTCCACGATGTTCTTGCTGAACCGCCTGTCGAACTCCACCACCACCTCGATCCGGCGATCGTGATCCGAGTCCGTGCGGAAGAGTTCCCACGCGCCACGCAGATGGGTGTCCAGTTCGAACTCGGCCGGCGGCGGGAAGCGCGT
>CAZKHO010000010.1:0-30757 GCA_964552505.1 uncultured Bifidobacterium sp. | reverse complement strand
GGCGGTTGATGTTGAAGTACGCGGCGCGTCCGTGCAGTCGGCGGCGCACCAGGTCGGCCAGCGCCAGCACGCGGTGCACGTCCGGCGTCTCGTACAGCGCCAGTCCGTCGGCCTCGTCCAGCCGCTGGCCGGCACGCACCTTGCGCTCGATGGCCTCCATCCGGGCGTCACGGCCCGGGGGCAGGGTGAGGGCGGAGTCTTCGGCGAGCACTGGCATTCCGGCGATGGTAGGGGGGGCCGGGGCTGCAGGAAACCGCCTTCGCGGCCCGGAAACGGCTCTTTCGCACGCCATCACACACGCCGCCGCCCACCCCGTATTCGGTGCAGGAAAGGGCCGCGCCAAAGGCCGACACCAAGGCGCGCGCAACGAGGGGGCCCCGCGACGGGGAGTGCCGCGCGGAGCCAGAACGAAAGCGACGGGCCGCAGGAGGGTGCGGCCCGTCGCCTTTGTCTGGTCGCCGGATGCGTCGGTTCAGCCGTTGCCGGGAGCGCCGGGGCCGCTCGTCGCCGGCTTGCCCGCCGGCTTGCGCGCGGCGGGCTTCGGTCCGCCCGCGGAAGCGTCGGGCTTGCCGCCGCCCGAGGCCGGCTTGGCGTCGCCGGCGCCCTTGGCCGGCACCTGGTCGCTGCCGGCGATGGGCTCCATGGTCATCGGGTCGCGCAGCGGCAGGTGCGTGACCTTGCCGCCGAAGAAGTCCGCCATCCGGGCGCGGCCGTTGAGGTCGCCGGGACCCACCGCGTTCCAGTCGCCCACCACCAGGATCACCACCTGCCTGGGGTCCAGGTACTTCTGCGCCACGCGCTGCAGGTCCTCCTTGGTGGTGGCGTTCACCTTGTCGCGGAAGGTCTTCCAGAAGTCCTTCGGCCGGTTCGTCCACTCGTCGCCCACGAACACGCCCAGCATGGCGGGCTTGCTCTCGAAGGTGCGGGGGAAGGTCTCGATGAGCTGCTTCTTGGTGGTCTCCAGCTCCTCGTCGGTCACAGGGTTGTCCCGGATCTTCTGCATCTCGTCCAGCACGATCTTCGTGGCCAGTGCCACGGTGGGGCTCTTGCTCTCGAAGCTGCCGCGCCACTCGCCGGGGTAGTACACCTTCGGATTCAGGCGGCTGCCCGCGGAGTACGCCAGGCCCTCGTTGCTGCGCACCTGGGTCATGATTCGGCTGGTGAAGCCGCCGCCGCCCAGGATGTCGTTGAGCATCATGTAGGGGATGTAGTCGGGGTCGTCGCGCTTGATGGAGCGCAGCCCGATCTGCACCTTGCCCTGCGGGATGTCCTTCTGCACGTGGTAGAGGCCGGGCTGCAGCGTCTGGGTGGGCGCCGTCGGATCCGCCTGCACCGGGCCGCGCTCCCAGCCGTCGAAGGCCTTCTCCAGCTTGGCCAGCATCTCCGTGGGCTCGAAGTCGCCGCTCACCGCCACGATGGCGTTGCCCGGGTTGAAGATGCGCTTGTGGAACTGGCGCATGGCGTCCGGGGTGACGGACTTCAGGCCCTTCTCGGTGGGCTGACGGGCCTCGAAGTGGTCGCGACCGTACAGCAAGGCGCTCCACTCGCGGCCGATGATGCTCTTGGCGTCGTCGTTGCGCTGCTTCATGCCTTCCAGGGCCTGTCCGCGGTTGGTCTCCAGGCGTCCCGTGTCGAAGCCAGGGTTGCGCAGCATGTCCACGAACAGCTTCAGGCTCTCGTCGAAGTTGCTCTTGAGGCAGTTGAGGTTGGCCGAGCTGGTGGTCTCTGCGCATCCCGCGCCGGCCTGCGTGGCCATGAAGTCGAAGGCCTCGTCCAGCTCCCCGGGCTTCATGGTGACGGTGCCGCCGTCGCGCACCATGCGGCCGGTCATGGCGGCCAGGCCCACCATGTCGGCAGGATCCAGGTTGCTGCCGCCCTTGAAGGTCATGCTCAGGTTGATGAGCGGGAACTCGTGGCTGGGCGCCAGATAGACCACGGTGCCGTCCTTGAGCGTGTGGCGGAACTGGGCCGGATCGGGCGCGTCGAACTTCAGCCCGCCGAACTGGATCTTCTCGGGGCGCTGCGGAATGCCGGCGCCGTCGCCCCCGGCGAGCAGGGGCAGGGCGAGAGCGGCGGCGGCCACGGTGGCAATCAGGTGTCGCATGGGTCGGTTTCCTGTGGGGTCGTGCGTGGGGTCACTTGCCGGCGGGGGCCGCGGCGGGCGCGGCTGCGGGGGCGGGAGCCGCGGTCGCGCCGCCGGCCTCCAGCTGCTGCAGTCGCTCGGTCATCTTCTTCTTCATGAAGTCCAGCATGGGCTTCATCTGCGGCGGCACCTGCGCGGCCTGCGCTTCCAGTCCGTCCAGCGTCTGCCGGAGGCCCGCGGCGTCCGTCTCCTGCGCCAGCTGCGCCACCATCTGCTTGGCGCGCGCACGCATCGGGGCGGGCAGCGACGCCAGCTCCGGATCCTCCGGGCCCGCGGCGCCGGCCTTGCGCTTGAAGGTGGCCACGCTGCGGTTGTTCACGTCGAAGTAGGCCTTGGCCACGCGCTGGATGTCGGCGGCGGTGACGGCCTGCATCTTCTTCGGGGACTCGTTCAGTTCGTGCCAGTCCATCAGCGCCTCCGCGTAGGCCATGCCCACCAGCAGGCGGAAGTTGTTCTGCAGGCCGCGGAAGTGGTCGGCGGCCACCTGGTTCTTCACCTTCTGCAGCTCGCGCTCCTCCACGGGCGCGTCCTGCAGCTTCTTCAGCTCCTCGTACCAGGCCTGCTCCAGCTGCTCCGGGGTGGCGTCGCCCTTGGTCTCGGCCTCGAAGCTGAACAGGCCCGCGTACTTGCGGGCGTCGTTCTGGCCACGGGCGCTGCTGGCGATGCTTCGGCCCTCGATCATGGACTTGTAGAGGCGGCCCGTCTTGCCGTTCAGGATCTCGGCCATCATGTCCAGCGCGTAGCTGTCCTTGTGGCCGGCGGGCACGGTGTGGTAGCGCACCTCCACCTGGGGCTGGAAGTCGCCCTCGGCGTTCATGCGCATCTCCGCGCTCTGCTTCTGCTCCAGCGTCACCACCTGCGGCGGCATCTCCTTGCCGGGCTCCAGTCGGCCGAAGTAGCGCTCGATGGTGGCCTTCACCTCGTCGGGCTTGAAGTCGCCCACGATGATGCCCACCAGGTTGTTGGCCCGGTAGTAGATGTTCCAGTACTTCATCGCCTCTTCCATCGTGTAGCTGTTCAGGTCGCTGGTCCAGCCGATGACCGGCCAGCCGTAGCCCGAGCTCACCCAGAACATGGCGTCGAACTGCTCCTGGAACTTGCCCGTGGGGGTGCTCTCGGTGCGCAGGCGGCGCTCCTCGTGGACCACGTCGCGCTCGCTGTAGAACTCGCGGAACACGCTGTTGTTGAGGCGGTCGCTCTCCATCCACGCCCACAGCTCGAACTTGTTGCTGGGCACGTTGATGAAGAAGAAGGTCAGGTCATGGCTGGTGAAGGCGTTCATGCCGCTTCCGCCGTTCCTGGTGTAGACCTGGTCGAACTCGTCCTTCACGATGCTGCCCTGCGCGGCCTGCTCCAGCTCCAGGGCGGCGATCCGCTTCTTCAGGGCGTCGGCCTTGGCGGCGGCGTCCGGCGCCTTGGGGTCCGCCCCCGCCTGCTCCTTCTTGAGCGCGGAGAGCTGCTCGCCCAGTCCGCGTCCCTGCTGGGCGTCCATGAGCGACTTCAGCTGCGCCCGAAGGTCCTTCAGCGTGGCGGTGTCGTTGGCGGGGTTCCAGGGGTCGTCGATCTCGCCGCGGAAGAAGCGCTCGTACTGGTCCTTCCAGATGAGGGCGTTGATCCGGTCCCGCAGGGCCTTCTGCCTGGCGCGGTAGTCGGCGTCCTTGGCCGCGTCCCGCGTGCCGATGGTGTTGGTCCCCTTGAACATCATGTGCTCGAAGAAGTGGCTGATGCCGGTGATGCCCGGGCGCTCGTTCACGCTGCCCACCTTGGCCAGCCAGCCCGCGCTGATCACGTTGGGCTGGTCGGTGCGGGGCACCAGCAGGAACTTCATCCCGTTGGGCAGGGTGAACTCCTGCGCATCCACCTTCTGGGCGGCGGCGGGAAGTGCGGCAAGGAGCAGGGCGGTCAGCGCAAGGATCCGGTGCATGGGGGTCTCCAAGTCGGGTCCGAGAGCCCGGCGAAACGGCCGGGACCCCTCGGGGGGACACAGGTATACCCCGGAACCCGTGCCCCGTTTCAGGGTTCCCATGGCCTTCCCGGTTGGAAATCAGGGGTTCGGGGATATCTTGCCCCCACATGCGAGCCTCCCGTGTCCTCGTCCTCCTGTCGGTGGTCTTGGGTGTGGCCGCCTCCGCAAGCGCCCAGATCCGGGTGGCGCACTGGAACATCTGCGGCATGAAGGGCAACGCCGCCGCGGTGCAGCGGGTGATCGCCGCGCTGCACGCGGACGACAAGTGCGGCTGGGCGCAGCCGGTGGACATCATCACGCTCAACGAGTGCACGGTCTCGGCCAAGACCGCGATCCAGTCCGCCATCAACGCCGCGGCTCCGGCGGGCGTCACGTACGCGCTGGCCACCTACACCTCCGCCAGCGGCGAGGACTCCGCCAGCGGGGCGCAGGCCATGTTCTACCGGAGCGACCGGTTCACCGAGATCACCGCCAGCCACCAGGACATCTTCACCGGTGCCAGCCGCTACGCCGACCGTTGGGTGCTGCAGCTGAACGGCTACACCGACGCCAAGAGCCGCATCTACATCTACGGGGCGCACCTGAAGGCCAGCACCGGTTCCAGCAACGAGGCGCTCCGCACCTCCGGCATGCAGGCCATGCGCACCAACGCGGACGCGCTGGGCGCCGGCATTCCGGTGATCTTCACGGGCGACTTCAACTTCTACGGCAACTCCGAAGGCGGCTATCAGGCGATGATCGCCGCAGGCACGGCGCAGGGCATCGACCCGCTGGGCACCGCCAACTGGACCGGTTCCGCCAACGCGTTCAAGCAGACGCAGGCACCGGCCGTGGCCCCGTCCGGCGGCCTGGTGGGCGGCGGGCTGAACGATCGCTTCGACTTCATCGTGCCCAGCGCGGCCGCGGCCGACGGCGGCGGCATCACCATGCTCTCCAGCACCATGCGCGTGCCGGGCAACGACGGGCAGCACTACAACACCGACGTCAACGCGGGCAACAACTACTACTTCCCGTCGGACGTGAACCGGTCCAACGTCCTGGCGGACGACCTGGTGATCGCCAGCGACCATCTGCCGCAGCTGCTGGAGTTCGAGGTGCCGGCGAAGATGTCGGCGGCCTTCGTCTCCGCACTTCCCACGCGCGCCATCAAGGGGGCCACCGTGGCGCTTCCGGTGCGGATCCAGAATGCAGCCACCTACTACGCCGCGTCCGGCGTGGACGCCCTGGCCTACGCGCTGAACTGCACCGGCGCGGTCAGCGGCACCTCCAGCGGCACCGCCGCGCTGCAGCCCGCGTCCACCACGGTCAACGTGAACCTGAACACCGCCACGGTGGGCACGGTCACCGGCTCCGTGCTGGTCACCAGCTCCTCCGAGGCGGTGGAGACGCCGTCCGTCACGCTGCCGGTCTCCGTGCAGGTGATCCGAGGCAGCAGCCCGTCGCTCAGCTCCACGGCGGTGGTGACCTCCACCTCGCTGACCGTCGACTGCCAGTCGGACTCCGGCCCGGCCACCGTGGACGCCACGCTGCGCAACGCGGGCTACGACGCGAGCCAGTCCAAGCTGGACGTGGACTCGGTCACCTTCAGCGGCCCGTACGCCTCGCGGTTCTCCATGCCGGTGGGTCTGGGCGCCAACCTGGCCACCGGCACGCGCACGCTGCGGTTCTCCTTCGACACCACCGGAGCGGCCGCCGGCACCTACGCCACCGTGGCCACCGTCCGCACCAGCGACGAGGCCGTGGCGGGCGAACAGGTCCGCAACCTGACCGTGAACCTGGACGTCACCGTGGGCAACGGCGTGCTGGGCGATCTGGACGGCGATGGACAGGTGGGTCCGTCCGACGTGGCGTTCCTGCTGCTGGACTACGGGCCGTGCGCCGGCTGCACCAGCGATCTGGACGGCAACGGACTGGTGGACAACGGCGACCTGGCCTTCATCCTGCTCCTGTTCACGTGAACCGGAGCGGGGGCCTCTGTTCATAAATCATCGCTTTTGACAAAATCCACCCGGCTCGCCCTTGCGGCAGTCCGCGCAGGGCCTAGGTTGCGTCGATGACCCAGGGTTTCTGCAGGTGGGCTGCTGTCGTGGCGGCGGTCGGATGCATCGCGTCGTGGGCGTGGCCGCAGGGCGTGGTGACCGTCCTTGGCGACACGTCGTACGGACAGGGCGACGTCCCCGCGGGGCTGACCGACGCCGTGCACGTGGGAGGCTGTCGCCGAACCGTGGTCGCCGTGCGCGCGGACGGCACCATCCTGGCGTGGGGCTACGACGCCAACGGCGAAGTGTCCGGCGTGCCAGCACCGCCCGCGGGGCGACGCTTCGAGAAGGTCTTCGGCGGCTGGGGGATGACGCTCTTCGGCCTCACCGACCAGGGCCAGCTGCTTGCGTGGGGCCGCAACTCCGTGGGCCAGGCCAACGTGGCGCCGCTGCCGCCAGGTCGCCGCTACACCAAGGCCACCGCCAGCTACTTCCACGGCGGCGGCCTGCGGGACGACGGGTCGCTGGTGCTCTGGGGCGCCAGCCAGCCCACCTTCTCCGTGGCGCAGCAGGCACAGCTGCTGGCGGTGCCCTACATCGCGCCCAGTCTCCGTTGGACGGACTTCGGGGTGGGATACGACGTGGCCATGGCGCTTCGCAGCGACGGTCAGGTGATCGCGTGGGGTCTGGACTACTACTACGGCACGTCGCTGGTGCCCGCGCTTCCCGCGGGCATGCGCTACACGCAGATGAGCTTCGCGGGCACCTTCGCCGTGGCCATCCGCAGCGACGGCGCGCTGGTGTCCTGGGGCGACGACTACTTCAGCCAGGTGTCCGACACGCCGCAGGAGCCCGGTCCAGGCGCCACATGGGCGGAAGTCCAGTGCGGTGCGGATCACGCCCTGGCCAGGGACTCCGCCGGCAACTGGTTTGGCTGGGGCACCAACTTCGACGGCGAGGCGGACGGGTCGCTGGTCCCCGCGCGCGTCCAGCAGCTGGTGGCCGCCGGCGACACCAACGTGGTGCTCCGCGCACCCGACTGCTTCGGCGATCTGGACGGCAGCGGCGAGGTCACCGTGGCCGATGTGGCGCTGGCCCTGCTCGACTACGGTCCCTGCGCGGGCTGCGCCGGCGATCTGGACGGCAGCGGCGAGGTGAACTTCGGCGACGTGGCGCTGATCCTGCTCTCCGTCGGGCCGTGCGGCTGAAGCGATCGAAGGACCCTGTCAACCCAAAAACCGGCAAGCCTCCCCAGGAGGGAGGCTCGCGCGTTTCCGGCTCTGGCCGCGCGGCGCCGAGGTGGGGCGCCGCGAAAGGCCGTGGTGGGATTTGAACCCACGAATCACGGATTTGCAATCCGTTCCCTTAGGCCACTTGGGTACACGGCCGGACGGGGAGGCGTATCCTCGCAGCCCGCAAGGCCTGCGTCAACGCGATGCTTTCCACCACGCTCCAGGTGCTGCAGATTCTGGCCCTTTCCTCGGCCGCCATGGCCGATGGCGCGCCTCCGTCGCGGGCGCCGCTGCTGGAGGACGGCTCCGTGCTCACTCGGGTGCAGGGGACGCTGGAGCCCGGGCAGGGGGGACGCGGCTGGACCTTCCGGCTTCGTGACGCGTTCGAAGGCGAGTCCGACCGCGTGATCCAGCTGCTGCCCTCGGGCGTGCTGGAGGACATGGTTCGTCGGCGCGACTCGTTGCCGCCGGGGCAGCTGGGGCGATTCGAACTGACCGCGCGTGTGACCACCTACCACGGCGCCAACGCGGCGGTGCCGCTGTTCGCCAGCACCGTGTCGGAGTTCGCCGGCCGTTCTGCCCGTCCTGCACTCCGGCCTCCCGGCGCGGCCGTGTCCGCGCCCGACGCCGTGCCCGCCGACGACGCAGTCCCGCTTCCTCGACTGATCGGGGACGACGACGCGTTCGGCATCGCGTGGGTTCCGCTGTCGCCGGCGGCGCGCGCCGCGGGAGATCGAGCCCTGGCGGACGGAGCCGTCCGTGCGGAGGATGTGGAGCGACGCCTGCTGGAGCGCGTGGGGGACGTGCAGCGATCCTCCGATCTGGGTGACCGGTCCCCGGTCGCCGACGGTCCACGCTCCATCGATCCTGTCCGGGGCCGACCCTGGCTGGAAGCCGAACGGTCCCTGCAGGATCGACACGGCGTGGTGACGCGAGATCCCGTGACCGGCGAGTGGCGATTCGTCTTCGAGAGTTCACGGGGCGAGGTGGGCGAGCGCGAGGTCACCCTGCTTCCCTGCGCGGTGCTGGAACGGCTGGAGCATCAGGTGCGCTCGGGGCAGGGCCCCATGGCCGTGGTGATCAGCGGGGAGGTCACGCTCTATCGGGGGCGCGCCTATCTGCTTCCGTCGTCGTACGCCGATCCAAGATCCGGCCGCCTGCTGGGGCGCTGACGCGCGGCCCGCGATGCGCTAGAGTCGGCGCATGGCCTATCCAACCGCGACCATCGGCACCGAGTTCGGCGACATCGAAGTGGAACTGTGGGACGACGTGGCGCCCGGCCACGTGGCCAACTTCCAGAAGCTGGCCCGCAAGGGGTTCTACGACGGCATCGGCTTCCACCGCATCATCCCCGGCTTCGTGATCCAGGGCGGCTGCCCGGAAGGCACCGGCACCGGCGGTCCCGGCTGGCGTGTGAAGGCCGAGTTCAACAAGCGTCCGCACCAGCCCGGCACGCTGTCCATGGCCCGCAGCGCGGACCCCGACAGCGCGGGCAGCCAGTTCTTCATCTGCCTCACCCGTGAGCAGTGCCAGCACCTGGACGGCCAGTACACCGGCTTTGGTCAGGTCACCAAGGGCATGGAGATCGTGAAGAAGATCGCGGCGGTGCCGGTGGACCGCAACGGCCGCCCCACGGGCAACCTTCCCAAGATGACCAAGGTCACCGCTCCGGAGTCGGCGCCGGCGAAGAAGGGCTGATCGCAGCCGGAGCCGGCGGCGCGGGCGGGGTGGGTGCGCGTCCATGCGGATCGCGTCCGGGCACGCACGCGGCCGAGGGAACCAGTCGCACGCGCTGAAGCACCGGCGGATGCGTGGGTCGGCCGGTGGCCTGATCGCCGATCTCGCTTCGCGCGATGCGGTCCAGCGCGTCGAAGCCGTCCAGCATCACGCCAAAGGTGCAGTACTGGCGGTCCAGTCGCGCCGTGCCTTCGCGGGAGAGCCCGATGTAGAACTGGCTTCCCGCGCTGTGCGGATCGTCGCCGCGCGCCATGCCCAGCACCCCGCGGTCGTGCGGCAGGTCGCTGGGTTCCAGGGCCAGGTTCCATCCTGGTCCGCCGTCGCCGGTGCCGGTGGGATCGCCGCCCTGCACCACGAACGGACGGCCCTCCCGATCCGCGGGCACCACGCGGTGGAAGAGCGTGCCGTCGTAGAACCCTGCGCGCGCCAGCCGCAGGAAGTTGTCCACCGTGGCGGGCGCGGCGTCAGGCGCCAGCGCCACGCGGATGGGGCCCTCGCCGGTCTCCAGCACCGCGTCGGTGGCGGACTCCAACCGGAATCCCGCGGTGACCACCGGATCGGGGGCGCTCCAGGTGGGCATGGCTGCGGCGGTCTCGGGGTCGGCGGGATCGAACGCGCGGTCCCCCCAGCCCACCACGCGCAGGTACGGCTGCTGGTTGCTGGCGCGGACGCTTCGGACGGTGCGTGCGGGCGGCGGGCTGCGGAGCGGCGTCACCCACACGGGCGTCCCCACCGGCGTGCCGTCCTCGGCCAGCTGCAGCCAGAGCGTCTGCTGCGTCTGCGCCAAGGCCGGACAGAGCGCCAGCGCGTCCATCACGCCGGGCGTCACGGACAGCGTGTCCAGCGGCGTGCCGGTGCGGTCCAGCACCAGCACCGTGAGCGCGCCGCTACGTTCCGGCGCCGTCACCGCCAATTCCACAGGACCACCCGGCCGCGCGATCGTTCGGACCGGCCTCAGACCTCGATCTGTCGGCGCCGCGGACGTTGCTCGGGCCACGGCCGCATCGTCCATCCTTCCTCCGTCCGAGGCCTGTCCCGCCACCGGCTGCGGCAGCGGCTGTGGCGGCACGCGTCGCCCCTGGGTTGCGGGTGGATCCCCGGCCGCGGCCAGCGCCAGCAGGGTGGACGCAAGCGCGGCGGTGGCGGGGCGGGCAAGGCGGAGCGTGGCCATGGGTGGCACTTTATGATCCGGTCATGGCCGTCGCATCGCCCGCCATCCGAAGCACCCGCCTGATCGTGGGGCTCGAGATCCACGTGGAGCTGTGCACGCGCAGCAAGATGTTCACGCGCGCGCCTAATCCGGCGCACCCGCAGTTCGAGGGTCGCGAGCCCAACGCCCTGGTGGATCCGCTGGTGGCGGCGCTGCCGGGCACGCTGCCCGTGATGAACCGTCGCGCGGTGGAGATGTCGGCGCTGGTGGGCCTGGCGCTGCACTGCACGGTCGCCCGGCACTGCCGCTGGGACCGCAAGAACTACTTCTATCCGGACCTGCCCAAGGGCTACCAGATCAGCCAGTACGACCAGCCGCTGTGCGCCGACGGGCACTTCGACCTGCCAGTGGAGGGCGGCACCAGACGCATCGGCATCGTCCGCGCGCATCTGGAGGAGGACACCGGCAAGCTTGGGCACGAGCTGCCGGGCGGCATGCACTACGACGGCAGCCTGGTGGATCTCAACCGCGCGGGCACGCCGCTGCTGGAGATCGTGACCGCGCCCGACTTCGAGAGCGCCGACCAGGTGGTGGCCTTCGCGCAGGAGCTTCGCAATCTCTGCCGCTTCCTGGGCGTCACCGAGGGCGTGATGCAGAAGGGGCACATGCGCTTCGAGCCCAACGTGAACCTGGCCCTCACGCTGGAGGACGGCACCGAGGTGCGCACGCCCATCGCCGAGATCAAGAACCTCAACTCCTTCCGCGCCGTGAAGGGCGCCATCGAGCACGAGGCCGTGCGGCAGGTGGAGGCGTGGAAGCGCGACGGCCGCGTGATGGGGCGCGGCGCCAAGAGCACGCGCGGCTGGGACGACCTGAAGGGCGAGACGGTGCTGCAGCGCGAGAAGGAGGACGCCCACGACTACCGCTACTTCCCCGACCCCGACCTGGTGCCGGTGGAGATCGACGCGGCCTGGCTGGAGCGCCTCAAGGCCGAGCTGGTGGAACTGCCGCTGTCGCGCCGCGCGCGCTACGTGCAGGCGTGGGGGCTGGCCGAGGTGGACGCGCAGAACCTGGCGGACGAGCGCCCCGACTGCCTGTGGTTCGAGGCGTGCGTGGCGGCGGCGGGCGGCGGCGCCAAGGCGGGCTTCGCCATCGGCAAGCTGCTGCGCAACACCGGCGCCAAGTGGGCCAACGAGCGTGGCGTGGGACTGGCGGCGCTGGGCATCGCGCCGGCGCGCATCGCCGAACTCTTCGAGCTGCGCGAGGCCAACGCGGTGGGTCCGCAGGCCGCCGACCAGCTCTTCGGCCTGCTCTGCGACGGAGACGCGCCTGTGAAGGAACTGGCCGAGCGCCATGGTCTGCTGCAGGTGCGCGACGACGCCGCGCTGGAACGCTGGTGCGACGAGGCCATCGCCGCGCAGCCGCAGGCCGCGGCCGACGTGCGCGCCGGCAAGGCGGCCGCCGTGGGCCGCATCGTGGGCGCGGTGATGAAGGCCAGCGGCGGCAAGGCGGACGCCAAGGCCGTGAGCGAGATGCTGACAAGGAAGCTGCAGTCATGAGCACGTTGCCCTACGAGCCGTCCGAGGTGGTGGTGCCCGCGGAGGCCATCGCGGCCCGCATGCCCGCGCTGGCCCAGGAGATCGTGGAGGCCTATGGGAGCGGTGCGGAGGGCATCGTGATCGTGCCGGTCATGACCGGCGCCTTCGTGTTCGCCGCCGACCTGGTCCGACGCATGCCCAACCGCCTTCGCGTGGACGTGGCCACGGTGCGCAGCTACGGCAGCGGCACCGTCTCGCAGGGCCCGCGCATCGAGGGCGTGATGCCCAGCGTGCAGGGACGCCACGTGCTGCTGGTGGACGACATCCTGGACAGCGGCCGCACGATCACCTTCCTTCGCCAGGACATGGCGCAGCGCGGGGCGGCCAGCGTGCGCACCTGCGTGCTGCTTCGCAAGAAGCTGCCCGCCGCCATGGCCACGCCCTGCGAGTTCGTGGGCTTCGACATCCCCGACCTGTTCGTGGCCGGCTATGGCCTGGACTGGGACGGATGGTTCCGAAACCTGCCGGACGTGGTCAGCCTGCGCAAGGTGGGCGAACGCGCACCGGTGGTGCGCTGACCCCGTCGCTCAGCGCGTGTTCCACGGAGCGCCGGCGCGCGGATCGGGTTCGGACGCCTTCATCCGCTCCAGCGCCGCACGGTCGTCCTCGGACAGCGTCTTCGGTGCCTCCACGCGGATCACCGCGTACAGGTCGCCCGCGCCCGACTTGGCCTGCACACCTTTGCCTTTCAGCCGGAGCCGCTTGCCGCTCCCGGTGCCCGGCGGCACGCGCAGGGTGGCGGTGCCCTCCAGCAGCGGCACCTGCACCGAAGTGCCGAGCGCACATTCCGCGATCGAGACGGGCACGTCCACCAGGATGTCCAGACCTTCGCGCCGGAACCACGGGTGCGATGCCACGGTGACGCGCAGCACCATGTCGCCCGCAGGTCCGCCGCCCACGCCTGCGGCGCCCTTGCCGCGCAGCCGCAGCTGTCCGCCGGACTCGATGCCGGCCGGGATGCGGACGTCCATGCCTTGGTGACCGTTCTCCAGCGTCACATGCCGCACGCCGCCCAGCGCGGCGGTCATGAAGTCCACGGTGATCTCGCTCTCCAGATCCTCGCCGGCCCTGGTCCCGCGCCGCGTGTCACCGCGACGGCCGCCGCCCATGAAGTCGCCGAAGATCTCCTCGAACGTGGACGGGTCCACGTTGCCCCAGCCGCCTGCGCCGCCGAAGCCGGGTCCGCCGGAGCCGCCGCCCACTCCCGGTCCGGCGTGGCCGAACCGGTCGAACTGGCTCCGCTTCGCCTGGTCGGAGAGCAGGTCGTAGGCCTCCTGCACCTCCTTGAACCTGGCCGCGGCCTCCGGGGTCTTGTTCAGATCCGGGTGGAACTTCTTCGCCAGCTTGCGATGCGCCTCGCGGATCTGGTCCGCGGTGGCGGTGCGCGCAACCCCCAGCACCTCGTACGGATCACGCGGCATGGCCGGTCAGCCCGCCCGCTCCGCCTTCTGGAACAGCTCGAACATCTCGGCCGCGGTCCGGGCGGCGTAGGTCTTCTCGCGGAAGTTGGCGTCGGTCATGAGGCGGCTGAGTCGGCCCAGCGCCTGCACATGCTCGGTCACCTTGTCGGGCGGGCTCACCAGCATCACGATCAGGCGCACCGGCTTGCGGTCGATGCTGTCGTACTCGATGGGCTGCGCCGGCATGCCCACCGCCATGGCCAGGCGCGTCACCGCCGCGCCCTTGCCGTGCGGGATGGCCAGGCCTTCGCCGATGCCCGTGCTCCGCTGCTGCTCGCGCTGCCAGACCGCCGCCTTCAGCTCGGCCGCGTCGCGCACCGCGCCCGCCGCCGCCAGCACGTCCACCAGTTCGTCGATGGCGGCGCGCTTGTCGGTGGCCGTCAGCGGCACCTTCACGCAATCGGGCTTGAGCACGTCGAGCACGTTCATGCGGTCGTTCCCCAAAAAGGGATTCCGACCATGTTACCGCGCCGCAGGCACGCCACGGCCGCGCGGGGAAACATCACGCCAGAGCGCCAGGAACGAGCCGTCGCGATAGCCGGTGGCCGGGTCGCCTGGCAGGCCGCTGGGGTCGTGGCGCTCCACCACGGGCTGCACCTTGCCCAGTCGTGCGGTGATCCACTCCACCTGTCGTTCGTTCTCCTCCGGCTCCAGGCTGCAGGTGGCGTAGAGGAGCGCGCCACCCGGCTTCAGCAGGGGCAGGTGCTCCTCCACGATCCGTCGCTGCAGTTCCACCAGCGACTGCATGGAGGCCGGGCTCATGCGGTGCGCCGCCTCCACGCGGCGAGGCAGCACGCCGGTGTTGGAGCAGGGCACGTCCAGCACCAGCAGGTCAGCCTGGCCCAGGAAGGCCTTCAGGTCGTCGCCGTGCGCCACGCGGATCCGTCCTGCGCCGCCGCGGCGCGCGCGCTCCACGGTGCCGGCCAGGCTCTGGCGTCGCGCCTCGTCGGGCTCGCTGGCGATCACTTCCGCCCTGGGGTGGAGCGTGGCCAGCTGGATGGACTTGGTGCCGCGGCCGGCGCAGGCGTCCACGATCACGGCAGGGCTCAGCACCGCGGTGGCCTGCACGGCGCACGCGCTGGAAAGGTCCTGCACCCGCGCCAGCGGATGGGTGTCCAGCGCGGCCAGCAGTCCGGCATGCTCGCCGGTCCAGACCACGGCCGGGCTGCCCTCCATGGGCTGCGTGCCCGGCGTGCCGGCCGGAAGCCCGTGCACCACGATGGGCGGCTGCACCAGCGCGTGCAGCGCCAGGCGTCGCGCGTCGGCCATGCCGAAGCGGTTGATCCAGCGCAGCAGCACGTTCAGCGGAAGACCGGTGCGCTGCGCCAGCCGCTCCGGCGGAGACGCGCTGAACACGGGCTTGCGCAGCGTCCATCCGCCGCCGTCCTCCAGCGGAAGCGTGTCGCAGGCCTCCGGATCCAGCGCGGCAAAGGCCGCCGCATCCAGCCGCTCGCCGCGCAGGCCCGACAGTCCGCGAAGCACGGCGTTCACCATGCCGCCCGCGCCCTGTCGCAGGCGCCGCTTGGCCCATTCCACGGTCTCGGCCACCGCCGCGTGCTCGGGAATGCGGTCCATCAGGAACAGCTGCGCCGCGCCGCCCAGCAGCGCCGCCTGCAGCGCCGGCTCCACCTTCGACCAGGGGCGCGTCAGCTGACGCTCCAGCAGCGCCTTCAGCGTGAGCCACCGGCGCACCGCCTGCCGCTCGATCATGCGCGCCAGCGCGGCGTCGCGCGGATCCAGCTCGGCCGTCTCCTCGCGCGGCGGGTCGATGCGGGGCCACGACTGCGCATGCTGCGACAGTCGCTCGAAGGCTGCGATGCGTCCGGGATTCACGCCTGGCCGATCAGCGCGAAGCCTTGCGGATCTTGCCGGCGGCCGCCTTCTTCAGGAGCGGCGCCTTGTCGGTGCGCTCCCAGGTGAAGGTGCCGGGGCCGCCCTCGCCGGGGCGACGGCCGAAGTGGCCGTGCGTGGCGGTGGCGCTGTAGATCGGGTTCAGCAGGCGCAGCGACTCGATGATGCCGGCGGGCGTCAGGTCGAAGTGCTTGCGCACCTCCTTGGCCAGCCATGCGTCAGGCACGGTGCCCGTGCCTTGGGTGTCCACCAGCACGCTGGTGGGCTCGGCCACGCCGATGGCGTAGCTGACCTGGACCTCGCAGACGTCGGCCAGACCCGCCGCCACGATGTTCTTGGCGATGTAGCGGCACATGTACGCCGCGCTGCGGTCCACCTTGCTGGGGTCCTTGCCGCTGAAGGCGCCGCCGCCGTGGCGGCCGCGGCCGCCGTAGGTGTCCACGATGATCTTTCGGCCCGTGAGGCCGCAGTCCCCGTGCGGGCCGCCGATCTCGAACTGGCCCGTGGGGTTCACCCAGACCTTGATGCGGGCGTTCCACCACTTGCCCAGCACCGGCTTGATGATGTGCTTGATCACCTCGGCCTTGAGGCGCTTCTGGCCCGCGGGGCCGTTCCACTGCGGTGCGTGCTGCGTGCTCAGCACCACGGTGGTGACGCGCACGGGCTTCAGGCCGTCGTACTCCACGGTGACCTGGCTCTTGGCGTCGGGACGAAGGCCCTTCACCAGGTCCTTCTCGCGCACCTCGGCCTGGCGCTTCACCAGCTCGTGGCTCAGCGCGATGGGCAGGGGCATGTACTGGCTGGTCTCGTTGCAGGCGAAGCCGAACATCATGCCCTGGTCGCCGGCGCCCTGGTCCTTCTTCTTCTTCCGGCCCACGCCGCGCGCGATGTCCGGGCTCTGCTTGCCCAGCAGCACGTTGACGCTGCAGCTCTTGCCGTCGAAGCCCTTGCTGGGGCAGTCGTAGCCGGCCTTCAGCACGGCCGCACGCACCACCTTGGGGATGTCCACCTGGGCCTTCGTGGTCACCTCGCCCGCCACCACGGCGGCGCCGGTGGTGACCAGCGTCTCGCAGGCGACGCGGCTGCGCGGGTCCTGATCCAGCATCGCGTCCAGGACGGCGTCGCTGATCTGGTCGGCCAGCTTGTCGGGGTGGCCCATCGAGACGGATTCGCTGGTGAAGAGGTACTTGGACATGGCGGGTCTCCCGTGGAGAAGAGGTGCTGCAGGAAGGGAAATATGGTAGCGCGCCGCAGCGCGCCCGTGCCGGGGCGCTCCTACCATGCGGATCAAGGCGTCCCCCGATGATGGTTCCCATGCAACTGTCCCGAATCTTCATCCGCGAGATGACGGACATGCAGATCATCGAGCTGAGCGAGGTGGGCGGGGACCGCACCTTCCCCATCGTGATCGGCCTGCCCGAGGCCTTCGCCATCGAGCGTCGTCTCAAGGGCATCCAGATCCCGCGTCCGCAGACCCACGACCTGCTGGCCTCCGTGCTGGACGCCTTGGGAGGCGCGCTGCAGCGGATCGAGATCCACGACATGCAGGAGGGCACGTTCTACGCGCGGCTGGTCATCGACCAGTCCGGCCAGCAGGTGATCGTGGACTCGCGGCCGTCCGACGCCATCGCGCTGGGCGTGGCCAAGGGCGTTCCCATCCTGGTGGAGTCGTCCGTGCTGGAGCAGGCCTCCAGCGAAGCGGCCGCCGGTGCCGGCCCCGTCCCCGAGATCTCGCCGGAACTGGAGCCCGACGAGGAGGAGGACGAGGCGTGAGTCCCGGCGCGTCGCGCCCTGCGCTGGTGGCGTTCGATCTTGGAGGCGTGCTGGTGCGCATCTGCCGCGACTGGGCCGAGGGCTGCCGCGCCGCCGGCCTGCAGCCCACCGCGGATCCGGCGGTGGACGGGGCGCGTCTGCGCGAACTGGTCTCGCGACACCAGCGCGGTGAGATGGAGCATCCGGACTTCTGCGAATCCCTGGCTCGCTGCGCGGGCCCGTCGCTGGATGCCGCCGCCGTGGCCGCGGTGCACCACGCCTGGATCCTGGGCGAGTACGACGGGGTGACGCCGCTCCTCGATCGCCTGCGTCAGGCGGGCCACGCCACGGCGTGCCTCTCCAACACCAACGGGCCCCACTGGGAGCGGCTGCAGGCCATGCCGTTCTTCCAGCGCCTCCAGCACCGGCACGCGTCGCACCTGATGGGCCTGGAGAAGCCCGATCCACGCATCTTCCGGGCCTTCGAAGCGGCGGTGGGTGTCGCAGGTCCGGCCATCGCGTACTTCGACGACCTTCCCGACAACTGCGCCGCCGCCCGCGCGGCAGGCTGGCGCGTGCATCAGGTGGATCCGCGCCGGGAGACCGTGCCGCAAATCCGGGACGCGCTGCAGGTCTGGGGACTGAGCGCATGACTCCGGACGCGCTCCAGTCCCCGCTGCTCTCCCTTCGTCTGCTCCAGACGCCGCCTCTTGGCGGACGCATCAAGGAGCGGCCCGAGGACTTCCTGGTGGACGAGATCCCGCTCATCGAGCCCACCGGCCAGGGTGAGCACCTGCACATGGGCGTGCAGAAGCGTGGCCTCAGCCACGACGACATGGTGCGCGCCATCGCGCGGCACTGCGGCGTGTCGGAGCGCGCGGTGGGGCACGCCGGAATGAAGGACAAGGCCGCGGTCACGCGGCAGACGGTCTCGGTGCACCTGCCGGGCCTGCCGGATCCGCCGGTGCTGGAGCGCGACGAACTGCAGGTGCTGTGGGCCAGGCGCTCCGACGCCAAGCTTCGGCCCGGACAGCTTCGCGGCAACCGCTTCGCGGTCCGCATCCGTCAGGTGGATCCGCTTCATGCGCCGCGTGTGCTGCAGGGGCTTCGCACGCTGTCCATCCGGGGCGCGCCCAACGCCTACGGCGCGCAGCGCTTCGGTCATCGCTGCAACGGCCATCGACTGGGGCTGCTGCTGGCCGGGGAGCGATGGGACGAACTGATCCAGGAGCTCTGCGGCACCAAAGGCAGCGCCTTTCCAGAGTGGCAGCTTCCGGCGCGGGAGCGGTTCGACGCCGGCGACTTCGAAGCCAGCCTGCCGCTCTGGAGCCGAGGCGATCACGCGGAACGCGCGGTGGTGGCTTCATTGGCGCAGGGCCGCGACGCGCGACGGGCCGTGCGGGCCATCCGCCAGTCCAACCGCATCTTCTGGATGAACGCGCTGCAGAGCGCGGCCTTCAACGCGGTGCTCGGCGCGCGCATGCGGCGTGGCCTGCTCGATCAGTTCGTGGCGGGCGACGTGGCCAACCTGCATCCGGGCCGCTCGCTCTTTCGGGTGCACGCCGCCATGGTGTCGGATCCGGTGCAGGCCGCGGAGCTGGCCCAGCGCGCGCAGCGATTCGAGTGTTCACCCACGGGGCCCATGCCCGGTCCGGACGCGATGGAGCCGGAGGGCGATGCGCTGGAGCTGGAGCGTGCGGCCATCCTGGAAGCGGGGCTGGACGTGCAGGCGCTGCTGTCCGCCAAGGACGCACCCGCGGGCGAGCGCCGGAGTCTGCGCATGCGGGTGGGGGATCCGCAGGTGGAGTCCGGCGTGGACGAGCACGGTCCCTATGTGCGCGTGGCGTTCGACCTGCCGCGTGGCGGATTCGCCACGGCGGTGCTTGCGGAGATCATGGGGCGGGGAACGGACCACGCCTTGGAGGCCACAGGCGAACCGGCGTCCGGAGACCGCGGGCGCTGACGACCCCAGCGTGGCGGAAAGGCTCAGCGACGACGACGGCCGCCAAGACCCAGGGCGCTGGCCATGGCGAGCAGGGCGGCCGCGCCGGGACCCGGCACCGGCATCACGGGAGGCGTGTTGAACGCGGTGCTGCCGGTGTCCTGGAAGCCCAGCGTCTCCGGGATCTGCCACTTGGCGCCGTCCGGGAGGAACTGGTTGTCGGTGGTGACGCTCTTGCCGGAGCCGATGAAGACCGGACCGATCACCATGGTGCCCAGATCTTCCGCCGCGTTGAGCGACGGATTGGCCGCGCTGAACTGACCCAGCGAAACCTTCGCCACCGAGGGCGCGGCGTCCATGAAGTTGGCGTAGGCGCCAAAGTCCACCTGACCGGTGGAGATCACCTTCAGCGGCGTCGAGCAGCCGGCGGGCACGTCGATCTGGTAGCCGACCACGGTCTGGCCGGGCGCCACGCCCAGATCGCCGGAGAGATCCAGTCCCACCGCGGCCAGCGCCTGCGGCGCCTTGCGACCGTTGTAGTCGATCCGCAAGGGCATGAGTCCCTTGGCCAAGGTGGCCGCGGACACCTCGTGCGGCGTCCCGAAGACCATGGTGGCCGGCACATCGGGGGTGCCGTCCAGGATGGGCGTCACGCGCACGGTGCCCATGTCGGGGGCGCCGATCAGCACCACCTCGGGCCACGCGTCGTCCGCGAAGGCGTCGTCGTCGCGCTCCTGCATGGACAGGAAGACCTGCACGCGCGTGGGCTTGGTGCCGTCGGTGCGGATCATGCGGCCCAGGTCGGCGCCGCTCATGGCGTCCAGCGCGGTCATGCCCGCCACGGGGGGCAGGTCCGGAGTCAGTTCCAGAGTCGCCGAATCCGCGGAGGGTGATGCGGACTCGCCGGTGGACATGCGCACCTGCACGGGAGCACGGAACCGCCCCTCGTCCAGACGGACGGTGCGATCACCCAGCTGCAGGCTGCGGATGGACACGTTCTGGGCAAACTCGCCGCCCTTGCCGGAGACGGCGTGGTCGTTGGTGGTGAACTGGCCGCCTGCGAAGGGCACCGTCTTGGCGAGGGCCGCCGAAGCGACCATGGACGCCAGACCCCAGCCCAGCAACGGCAGCATTCCGCGCGATGGCGCGCGGCCCTTTTCCTTCTCCAAATGCATGGCGAAGCCCTTTTCCTCTCTCAGATCTTTTGAAGTGACAACGGTCGTGCGCAGCCCCAAACGGAGCAGGCGGGGTCACTGTGAGATTCGTGTGGGCGGTGGCGAGCGGTTCCTTCGACTTCCACGACGGGAATCGATTTGGCCAACGTTCTCGGACTTATCTGTGCTTCTGCCGACGCGCTTGGAAGAAGTTCCGAAGAAGACCCACCGCCTCCGGCGCCAACAGCCCACCCGCGCAGGGCAGCCGGTGGTTGAGCCGACCGTCCCGGGGGATGTCGTACAGCGTCCCCACGGCGCCGGCCTTCGGGTCGTGCGCGGCGAAGACCAGCCCCCCCAGGCGGGCGTTCACCAGCGCCCCCGCGCACATGGGGCACGGTTCCAGCGTGACCGCAAGCCGACAGTCATGCAGTCGCCAGCGCCCCAGCCGTTCTCCCGCGCGTCGCAGCGCCACCAGTTCGGCGTGGCCAGCCGGGTCCCGCGTGGCCTCGCGGTCGTTGGCGGCTTCGGCGATCACTTCGTCACCTCGATAGACCACGGCGCCCACAGGCACCTCGCCACCGGCCGCGGCGGCGCGGGCCAGTTCCAGGGCGCGGTGCATCATGCGCAGGTCGGGGGGGCCGATCCAGTCGTGTTGGGTCCGCATCCGGCCCAGCCACGCACGATCCCGCCGGAGGCGCCCGCGAAGGAAGCGGCCGCTCACGGCTGTCCGCCGCGCATGGCGCGCAGGAACCGCGAGAAGACGTGGCCCTGCGCCACCGCCGATGGCGGCGCCACGCGGAGCAGCAGGATGCCCAGTTCGAAGAGGCCGTACACCGGCACCGCCAGCATGAGCATGGAGAAGGGGTCGCCGCTGGGCGTGACCACGGCGCCCACCACCGCCGCCAGGAACAGCGCATAGCGGCGGAACCGCCCCAGTCCTTCCGGTGTGACCACGCCGATCCATCCCAGCAGCAGCACCACCAGCGGCGTCTGGAACGCAAGCGCCGTGGCCAGCGCGAAGTCCAGCGTGAAATCCAGGTACTCGCTGAGACGGAACTGCTGCGCCAGCACGGAACTGGCCACCAGCGGCACGCTGAGCACCTCCAGCGCTCCGCCGTCCACCGGCACCGCCACCGCCAGCCGATGGTCGGTGGTGACCCACGCCTGCCCGGGACTGAGCGCGGAGGGAGTTTCGGACAGCACTGGCAGCACCGGTGTGCCGGCCGCGGGCGCCGAAGCCGAGATGGCCAGCCGCTGCGGTTCCGCGGATCCAAAGCTGACCAGCACGTCCAGCATGACGGGCAGGAACACGAAGTAGAGCAGCAGCAGGCCCGTGCTGGTCAGGATCACCGAGAGCGGCGCCAGCAGCCGGACGAAACGGCGCTCGTGCGCGTAGAGGCCCGGCTCCACGAACTTCCACATCTGAAGCAGCATCCAGGGCGCACCCAGCGTGACCGCGGCCACCACCGCGATCTTCAGATCCGTGCCCAGCGTCTCCACCGGGCTGAGCACCTGCAGCTGGGCGGGCAGGTCATGCGCCCGCAGGGCCCGCAGCGCGGGCGCGCACAGCATGTTGCGGATGTCCTCGGCCCAGGTGAACGCGGCCACGGCGATGGGGACCGGCATCACCAGCGCCCAGAGCACGCGCTTGCGAAGCTCCTCCAGGTGATCGCCCAGCGTCATCACGGCGCCGGTGCGTTCCTGAACCTGAGGCTCCTGGTCCATTCCGCGATGCTAGCCCGCGGCGGCGGATCGTCCGGCTTCGGGGAGGCCGAAGAAGCGGCAGGCGTTGGCGTCCAGGCGCCTCAGGAATTCAGCCTCGTCGGCACCGCGAAGGGCCGCCAGATGTCGCGCCACCAGCATCACGTGCGCCGGTCGGTTGGGCTTGGCCGTGCGCACGGGTTCGGGCGAGAGGAACGGCGCGTCGGTCTCGGCCATGATCCGGTCGTCGGGCACCAGCTTGGCCGCCTGCTGCACCTCGGGCGCGTTCCGATACGTCACGATGCCGGTGAAGCTGATCCACGCGCCAAAGTCCAGCACGCGCCGCGCCTCGTCGGGGGTGCCGCTGAAGCAGTGGAACACGAAGCGGTCGCGCGGCAGGCCGCTGGAGGCCAGGGCCGGCAGCAGCTCGTCGAATGCCTTTCGGCAGTGGATGATCACCGGCTTGGTGAGTCCCTCCGCCGCCCATCGGGCGATGCGGTCCAGCTGCCCCTCCAGCGCCGCCACCTGCGTGGCGCGCACCGGCGTGGGATAGTGGTTGTCCAGTCCCAGTTCGCCCCACGCCACGCAGCGGGGATGCTGTGCGCAGGCCTTCAGCAGACCCCAGTCCACGGGCTCGTCGCTGTGCAGCGGATGCACGCCGGCGCTGCACCACACCTGCGGGTGCGCCTTGGCGATTTCCAGCCCTCGCGCGCTGTCGGCGGTGGTGGTGCCCACCGTGATGCACGCGCGCACGCCCGCGGCGGCCATGCGCTCGATCTCGGCGCCCACCTGGCCCTGGTACTGCGAGAAGGTGAGATGGCAGTGCGTGTCGATCATCGTCGGACCTCTCCGCACCGTAGCAGACCCAGCCGCAGCAGCGGCGGACCGATGAACTCGTGCAGCGCCACCACCGCCAGCAGCGTCCCATGCAGCGTGTCCACCCATGGTTCCGCGGCGAACGCGTTGCGCGCCTCCGCCGCCAGCGCGATGCTGACGCCCGCCTGAGGGACCATGCTGGTCCAGAGCCAGGTCCGCACTGGCGCGCGCACGCCCGCCCATGCGCAGCCCGCGCGCACGCCGCACCAGAGCCCGGTGAGGCGAAGTGCGGAGATGCCGATCGCCAGCGGCGCCAGCACGCCCAGGCCGGCCAAGCCCACGCGAGCGCCCGCCACCGAGAAGAACAGCGCGTAAGTGGCCGGCAGCAGGTCGTCGATGGAGCGGAAGAGACGCTGGCTGCGGCGCGGCGCCAGGTTGGCCAGCGCGAAGCCCGCGGTGATGCCCGCCAGCAGCGGCGCGATGCCCACCATGCGGCCGGCCAGCGCGATCGCGAAACCGGTCACCAGCACCACCAGGTCCAGGCGGCCGCGCGTGCGGGCCGCGGCCAGCCACAGCAGTCCGGCGAAGAAGCCGCCCACCACCAGCGAGCCGAGCAGGTGCCAGGACACGCCCAGCGCCGCCTGTGTCGCGCCGCTGGAGCTGGACGCGCTCCATCCCGCCAGCAGCGCGCTCACCACGATCACCAGCGCCAGGTCCTTCACCACGGTCATGGCCAGCGCGGTGCGTGCAAAGGTTCCGTCCGCCCGCGTCTCGCGCAGCATGGCCGTGACGATGGCGGGACTGTTGGCCACCGCCAGCGCCGCCAGCACCGCGGTCAGGTACGCGCGCTGCGCGGGCGTCCGTTCCGCAAGCAGCGGGACCGTGCCGCCCAGTGCCGCCAATCCGCCGCCCACCAGCAGCAGCACGCCGGCCATCTCCGCGGAGACCAGTCTGGCGATGGCGCGCCCGGAACGGCGCAGGAACTCCACACGGATCTCGCCGCCGGCCACCAGCCCGATGAGGCTGACCGCCAGCGCGTCCACCAGCTCCAGATAGTGCAGTTCCGGGCGTGGCACCAGCGGAGCGCCGCCCAGCCCCAGCGCCGCATGCAGTTCCGGTCCGGCCAGCATGCCGAAGAGCAGCGCGCCGCTGACGCGCGGCAGACCAGCCAGCGACAGCGTTTCGCCCAGCAGGAAGCTTCCCACCAGCAGGAGTCCCAGCGAGAGCGCCGCCGTCCCCACGCCCCACGGTTGGACGGAAGCGCCGCCTGCCCACGCGCGCAGCATCCACACCGCCCCCATGGTGAGCGCCAGGCAGGCCAGCAGCGTGAAGGCGCGCTTCATGGCGAACGCCTCCAGAGCAGCGGGATCACGCCGCACGCGAAGCCCGCCACCGAGAGTGCCAGCAGGGCGCCGCGGAGCGCCGGCGTGTCATGAGCCTGCAGCGAGGCCACCGCCAGCACGACGGCGACCGGAGCCTGTCGGATGGGCGCTGCCAGCAATGGTGCGGCCCCCGGTTCGCGCCACGCGGCCCCCAGCGCCACGGCGGCCATCAGCGGCTTGAGCAGCAGACGGAAGGTCACCAGCCCCAGGGCGGCCATCCACGGCCACCAGCCCAGGCCTCCCTGCAGCATCACGCCAGCCAGCAGGAAGAACACGGCCGCCATCGCGGGTTCGCTCTCGGCCACCAGCCTCTCCAGTCGACGCAACGCGCCGCCGCGAAGATTGGCCACCACCATGCCCAGCAGGAAGGCCCCGGGCAACGGGCTGGCGCCGGCCGCCGCCGCGGCGCCCGCGATCAGCGCCAACGTGCCAAGCAACGCCAGCGTGAGTCGACCGTCGTCGCCCGCCTGTCGACCCAGCGCCGCGCGCAGGCTGAGCGCCGCCGCCGCCGCCACGCCCAGGGTGGCCAGCAGCGTGCGCGAACCCTCGGGCGAGAGCGACACCATGTCGGACGCGATGATCGCGATGGCCGATCCCAGCCCCGCACCGGCCTGCACCAGCGCCACCACGCGCGACGCACGGGTGTCCAGGCCGTGCAGCGAGCGAACCTCGCCAGACCAGCCCACGCTGCCGGCGGCCATCAGGCTCAGCACGGGCCACATGGCGCGGGTGGAGAGATCCGGCGTGTCGTGATGCAGGCACGCCACCACGATCGATCCCGCGATCAGGAAGCTCACCACCGCATCCAGTGCGGACCATCTCCACAGCGCTGGCGGCACGGCATGCAGCAGCGTGCCGCGCATCTGCAGTCCCACCATCAGTCCCACCCATGCCAGCCCCAGCTGCATCAACGGTCGCAGTTCCATCAGGGACTCGCGCTGCAGCAGTCCCAGCGCCAGCGGTCCCAGCAGCACGCCGCAGGCCATGGCGATCCAGCCGCCGCCCAGCACGGCGCTGGCCACGGGCCATCGAGCCAGGCGCGCGGCGGGACGCGTGAGCGAGAGGAACGCCAGCAGGAGCGCGGTGCCCCCCAGTGCCAGCGCCGCGATCGCCTGGGCGAAGCTCTGGGGTGCGGCCTCGGCGGCCGCGATCACGGCTCGAGTCCCAGCACCTGCTGCACGGGCAGCGTGACGCCGATGGGGCGGCGCTCGCGCGGCAGCTGCTGCAGGAACCGCATCACCGCGTCGATGCGGTCCGGCGCTGCCACGGACAGGATCACGCGGCTTCCGGTGGACTGCGGAAGCAGGGCGGCCAGGCCGGCGAAGATGGGCATCTCCGAACGGATGATCGCGCCCATGCCGCGGCTCTCCAGCACCGTGGCGCCCGTGATGCCGGCATCCAGCAACGCCGTCACCACCGGGTCGAAGCTCTCCTCGGTGCGCGCGATGAGCACCAGCAGCTGCCCGGGGGCGTCAGCCATGCTGCGCGTCCTCCTGCAGCAGGGCGGCCAGCAGCGAGGCGTCGTCCCGGCAGGCGCGCAGGCGGCGGCGGCTGCCTTCGTCCACCGTGATCCGGCTCAGGCGCGCAAGCAGGCGGACATGTTCCCACGGGCGTGTCGCGTCTCCGGCGATCGCAAAGATCAGATCACTGGGGGGTTGGCCCGGATCGAACTGCACGCCACCCGGGGCCAGAATCAGTCCCACCACGGTCCGGTGCACGCCATTGATGACGGCATGGGGGAAGGCCACGCCTTCGGGCGTCGCAACTCCCCCTCGGCGAAGCCTTTCCGACAGGGCCTGCTCGATGGTGGGTGCCGCAAGTCCAGTGGGGGCGGACAACTCGTCCGATAATAGTTTCAGAAGGGATGGAGCATCCATCGGGCCGGGGAGGCGGCGGACCAGCGACTTCAACAGGACCTGCTCAAGCATCCGAGCGCTGAAGGTACAGGGAGCGTGCCAGGGGCGCCGGAGGGGGTGGATCCCGGATCTGGACGTCCGGATGGCGCCAGCCACCAAAAAGCCCTACCATCAGGCCCGGACTTCGTGCATTTTGGCACGAAGTTGCCATTCGACCCCCCTTGAGGACCCCCCAGGCCGTGAGCCGCTTCCTCTTCCCACGCTGGTCCAATGCGCTGCTGCCGTTCGTGCTGGTGGTGGGCGCGCTGGCACCTCTCTACGCCGTCATGTTCGTGGCCTACGGCTTCAGTCCCAAGACGCTGGAGGCCGGCTACATGCCGCACCAGCCGGTGCCCTACAGCCACGCCCTGCACGCGGGCAAGCTGGGCATGGACTGCCGCTACTGCCACAACACCGTCGACCGCACCGGCTTCGCCGCCGTGCCCGCCACGCAGACCTGCATGAACTGCCACACCCAGATCCACCGGGAGAGTCCCAAGCTGGAGAAGGTGCGCAAGAGCTACGAGACCGGCATGCCCATCGAGTGGGTGAAGGTCCACAAGCTGGGCGACTACGCCTACTTCAACCACAGCGCGCACGTGAACCGAGGCGTGGGCTGCGTGGAGTGCCACGGCCGCGTGGATCAGATGGAGGAGGTGTACCGCGTGGCGCCGCTCAGCATGGGCTGGTGCCTGGAGTGCCATCGACAGCCCGTCGATCGCCTGCGGCCCGTGGACAAGGTCACCAACCTGTCGTGGGACCAGAAGGCCGAGATGACCCTCGAGCAGCGTGAGCAGCTGCAGAAGAACTTCAACATTCACCCAAGCGAGAACTGCTCCACATGCCATCGCTGAACGGCAACGACCGGACGATCCCGCTTCCCGTGACCCAGCCCCAGCAGGGCGGGTGCGGCTGCAGCTCCACCGAGCCCAAGCCCTCCGTCGACGCGCGCAAGGGCGCCGCGTGGTGGCGGTCCCTGGGCGAGCGCGAGCAGGACGCGCAGGCCATGGCCTTTGCGCACCGTGAGTTCCCGCAGGCGGCCGACGCCCTGGAGGGCGAGGATCGTCGCACCTTCATCAAGATCATGGGCGCCGGTTTCGCGCTGGCGGGCCTGGGCCTGGCGGCGTGCCGTCGCTGGCCTGAGAGCCAGATCGTTCCCAACGCCAGTCAGCCTGCCAACCGCACGCCCGGCGTGCCGGTGAGCTACGCCACGGCGTGCGAACTGCGCGGCGTGGGCTACGGCCTGATCGCCACCAGCTACGACGGTCGTCCCATCAAGCTGGACGGCAACCCCGACCACCCCTTCTGGGGCGGCGGCAGCACGCCGTGGATGCAGGCGCGCGTCCTGGAGCTGTACGACCCCGAGCGCAGCCGTCAGCTGCTGAAGTCCGGCAAGGCGTCCAATGTGGCGGAGTTCGAGGCGTGGCTGGCCGATCGCGCCAAGGCGGCGGCCGGCAAGCAGGGCGAAGGTCTGGCCATCCTGATGCCGGAGACTTCCAGCCCGTCCATGCAGGACATGCTGGCGCGCGTGCGTCAGGCGTTCCCCAAGGCGACCGTGACGGCGTGGGAGGCACTCGCCGGCACCGGTTCGCGCGAGGGAACGCGCATCGCGTTCGGATCGCCCATGCGGGTGATCCCACAGGTGGACAAGGCCACGGTGATCGTGGCCCTGGACTGGGACATGCTGGGCACCGAGCCGCTGGCGCTCCGAAACACGCGCGACTGGGCGGCCAACCGTCGCCTCTCCGCGTCGGATCCGTCCAAGCAGTCGCAGAACCGCCTGTACGTGTTCGAGCCGCACGTGACCGTCACCGGCATGTCGGCGGACAACCGCGTGGCGGTGCGCCGCGGCGACATGCCCGTGCTGGCGGCCATGCTGGCCAAGGCGCTGGGCGTGGGCGGCGACGCCACGCTGACCGCGGCCATCGATCGCCTGTCCGGTGCGCCCGCGTCCAAGGGCGTGCTGGACGATCGCACCAAGCCCGTCTTCGACCAGATGGTGAAGGACCTGCAAGGCGCCAAGGGCGCCGCGGTGGTTCGCTGCGGCACCGGCCAGCCGGCCGAGATGCACGCGCTGGTGGCCGCCATCAACCAGGCGCTGGGCGCTCCGCTGGCCATGATGCCGGCGGCGGACGGCGGAACCTCCATCGTGGATCTGGCCAAGGCCATGTCCGCGGGCAAGGTGGACACCCTGCTCGTGCTGGGATCCAACCCGTGCTACGACGCGCCGGCCGATCTGGACTTCTCCAAGGCCATGGCCAAGGTGCCCAACGTGGCGCGTCTGGCCTATCACCGCGACGAGACCAGTCAGGACGCCGCGTGCACCTTCCACGTGCCGCAGGCGCACTTCCTGGAGTGCTGGGGCGACGTCACGGCGCCGGACGGCACCAAGTCCGTGCAGCAGCCGCTCATCCAGCCGCTCATCGACGCGGATCAGGGCGGTCTCAGTTCCATCGAGGTGCTCGCGCGCCTGCTGGGCGGCAGCGAGCCCAAGGACGGCTACACCATCGTGCGGCGCACGTCCATGGCCTCCAGCGGCCTCTCCGGAACCGCGTTCGAGACCATGTGGCGCGGCTCGCTGGACAAGGGCGTGGCCTCGGCTGCGACCCCGTCCGCGTCCCCCGGCTCCGTCCGCTCGAGCGAGGTCGCCAAGGCGGTGGCCGCGCTGGCCGACGCGCAGCCCGCCAACCGCGACGCCGGCATCGAGCTCTGCTTCATCCCCGACACGCGCGTGCTCGACGGGCGCTTCGCCAACATCGGTTGGATGCAGGAGCTGCCCGATCCGGTGACCAAGGTCACCTGGGACAACGCGCTGCTGGTGTCGCCGGCCACGGCCGGTCGACTGGGCGTGAAGCAGGGCAGCCTGGTCAAGCTGAGCGCCGGCGACCGCAGCATGCAGGCGGCGGTGTTCCCGGTGCCGGGCATGGCCGACGACTGCGCGGCCATCGCGCTGGGCGGCGGCCGCGGCGAGTCCGCGGGCAGTCTGGCCAAGGACGCCGGGTTCAACGCCTATCCCATGCGCACGTCCACCGGGATGGCGCTGGTCCGAGGCGCCAGCGTGCAGCCCACGGGCGGCACCTACGAGTTCGCGCACACGCAGGACCACGGCAGCATCGACGCGGCCCTGATCCCCAGCGTGCCGCACAGCGGCGTGCAGGAGCGCCTGCCCACCCTGGTGCGCAGCGCCTCGCTGGCCACCTACCGCACGCATCCTGACTTCGCGGGTCATGCCACGCACGTGCCGCACCGGCTCAGCCTGTGGCAGGAAGGCAACCTGGACGGCGCGCAGTTCCGCTGGGCCATGAGCGTGGACCTCACCACGTGCACCGGCTGCCAGGCGTGCGTCACCGCGTGTCAGGCGGAGAACAACATCCCCATCGTGGGCAAGGACCAGGTCAAGCGCGGTCGCGAGATGTTCTGGATCCGCGTCGACCGCTACTTCCGCGGCGCGGATCCGGCCAAGCCGGACGGCTTCGCGGTGCAGCCGGTGGCCTGCATGCAGTGCGAGAACGCGCCCTGCGAGCAGGTGTGTCCGGTGGCCGCCACCGTGCACGACGCCGACGGCCTCAACAACATGGTCTACAACCGCTGCATCGGCACGCGCTACTGCAGCAACAACTGCCCGTACAAGGTCCGCCGCTTCAACTTCTTCGACTACCAGCGCCGTACGCCCATCCGCGAGCAGCAGGGGCCGATGCAGGTGAAGCCCGAGTACTACGTGGAGACCGGTCCCGACGAGTGGCTGCGCATGCAGTTCAACCCGGAGGTCTCGGTCCGCATGCGCGGTGTGATGGAGAAGTGCACCTTCTGCGTGCAGCGCATCGCCCAGGCCAAGATCAAGTACAAGAACGAGTGGGCGCGCGCCGGTGGCGCCGCCTCGGGCAAGCCCAGCTACGCCATCCCGGACGGCGCCGTGGTGACGGCCTGCCAGCAGGCGTGCCCCGCGGGCGCCATCGTCTTCGGCGACCTGAACGACCCGTCCAGCCGCGTGGCCAAGCTGCACGGAAGCAAGGTGTCGTACGGCATGCTCGAGGAGCTCAACGTGAAGCCGCGCGTGAAGTACCTGGCGCGCGTCAGCAACCCGGGCGTGGAGCAGGGCGGTGACGCCCACGGCCACCACGACCACGGCAGCGAGTCCGGCCACGGCGACCACGCCGAGGCGAACCACCAGAACGGAGCGCATTCATGAGCGCCATGCACGGCGACGCCCGCACCGGAAGCCTTCCGGGCTTCGTGGAGACCGACAACACCGCGGACACGCCCGGCAAGCGGGCCACGCTGGTGCTGCACATGGACAAGTTCCATCAGGTCACCCGCCAGGTGTGCCAGGTGGCCGAGGCCAAGCGCCCGCCGTTCGCGTGGTACGCGGCGTTCGTGGTCAGCCTCTCGCTGGTGGGCCTGCTGGGCGTCTGCGTCAACTACCTGATCTTCACGGGCGTGGGCGTGTGGGGCCTGAACAATCCGGTGATGTGGGCCTTCGACATCACCAACTTCGTGTTCTGGGTGGGCATCGGCCACGCCGGCACGCTCATCAGCGCCATCCTCTTCCTCTTCCGCCAGAAGTGGCGCACGGGCATCAACCGCTTCGCCGAGGCCATGACCATCTTCGCGGTCATCTGCGCCGGCCTGTTCCCCGGCATCCACGTGGGCCGCGTCTGGCTGGCGTACTGGCTCTTCCCCATTCCCAACCAGATGGACATGTGGCCGCAGTTCCGCAGCCCGCTGCTGTGGGACGTGTTCGCCGTCAGCACCTACTTCACCGTGTCGCTGCTGTTCTGGTACGTGGGCCTGATCCCCGACCTGGCCACCCTCCGTGACCGTGCCAAGGGCACCATCCAGCAGTTCGCGTACGGCCTGTTCTCGCTGGGCTGGCGGGGCAGCAACCGCCACTGGCACCGCTACGAGCGCGCGTACCTGCTGCTGGCGGCCCTCAGCACGCCGCTGGTGCTCAGCGTGCACAGCGTGGTGAGCTTCGACTTCGCCGTGAGCCAGCTGCCCG
>CAZKHO010000009.1:0-31373 GCA_964552505.1 uncultured Bifidobacterium sp. | reverse complement strand
GCCGGCGTGTTCAACCTGCTCACCGGCACGCGCAAGGAGCTGCTGCCCGCGTTCGGTGCGCATCGCGACCTGGACGGCATCGTGGCCTGCGCCCACGACACGGAAGGCGCCGCGCTGCGCGAGGCGGGCGCGGACAACCTCAAGCGCGTGCGCGTGGTGCCTGTGGACACCGACTTCGACTGCGAGCGCACCTGGGAGGGCCCGGAGGCCTTCCGCGGCGCGGTGGAGTACAAGACGGTGTGGCACCCGATGAGTGCGGAGTGAGCGCAGATGGTTCCTGTTGCTCAATCAAATCAGCGACCAATCGGGCAAATTGCCTCGGAACTACTCTGGAACTCGCTGCCGAAACACTGGGATGGTCAACAGTGTGTGCTGGACATGAAACATGGCGGCTCAAACAACTGGCGGCAAACAGAGTGGATCGGTTTTTGGTTTCAATTCAAAGCACTCGCGATTCTCAAATCGCTCGGCGGAACAATTGGACCGCGATTTGGAAGAGTGGAGTTTGACCTGAGTTTGCAAGGAACTTGGGACCTGAAGTGTCACGCCCAAGGGAATCGGCCTTGGGCGCCACTGAACGACGAGATGGCTGTCGAAAGTTGCTTGCGATCAACGAAGCAATTCGGATTTCTCATTGCTATTGGCGAGGCTACTTATGACTCATCTGGTGCCTTTCGGTGTTGGCACAGCAAACTCAAGGGCCCGCCGAGTGATTATGTGTTGGCGGGATTGCAATCCGGCCGCCGACATCGGCGATACAAAATTACATTCGACCTTACCTCGATAGTTTGGGTTGAATTTTCATCGTCTGTCGAGATCCAAGAGGCCATCGATCAGGGCTGGTTTCGCCGGGGCATGCAGAAGGGTCAGCAAAACTCCAACGGGAAGCCCCGAGAACCAAAGTTTGGTTTTTCTCCTACGCGCTGGCGGGCTTATCACGACGGTATTGCAGGCGGTTCTGCTCCGTGATGCCAGACACTCTTTAAATTGCGCTATACGTGGCATGTAGAGGTCCGAAGAGACTTTGTAACACCGCTGGCGAGTCTTCGATGCTGTCTGGCTGCGCAGAACACATCAGCGTCCTCACGACTAGCGCGGCAACCCCCACATTAACTGCATTGCCCAACTGCTTGTACGCCGCTCGTTCCGGCACGCCTGCACGTTTAAAAACTTCGCCAGGAATACCTTGCAGCCTCGCCGCCTCTAACGGTGTCAACTTTCGGTAATCCTTCAATCCGGCAACTTTCGGGCCGATGATTGATGTTTGGTTGATCGCGACCAGTGCTGGCAAGTATGTCGGTGGCTTGACCCGTATTCCGCTCGGCCGCATCTGGATGACCAGATCCTGAATCATTCTTCCCTTGCGAATCGCATGCCGCTTACGGGCCTGCCACTCGAACATCTGGCGAGAGAATGGGAATTCCTCGACCGTGATCTTCTCGGATCCCCACTTCTGCTTGAGCCATCGATCGATCGGGTCCTTGAGTTCAGCGTAGAACCGGGAGTTCTTGATCACGAAGTCCCGCTCCCAATCCGGCATATCCGCCTTCAGGGCTGGCTTGACTCGGAATGCTGAAACCCAGATCGGGAAGCCTGGCAACGCGTCCGACGGCATCTGCTTCACGAATGCATCCCACGCCTCGAGCCAGGTGCGCTCCTCGGGTCTCACCCGGTACTGCTCGACATTCTTGATCGTGTGGTCGGCGTCAAGGATCTCGCTGATGTCCCATCGATCAGGATCCCATGACGCGAACTGATCTCGGCGAAGAAGCGGCGGCGATTCAAGCCCTCGAATCTTGCCTTTACCCACGTACTCGCCCAAGATGAAAACGCGATCCCGAACCTGCGGCGCGCCCCCAAGATCGGGCGGAATCAGGTGGGGCGTGAGCACCACTGGCTCGGATGCGACCCGATAGCCGAGTTCACGCAGCGACTCGATGATCGTTCGCCAGGTTTCAGTATGTCGCGGTCCAGCGATGTTTCGGACATTCTCGAGCACGACAAACCTCGGTTTCTTCGCTCGAAGAATCTCCACGATGTCGAAGAAGAGGGTGCCGCGAGTTCGATCACGAACGCCCTGCTGCGCACCGGACTTTGAGAAGGGCTGACATGGGAACCCGCCACAGAGCACGTCATGATCAGGAACGAGGTGATCGATTTCCTTCTTGGTCAGCGTCGAGTTCTCGTCGTCAATATCCCGGCGCGTCAAGGAGCGGATGTTGCTGATGAAGCGTGATTCAGGTAGTTCTGGAAAAGAGGCCCTGTAGACCTGACGACATTCAGCATCCATTTCACAGGCCATCACGCACTCGCCACCGAGTCCATGAAGCGCATGATGGAAACCGCCGATGCCGGCGAACAGATCGATGAAACGGAACTTCGTCTTTCTCCGAGGCACGCCGACAAGAATACGCCCCGGCGTGGCCTCAATCTGGACGAATCAAAGCCGAATCAGGAACGACGGCACTTCCCAAAGTCTCCGAACCAACTCAGCGGCATTCAGCGGCTGACGCGCACCTCACCCGGCACCAGCCCTTCCGCATCGAAGATCACCAGCGTGTTCGACTCGCCCAGCCGCTCCGCCGGCAGCGTGACGGTGTCGCGGCCAGCCGGCAGGTCGTAGCCGCCCACCAGCTCCCCGTTCACGAACACGTGGCCGCGGCTCAGGCCGTCGCAGAGCAGCTCGACCGGTGCGTCGGATGAGGCGGAAGCGCCTGACGCCGGTTCGCCCGCCTTCGCGCCACCCTTGCCGCCCGACTTGCTCGCATCCTTCGGCCCCTCGAAGCACGCCAAGAACCATCGCGGCTCGCCGGCCTTGGCGGTCCTGACCGACTTCAGGGGCGTCCACTCCGCGGAACCCGCCGTGGGCGGCTGCCACTTGGCGAAGCTCCACTTCGCCTCGGACGCGTCCAGCACCTGCACGCTGGCGAAGGCGCGCACCGACTTCGCCATCCGCTCCACCTGCGCGCGCTCGCCATGGAACGGGATCAGCAGCAGCTCGTTGGCGCCGGACTGCAGGCCGTGACGCGCCGGCGTCTTGGGCGTGGCCTTCACGGCCATGTCCAGCACCAGCGCGTCGCCGATGGCGCCGCTCCAGTCGATCACCGCGTGCGGCTTTCCGTTCAGCACCACCAGGGCGTGCACCGCCTCGCCGGGAGCGTCCAGCACGATCGGCTCCTTGCCACGCTGCTGACAGGCCACCTTCACCGCATGCGCCGACATGGCTCGGCCGGGCGCGTAGCCCTGGATGAATTCGCTGGCCTTGAAGGGATCCAGCGTGGGTGCCTCCACCACGCTCGTCTTCATGGACAGCGGCTGCACCACGTGCATGGGACGCGAGAGCCCGGTGCACTGTCCCGCGCTGGCCGCCGCCGCGGTGCGACCGCCCTGCCGCACCAGCGCGGAAAGCGCGTGCTGGCCCGCCGAGATCTTCAGCGGCATGGTGCGCTCGCTCAGCAGGCCCATGGGCTTGCCGTCCAGCCAGCCGTGCATCAGACCCGCGGCGCCCGGAAGCAGCACGTCCCCCTTGCCGTTCTTCCACTGCAGGCGATACCAGCCCCAGCCGTCGTAGGCGCCACAGCCCGCCAGACTGGCGGGTGCATGCAGCGTGGCGAAGCGGTCGCTGGTGCCCTGCGTGTACTCCTGACAGCCGGCCGTGAGCCAGCCTTCGAGCGCCTTGACCGCGGGCTTGCGCGGCGCCCGCGTGGCGCCGATCACGCTCACCTTGCCGTCGCGGGCCACACGCACGGCCTGCGTGAAGCCCGGCGCCAGCTCCACCGCGCCGTCTGCCAGCACCCGCTCGACACCCACCACCAGCGAACGGCCCTCCACCACGGTGGCGTCCACCTGCCGCTGGTTGCAGCCCACGATCACCATGCCCTGATGCTGCAGCACCACCGGCCTGGCGCCGGCGGCGTCCTCGGGCAGCGTGAACGAAAGTTCGCCGCCGTCGATGCTGAGCGCGCATCGCGCGCCCGCGGGACCCTGCAGCACCAGGATGCTCCGGTCGATCAAGGCGAACGGCGACGTGTTGCACCAGTCCAGCGTGGCGCGACCGTGCAGGCTCACGCCGAACAGGTACCAGCCCACCGGCGCGTCGCCGAGCTCGACGTGCAGGCGTCCTCCTTCCCTGGTGATCAGGGTGGTGGAATCGTGGCGCTCGCCCTGGTGGGCATCCGGACCACGGAACACGAAGTTCACGCGACCCGCCTTGCCCTCCACCACCACCACGCTGAAGCCGCCGGGCTGCAGCGCGTCGGGCGCCTGCACCGTGGTCTGCGCGGTGGCGTCGGCGTCGGCGTAGACATGGCCGAAGTGGTTGGCAAAGCTCACCATGCGCCGCAGCGAGCGCAGCGCAGGGTCGGGGCGGCCGCTGGCGTCAAGCAGCGCCGGCACCGCGTTGGATCGATCCGTGCGCTGCACGCCCGGGAGGATGGGCTGACCGCCCGCCGCCAGGATCTGTCCCATGCGGCTCAGGAAATCCATGCCGATCGACCAGCCCGGTTGCGCGCGGACCGCGGTCGCGTGCCTTGACGTCTTCTTCGCCGGCGTCGCACCCATGCCGGCCGCTCGTGCCGCCTCCTCGCGGATCTCCACCAGACGCGGCGCGTCCGGCTGCACGTTCTGCAGCTGGCGCAGATGCGCGAACAGGTCGTTCCAGCCCTCCCAGACCTCCACGCATCCCTCGGCGCTGACCCACAGTCCGTTGGCGGTGAGCACCGGCACCGTGAAGCCGCACTCGCGCGCAAAGCGCAGCAGCTCGGCAAAGTAGGCCGCGCCGGCGGTCTCGTTGCCGCAGGTCCATGCATGCTCGATCTGCACCGCGACGAGCGGGCCGCCGTCGCTGGCCAGCGAGCCGGCGAACGCGCCGCCGCTCTGGGTCATGGTCGCCTGCAGAGGCGCGACCTGCTCGGCGATCGCGCGGAACAGTTCGCTGACGCGCTTGAGGTAGACGTCGTTCACCTGACGCGGCTTCACGCCGGGCTCGCTCGCAAGCCACGCGGGCAGGCCGCCGCCGTCGAAGGGCTCGCCCGCCACGGGACCGATGCGAAGCAGCAGGTGCATGCCCTGCGCGCGGCACTCGCGTGCGAACGCGGACAGATCGAGGCCGTTGGCGAAGTCGAACTTGCCGCGGCGCGCCTCGTGCATGCACCACGGCACGCTCGCACGGATCGTGTTGAAGCCCATCTGCCGCAGGCTCGCGATCGCGTCGTGCCAGCGCTCGCGGGCGAGCAGCGCGTACTCCAGGTTCACACCCACGAGCCACAGGCGGCGACCGTTCCAACTGAAACTCTGTCCGTCGTAGGTGAGCGTGGGCATGGGTGGTCTCTCTTCGTCGAAGGCGTTCGCATGGACGCAGCGCGGGTTGGGCGCGGGTCGGGTTTTTGCCGCTGTCCGATACCCTGCGCGCATGCAACGCAAGGGTCCATGGTGGCGCAATTTCCGTGCGACGGCGGCTCTGGCCGTTGCTGCGGTCGCCGGATTCGCGCCGATCTCGTCCGCACCCGCGGCCCCGGCCCCACAGGCCTCGGCCGGGGGCAACGCGGCGGACGCATGGAGGCAGGCCTTTCAGATGCTGCGTCCGAAGTCGGTCGACAACCCCGCCGGCCTGCTGACCGCCGACGAATGGGACGACCTCGAGGCGTCGCCGCGGATGCCTCTCACCGGTCGCACCGACCTGACCGAGGCCGAGCGCGAACGCGCGAAGGTGTTCCTGGCGAAGTTGGCGCCCGTGCTGTCGACCATCGCCGACGCCGCCACCCAGCGCCGCTGCGACTTCGGCCTGGACCACCGCGAGGGGTTCGAACTGACGCTGCCTCATCTGGGACCGATGCGCAAGAGCGTCCGCCTGCTGCAGCTGCAGTCGGAGGTGCAGCGGGGCGACGGCGACATGGCGGGGTTCGTGCAGACTCAGAGCGAGGTGATGCGCATCGCGATGCATCCGGTGCAGGACGAGATGGTGATCGGAAGCCTGGTGGGAGCGGCGATCGCGCATTCGGCGATGCAGTACACGCGAGCGGCGATCGATCAGGGCCAGTGCACGCAGCAGGCGGCGAAGGACCTGATCGAGGCCATGGCCCCGCTTCGGGGCGACGACCCCATGCGCTTCGCGACGGGACCCGCGCACGAGTTCGAGGCGCTCGAGGCCACGCTGAAGAGGTCCTCCGAGCGCCGTCACGAGGGTCGCGACTTCTACGCGCTCCTGGGCATTCCACCGACCGAATCCGACGGAAGCGCGCGTCCCAGCCCCCGCGAACTGCTGCGTGCCCTTCCACAGGTCAAGCCCATCTTCGACATGCAGTCGCTGGCCCTGGCCGAACCCGACCCGGCGAAGGCGCGCGCGCTGCTCGCCAAGGCCGACGCCATGGCGCAGGCGCTGCGGCCTCCGGCGTCGGGCTTTCGCATCATGCTGCCGGACCTCGATCGCATCCTGCAGACGCGCGACCGCCTGAAGTCGGAAGCGACCGCCCTGATGAAGACGCTGCAGACGATCGCCGACGATCCATCGGCGGCCGACCGTCACGCCGCACCGGCGATCCTGTGGGCGCGTGTGGCCGCGCGCGTGTGCGCGCTGCCCGACGACACGCAAGCGGCCGTCGAGGTGATGCGGACGAAGGGCGTGACCGAAGCGGGCGAGAGCGCCGAGAAGGCGCTGGCCTGCCTCGAAGGCTGCGACGCCACCATCTTCGAGGCCATGCGTGTGGCTGCGGCGTGTGAGCGCACCGACCTCGACTTCTCGAAGGTGCCGGGGCTCGACGGATGGCCGCCCCTTCCCACGCTGGGTGGGCTTCGCGGTGCGGCGCGTCTGGTGGCGGCACGCGTGCCGCTGCTCGACACCGATCGCGCCATCGCGCACCTCGATCTGGCCTTCGCGGCGGTGGCGGCGCTGTCGAGCGATCCGTCGCAGACGGCTGGCTGCATGGCCGTGGCCATGGCGCGCGAGCTGGTGCCCGCGGTGTCGAACGTGGCGCGGCGCGCCGACCTGAACGACGAGCGGCGCGCGAAGCTCGAGGCCGCGGTGAACCGCATCGACCGCAAGGACGCCTTCGGGTTCCGCGCCTCGGCGGCGGCCGAACGGGCCATCATCGCACGACGCCTTGAGCCCTTCAAGGACGATGCGGAACGATTCGACCGCGAGATGCGCCGTCGCACGCCCGAGTGGCTGATGGCCGCGCGCATCGAGACGGGCCGGGTGCACGCACCGATCGATCGTGCGGGCGCGCTCGAGGACACCTCGGACCTCTTCCCGGCCGACAAGCTCGTGAAGGCGAGCGAGGCCTGCGTGGCGATGAGCGAGATCCTGAATCGCGCATGGGCCGATCGCGGGCGGCGCGCCGCCGACGCAGGCGAGCGCGCCAAGACACGCTCGATCGCCTCGCTGCCGATCGTGCCGATCCGCGATCCCGCCGTGGACGCACAGGAATCGCAGTCCGTGCTCAGCGCGCTCGACGCCGCGCTGAAGCCCTCCACCGCCGCGCGCTGATCGAACGCCTCAGTTCGAGATGAACTTCTTGAAGTCGGGGCCCCAGGTCTCGCAGGCCTTCTCGATGGTGCCGAACTGGCTCAGCTTCTCGGTGCCGAAGCGCTGCGTGTCCTGGGTGTTCATCCACGCCGCCACCACCTGACCGTTGGCGGCGTCGGTGGCGTAGACCTCGCAGGCCGCGTAGCCGTAGCCGCGACGCATGAGCTGCGTCTGCGGGGCCACGTTCAGCACGGGCTTGTTGGGCTTGAACGCGGTGATGGCCGCGCGCACCACCAGCACGCGCTCGCCTCCGCCTCCGGTGGTCTCCAGCGCCTTCTGCAGGCTGGCCTGGAACTTGGCGCGCATCTTCTCCATCTCGGCGGGGTTCTCGCGCAGCTCCTCGATGTCGCCCACGTTGATGGCCTCCACGCGCACCTTGCCGAACTGGTTCAGCGCGAAGCCCTTGGCCTTGAACTGCGAGGTCTCGTCGTCGCCCGTGTCCTTCATCATGGGCACGTTCATGGGGATGAAGCCCGTGCGCTTGACGGTGGTGCCGCAGGCGACCAGGAGGCTGCAGGACACGGCCGCGACGGCCACGCGAAGAAGGGTGGTGTGCATCGCGCGGATGCTAGCGCAGGCTCAGCGGATGAAGCGCAGCGAACCGAAGTTGGGCACGATGCCCGGCGCGCGTCCGGCCGGATCCTTCATGTCCAGTCCGGTGCCCAGCGGGTACCACGCCGGGAAGTAGACGCACACCGCCTTGCCCACCAGCAGCTGGCGCGGCACCAGGAAGGGCTTCTCGAAACCGATCGCACCCTTCAGGATGGGATGCGGCCTTCCCCAGAAGCGGCCATCGCGGCTGGCCGGGCTGTTGTCTCCCAGCATCAGGAAGTCGTCGACGCCCAGCTGCGCAGGGTGCTGGGGGTCGCAGGCGAAGGCCAGTCCGCCCAGAATGGGGCCGTTGCTGGCCACCTGGTTGCCCGGCAGCAGCGGGCCCGGCTGGTAGTAGAGATCTCGGTCCAGCCGAAGGTTGCGAGCCGCGAACGGCGATCCGCTGAAGCGCCAACCCAGCGACTCGGCGCTCCTGGGCTTGTTTCCCACGGGATCCTGACGGTATCGCGCCAGGTCGATGCCCGTGGACTGCAGCCGCGCCGAGGGCGACGTGCCACCTTCGGTCAGTTCGTAGGGCAGCTGCACCAGCCGCCGCCCGTCCACGAACACCCACACCTGCTGGTCCACGTGCCACACGTCCAGCGACAGGATGGCGGGCACGGCCTCCAGCTTCGCCGTGGCGCTGGCCAGCGGCGTGCCGGCACCCTGGGCCGGCACCACCTGGGCGAACACCTGTCCGTCGCGCAGACCCGCCTCGATGCGCACCCCGCGCGTGACCAGCTGCGCCACCGCGGAGAACGCGGACGGATCCTTCGGCTCGAAGGTGCCCGACAGGCGCACGTCGCTGATGGGAAACTCCAGCGTCCGGCGCCAGGCGTTGTAGGCGTTCCAGTCGGTCAACGGCCAGTTTCGCTGGTCCAGCTCCAGCGAGGTGGCTCCCGCCTCGGACCAGGACCATTCACGGCGCGCGCCCCAGGACCATTTCGCGCGGTCGGCCTCCGGCGGCGTCAGGGCCGGTCCAGGCCACGACCGCCGAAGCGCCTGCTCCAGCCGCTTCACGTCGGTGGGTTCCCAGTCGCTGCGCCAGAACGGCTGCCACACCGCACGCTGCACCATCTCCGGCTTGCGCTGGATGCGAAGCGTGTCCGGCGTGGCGTCGAGCGAACCCGTGAACACGTCCCCGTCGGCCAGCACCAGCGACTCGCCAGGCAGGCCCACCAGCCGCTTGATGTAGTTCATGCTCTCGCCCACCGGATCGGGCGGATTGCGGAACACCGGCACGTCCCAGCGATGCGGCTCGAAGACCCACGGCAGGTACTTGATGGTGAGCACCCGGTCGCCGGCCACGCTCTGCGCACGCAGCAGACCCACTTCGCCGTCGGCCACCGGGAACTGCCGGGTCACCATGGGATCCACCAGCGGCATGTGCCCCGAGGCGGGCATGCCGCCCTCGAACAGCGGTCCCGCGTCCACGTCGTAGGCGTAGCCCGTGCCCTGACCGCGCATGCGCACGTGCTGACCGCGCAGCGTGGGCCCCATGGAGCCGGTGGGAATGAAGAACCCCTCCAGCACAAAGCCTCGGAACACCATCGCCACCACGAAGGCGATCAGCAGCCCCTGCATCGTGTCGATCCAGTCGCCCTGGTCCGGGTCCTTCGCGGTCTCGGTGGTCTCGCTCACGGAAGCAGCTCCTCCACGGGCACCGCGATCTCGCGGCCGCCCTCGTCCAGCCTCACCAGCGCCAACTGCACCAGGATCTTGCCGTCGATCACGGTGCCGGGGCCTTCGTCGGTGTTCACCCGCGTGCCCTTCTTCGGCAGTTTCCTGGCCAGTTCCGCATAGGTCTGGTCCTCGTACCGCAGGCAGCACATGAGCCGGCCACATCGGCCGCTGATCTTCAGCGGATCCATGGTGGCCTTCTGGGTCTTGGCGCTCTTCATGCTGACGGGCTTCAGCACCTTCAGGAAGTTCTTGCAGCAGCAGTGCTGGCCGCACTTCTCGTAGTCGGCCACCAGACGGGCCTCGTCGCGGGCGCCGATCTGGCTGCCGTGCACGGGCGCGCCGAAGGCCTCGGACAGCGCCTGCACCAGCGGCGCCGCGTCGGGCGCCCCCTCCTCCTGCAGGCTCATCCAGTGCAGCGTCAGCGTCTCGCCGCCCAGGATCGCCTCCAGTTCCACCACCTTGACGGGAAGCGCCAGGGCTCGCGCAATCTCCACGGCCCGGTCGCGGCGGGCGCGAGTGGAGGCCTGCAGCCGGCTCCAGGCCTCCAGATCCGCGGATTCGGCCACGCGAAGCACCTCGCCGGCGTCGGTGAAGGGGAAATCCTTGCCGCCGGAGCGCTCGATGTACTGGCGGATCTCGCTGCGCGAGACGCTCTTGCCGCAGCCGCCGTTGCCGCAGGTGGTGGTCAGCATCTCGCCCAGCTCCGTGCCACGCGGCGTCCGCACCACCAGCTTGCTGCCGCAGCCGGGCTTGGCGCTTCCCGCGTACGGAAACTCCCCCACCATGCGCCGGGCGCCGTAGCGCACCACGATGGTGGAGGGGGGCTTCAGTCGCGCGTAGGCCTGCTCGTCGCTCAGGGCGCCGCCGCGCGTGGAGGGATCGGCCTCATGCTCGAAAACAGGGAGGGGGAAGATCGACACCGGTGGTGATGCTAGCGGTGGCGATCCACGGACCCGAGGCTTGGTTCGGCGCGACCAGCGGATACGCTCTTCTCCCATGCGCACGACCTTGCGAACCGCGTCCGCCCTGCTCGCCTCCCTGCTGGCCTCGGCCACCCTGGCGCAGGCCCCTGCCGCACCCGCGGCGCCGGCCGCCCCCGCCGCCGATGCGGGCAGCGTCTGGCCCCAGACCACCACGGTGGACGACGTGAAGTACACGCTCAACGAGCCCTCCTACACCGGCATCTCGGGCAACACCGTGACGCTTCGCAGCGCCATCAAGGTGGAGTCGGCCGGCCGCACCACGCTGGGCACCCTGACGCTCACCTCCAACATGGCCCCGGACGACGTGGGCGGCCTGGTGGAACTCAACAACTTCGCCATCACCGGCATGGACGGCATCGACGACGCCGGCGTGAAGGCCGCCATGACCAAGCAGCTGGCCGGCATGGCCATCACCGTGCCGCTGGCGGCCGTGGTGCAGGACATCGCGGTGGACGCCTCCCGGAACGAGACGCAGCTGGAGAACACCCCGCCCCGCATCGTGATCACCCACACGCCCACCCTGCTGGTGACCGTGGCGGGCCACCCGGTGCTGGCGTCCGCCGGCACGTCCGGCTGGAAGAAGGTGACCAACACGCCGTTCATGCTGCTGCAGTCCGCCGACGGCAACTGGTGGGTTCGCCTGGGAAGCCAGCAGTGGATGACCGCCTCCGCACTGGACGGCACCTGGTCGCCCAGCACGGCGACTCCGCCCGCTGACGTGATCGCGGCGTTGGGCCGGATGCCGGCGAATCCGCAGGGCGTCTCGGACGACATCGAGCGCGTGGGCACCAGCAAGCCCAAGCCCCCGGCCGTGATGGTGGCCACCTCGCCCACGGTGCTGGTGAGCATGAACGGCCCCATCGCCACGGACGTGGTGGGCCCCGGGGTCTCGGAGGTGATCAACACTCGCCAGGTGATGCTGGTGTGCGAGCAGTCGCCGCGGCTGTGGGTGCTGGCTTCCGGCCGCTGGTTCGCCAGCGACGCCGAGAGCGGTCCATGGAAGTACGTGCCGGCCTCCGGCCTTCCCGCGTCGTTCGCCAAGCTTCGTCTGGACGGCACCCGAATCGAGCCGGCCCTGGCCAGCATTCCGGGCACCACCGCCGCCAAGGAGGCCGCGGTCAACAACGCCATGGTCCGCACCGTGGTGCTGGACCGAACCAAGGCCGCCTGCAGCGTGACCTGGAACGGAACGCCGTCCTTCGCACCGGTCACCGGCACCTCGCTCCGCTACGCCACCAACGCCAGCCAGCCGGTGATCGAGGACGGCAGCGCCTTCTACTGCTGCGACAGCGCCGCATGGTTCCGAAGCGCCGCCGCCGCCGGTCCATGGACGCTCTGCGACAGCGTGCCTGCGTCGATCTACGCCATCCCACCCTCGTGCCCGGCGTATCCGGTGACGTTCGTGGAGGTCTACGGCAGCACCGCCGACAGCGTCACCTTCGGGTTCACGCCGGGCTACGTGGGCAGCTACATGCAGGACGGCGCGGCGGTGTTCGGCACCGGCTACGACTACGCCTCCACCACCAACGCCGACGGGACCGCCAACAGCTATCCGCAGACGTACGGCAACCAGGCCAGCTACGACGGCGACTCCGGCACGTGGGCGCCGCCATACGGCGACGCCTACGCCGACTACGCGCCCGCCATGTACCCGTACGTCTACGACAACGGCTGGCCCGGCTGGGGCTGGTACGGCGGCTACACCACCGCGTGGGGCTGGGGCTGGGGCCACTGGGGCTGGAACCACAACTGGAACCACTGGTGGAACAACTGGCACCCCTATGACAACCACTGGAACAACGCCTGGAACAACTGGAGCCGCAACGAGGCCAATCGCCGCGCCGCCGCCAACAACAACTTCATTCACGGCGGCAACCACATCACCAACGTCCCAGGCGGCAGCCGCTTCACCAGCGTGCAGCAGCAGCGATGGAACCAGGTGCGTCGTGACGAGAACTTCACCCGCAACGCGGACCGCGCCCCACAGCGCAACCTGATGGGCCGAAGCCCGTCCGGATTCCACCCGCAGAACCAGAACATGGGTCGCCCGGGTGGCAACGGCTACCACCCCGAGTCCGCCTGGCACGGCAACGGTGGCGCGCGCGGTGGCGCCGCACGTGGCGGTGGTGGCGGCGGCGGACGCCGCTGAGCGCGTCGATCCTGTTCAGCGCGAACGGCGCTTGGCAGGCCTGGACCCGGCGGTCCGGGCCTGCTTTCTTCCGGCTCTGGCCTTGGTGCCCGCCGCACCGGTGCCCCGTGTCCGCGGAGCCCCCCGCGACCGCTGGCCCTTGCGCGGCGCGCGTGGTTCCCGGCCAACTTCGCGGCGCGGCTCCTGCGGCCGGCCGGTCTGGGCCACCTCCTCCGGCGAGAGCACGCCACCCTCGCCGTCCTGCCAGCGACGCCGCGCGCTGAACTGCAGCTTGATGGGCACCTCGCTGAAGGGCAGCTCCTCGCGGAGACGGTTCAGGAAGTAGCGCTCGTAGCGGCCTTCGAAGAGCGACGGCTTGTTCACCACCATGGCGATGGTGGGCGGGTTCACACCGATCTGGCTCACGTAGAAGACCTTGGCCTTGGTGCCCAGCTTGCTGGTGGGACCACGCTCGCCCAGGATGCGGCGCACCGCGGCGTTCACGCGGCCGGTGCCCTCGCGGTGGTTGGCCTGATCGCGCAGGGAGAAGCCCAGCGCCACCGCCTCACGAAGTCCCAGCCCGGTCCTGGCGCTCACGAAGACGATGGGCGCGAACGCCAGCCCCGGGAACTCCTGCGTGAGATATTCCTGGTAGTCGGCCGGCTGCAGCTTGCGCTGCACCAGGTCCCACTTGTTCACCACGATCACCACCGGCTTGAACGACTCCGCCAGCTGTCCGGCCAGCTGCTTCTCGATCTGCACGCTCTTCTCGGTGGCGTCCAGCAGCAGCCAGGCCACGTCGCAGCGGGCGATGGCGTCGTCCGTGCGGTTGTTGGCGTAGAACTCGATGTCGCCGTCCCAGCTCTTGCGCTTGCGCACGCCCGCGGTGTCGATGAGCGTGATCACGCGGTCCTGCATCTGGATGCGCACGTCCACGCTGTCGCGCGTGGTGCCCGCGATCTCGCTCACGATCACCCGCGGCTCGCCGGCCAGCTGGTTCACCAGGCTGCTCTTGCCGGCGTTGCGTCGGCCCACGATGGCCACGCGCAGGTCCGTGCCGGGTTCCGGATCGTCGCTCTCGTCGCCCTTGGCCGGAAGCGCGCGGCAGACGGCGTCCCGAAGACGCTGCAGCCCGTGGCCACTCTGCGCGCTGACGCACAACGGCGCACCGAACCCCATGCCGGACGCCTCCTGTGCAGACGCCTCCAGGCTGCCGTCGTCCACCTTGTTGGCCACCAGCAGCACGCGCTTGCCCAGTCCGCGCCGACGCAGCAGGTCCGCCACGGTCCGGTCCAGCGCCATCACGCCGTCGCGCGCGTCCACCGCGAACAGGATCACGTCCGCCGCCTCGGCCGCGGCCATGATCTGGAACTCGATGTCGGGCGTCAGCGCGGAGAGGTCCTTGCCGGCGTCGTCGATGCGGTTCTTCTCGGTGGTGTAGACGCCCCATCCGCCGGTGTCGATGACCTCCAGGGAGCGGGCGGGTCCGCGCGTGGGACGCACGGAGATGGCGGCCGAGATGCGGTCGCGGGTCACGCCCGGCGTGGGATCCACGATGGAGATGCGCTTGCCGGCCAGCCGGTTGAAGAGACTGCTCTTGCCCACGTTGGGGCGGCCAAGGATGGCAAGGCGCGGAAGCATCGGGCCATGGTAGACGGGGCCGAAGACGGCCGCGTGGACGCCGTCAGTCGGCCTGCGCCGCGGGGTCGCAGTCGCCCAGCGACATCTGCAGGATCGCCACGTCACCCATGTCGATCTCGCCGCTGCCGTCCAGGTCCCCGCCGGGCCATCCCATGTTGCCCAGCTCCATCAGTAGCGCGCCCAGGTCGCTCATGGTGACGCAGCCGTCGCCATCCAGGTCCGGCAGACTGTCCTGCGGATCCTGTGGCACGGAGGTGTCGCCGGCGAAGTTGGAGTTGCGGATTCGCAGCGCCGCGCTGGAGGTGGCGCCGGCCGTGATGGTGTTGGGGAATCCCACGGCGGGCGCCTGCGCCACCGTGGGCATGTCGTAGGTGGGTGCGCGTGCCGGCACGGTGGCCTGACCGTAGTTGGGGAAGGCGCCGGCACGGTTCTGGCCCGCGCCCCAGGCGGCCACGGTGCCGCTCTTCATGAGCGCCACGGAGTGGAAGCCGCCGGCCCGCACGGCGATCGCCTTGAGTGCGTCGTCCGAGATGGCCGGGACGGGCTCGGCACCCATCACGCCGAACACCGCCGGATCGAAGCGGTCCTGCAGGACCACGGTGTTGCGGCCGCCTGCGGCGATGACGATGCCCCGCTGTTCCACGCCCAGACGCACGGGAGAGTCCGCGGGCGGCTGGGTGCTGCCCTGCGCGTCGCCCCAGGCGTGCACGGTGCCGTCGTACTTCAGGATCACGCTGTGCCGCTCGCCGGCCGCGATGTCCAGGACGTCGCGCAGACCGCCGGGGATCTCGTTGGTGGGCGTCACCTGGTTGTAGGTGTTGCTGCCCCACGCCTCCACCGCGCCCGTGATGCGCAGGGCCAGGCTGTGGGTGCCGCCCGCCGCCACCTTCACAAACGCGAAGCCGAAGGACGGCGTGTCGGACACCACCGCGCCCGGCAGCTGCGAGGTGCCGCGGAAGGCGCCCCACGACTGCAGCATGCCGTCGGCCCGCAGCGCCAGACTGTGCTCCTTGCCGGCCGCCACCTGTCGCGCATACAGCAGCTTGTCGGTGAGGCCCAGGGAGCATGTGGCGGCACCCACGGAAGCGGTGCAGACATCCTCGTCGTCCGTGGTGACGCCCATGTCCCCCAGGCTCATGCGGACCAGTCCGACCGGATCGACGGGGTACTCCGACACGGGAGTGCCGCCGTCGGTGCCGTTGCACAGCCCCACGGCCGAGCAGGCGGGCGAGTTCAGGCCGTCGTGGCTGCGGCGGGCGGGCGCCGGCTGCGTGAGCACACCCGCACCGGAGAAGCCCCAGCACTGGCCCTTGGTGTTGCTGCCCCAGGCCACCACCGAGCCGTCCTGCCGGATGCCAAGCACATGCGCCTCGCCGATGGCCATGGAGGTGAGTCGCACGGGCAGCGCGGTGTTGGGATCCAGCGGCACCATGGCGTCGGTCATGTCGCCGAAGAAGTGCGGCGTGCCGGCGCCGTCCAGGATGGCGGCGGTGCCGTACCCGGCGAACAGCGCCCCCGAGATCTGGTTGTCCACGCCCAGCACGCCGTTGGTGGCCAGGGTGTTGCCCCAGGCCTTCACACGCCCGTCCACGCGTCGCAGGGCCACGAAGTTGGTGCCCGCCACCGCGCTTTCGATGGCCGAGATGTTGCGCTGACCTTCGCGATTGCTGCCCCAGGTCCGCACGGTGCCCTCGCCGGAGGCGTCCACGTCCGTGAGCGCCACCGTGTGGAATCCGCCGGCGGCCACCTGCGTGGCGCCCGTGACGCCCGCGGGCACGATGCTCTGCTGGAAGTTGGGCAGGTTGGTCAGGTTCTTGGGATCCAGCGTTCCGTCCTCGCCGGCGCCCCAGCAGGTGACCGTTCCGTCGCTGCGCACCGCGGCGCTGTGGAACCAGCCGGCGCTGACGTTCTGGGCCGTGAGGCCGGTGATCACGCGGGTTCCCTTGGTGTTGCCGAGGTACTCGCCGCTGGCGGACCACGCACCCTGACCCCAGTTCACGGTGATGTCCATGCCCAGGGTCTCGTCCCAGTAGCTGGTGGGCGCGCCGCCCGTGGTGAGCACCATGCCGCCCGCCGTCCGGAACAGCGAGTGGAAGCCGCCCGCCGAGACGTCTGCCACCACCCGGTCGGGCAGCGTGCTCTCGCCGGCGAAGCAGAGGAACGGATCGCCCACGAACCAGGCCTGGCCCGTGGTGTCCAGCATCCAGGAAAAGGTGCCGCCCGCCGACAGCGTCTTGTACTTCTTGGCCGGCACCAGGACCACAGGCGAGGTGGGCGCGAAGAATTCGCGCTGCAGCGAGGTGTTGTCACCCCAGCCCACCGGCAGGTTGTAGTTGTCCAGCGCCACGGTGAAGTCGTTGAAGAACCCGTAGTCCCGCGTGGGCATGAAGCCGCCGGACCACACCGATCGCAGGTCCGAGGGGTGACGCGAGTTGGGGACGCTGCCCTTGATGACCGCGGGAACCGCGTGGAAGACCTTCCGGGACAGTGCGTAGTTGGTCTCGTACGGGACGTCGCACTGCGCCTCGTAGTTGCGCCCCCAGGTCACCGCCACGTCCACGGCCTTGGTGGGCTTGGGGCCGCCGGTGCCCGGCAGCGTGTCCCACTGCAGGCTCACCGCGCCGGTGTGGTAGAGGCCCGCGGCCACCAGCTTGGAGTTCACGTACAGGTTCTTGGTGTCGCAGAGAATGCCCACCTGCGGCTGACGGGTGCTGATGTTCACCTTGGTGGTGTCGTCGTTGACCTGGCCGTAGTCGCCGTAGAGCTCGGAGCCGCTGGCACCCAGACCCCAGCAGTACACGTAGCCGTCGCTGGTCACCGCCACGGAGTGGTAGCCGCCCGCCGCCAGCTGCACGAAGGTGTTCTTGCGGTTGGCTTCCCAGTCACGGAACCTGGAGTCCGTGGAGGCACGCATGGACGGCACCACGGCCTGGCCGTAGTCGTCGTTGCCCCAACCCAGGATCATGCCGGACCGCAGCTGCGCCTTCTTGGAGGAGTCCGCCGGCGTCTCGTAGTACGGAAGCGTGCCGGTGAGGCCGCCCATCAGCGCCAGAGAGTGGTACTGACCTGCCGCGATGTCGATGGCCACCATCGGCCGCTCGGTGGCCACGCCGGTGGAGGAGACGTTGTAGAGCTTGGGCAGGGTGGTCTGTCCAGCCAGTCCGTCGCCCCACGCCAGCACCTCACGCGCCACGGTGGTGGCGGAGCCGTAGTCACCCTTGGACTGGCTCTTGGCCTTGAGCGCCAGCACGTGTCCGCCGCCTGCGGAGACGCGGAAGAAGCGCATGGGCTTGCCGATGTCCGCCGGCTTGGGCGCGTCCAGCGCGGTCAGCACGGGGAAGTCCAGCTGACCCATCCGGTTGTCGCCCCAGCCGCGGAGCGTTCCGTCCTTCATGAGCGCCAGCGAGAAGTACTGGCCCGCCGCGATCTGCACCACGGGATTGGTGGCCTGAGGATTGCGCACGTCGGCGGGCGCCCAGCACTGGCCGAAGCTGTTGTCGCCCCAGCACTGCACCGAGCCGTCCTTGCGGAGCAGCATGCTGTGCGCGTAGCCGGCGGCCACCTGGACAGCGGTCCATGGGCGGAGCTGTGCGGTGCCCGGCACGGTCTCCAGTCCCACCGCGGCCTGACCGCTCTCGTTGAAGCCCCACGCCATGACCACACCTTCCTGCGGGATGGTGCTGCCACCCAGCGGGCCGACGGGCTGTGTAGGAAGGCTGGGATCCAGCCGAAGCGCCAGCGTGTGACCACCACCGCAGCTGAGCTGGAAGACCTCGCGGGTGACGCTGGTCTGGTAGGTGGTGGTGTCCTTGGAGTCGAACTTGAGCGCGCCCCAGCCGATCACGTCGTTGGCGCTGGCCACGGTCCAGACGCAGGCCACCACCGAGGCCATCGCCGCCATGAAGCGGGCGACGGGCCGCGCGCCAAACGGCCTGGCGCCGGAACGGGTCGTGGATGGGGTTGCGTGCATGACTGGGACCGTCGTGAGGTTAATCCGCACCCCCTCTGGAGCGGGATTCCTCACTCCTTCTACTTTGAGAAGGGTCCGGCGTGAATCGCGACCATGGAAGAGCGTGAGGATCGGTGCATTCATCTGTTCTCGGACCTCAAGCATGCGTGGCGTCTGCCCTACCTTCGCGCCCATGCCCATCCGCCCCCGACTGACGGCCTTCCTGCTGGCGCTCCTCTCCTCTCTGGCCGGCTGCCAGAGCCAGAATGCGGCCGCGCTGCTCATCGACCGTTCGGGCACTCAGGCCGACTTCGGCATCGCCGCCAGCGCCGGTGCCCAGTTGGCCACCGCCCGAGGAGACCTGCAGGCGTCGGAAATTCCGGCAGGCTCGGGCATCGCCATGCTGGAGATCGACTGCGGAAGCTCCGGCGCGCAGGCGCAGGCCGCGGCCAACGGCGTGGCGCGCGAGGCGTTCTGCGGCATCGGCTTCTCCGACAGCGACGAGGCGCTGGCGGCCGTGCCCGTGTTCGTGAAGGCCGGGAAGCCTTTCATGGTGATCGGTGCCACCGACCCCACGCTGCCGTCCCGCTGCGGCAAGGGCGTGTACCTGGCGTGCTTCGGTGACGACGCGCAGGCGGCGGCGGCGGCCATCTTTGCGGCGAAGAACTTCGGCAAGCGATGCGCGCTGGTGACCGACTCCGCCTACGACTACACACGCGGCCTGACCCGCTACTTCCGGAACGCGTTCCAGCGCGAGGGCGGTTCGGTGGTGCTGCAGATGGACCGGCGCACACCGGACGCGGCCAAGGAGATCGCGGCACTGAAGGCGCGCGCCGACGCGTTCGACTTCGTGTACCTGGCCAGCGAACCCGACGACCTGTCGGCGCTGCTGGGACTGCTCCGTGAAGCGCTGCCCGGCAAGCCCATCATCGGCGGCGACGGGCTGGACTGCGCCGCCGTGGCCACCTCCGGCACGGCACCCAGCGACCGCGTCTTCTTCACCACGCACGCATGGTTTGGCGAAGGCGCCAGCCCCGAGGCCAAGGCGTTCGCGGAGGCGTACACGCTGGCCTACGGCACGCCACCCGGCAACGCGTTCGCGGCGCTGGGCTACGACGCCGCGATGCTGGTGCAGGTGGCCGCCAAGCGCGCCGGCGGCGTGCAGAACCCGGATCCCGCACGGCTCTCCAAGGCCATCGGCGAGATCCGCAACTGGCGCGGCGTGACCGGCGAATTCAACTTCACCGACGGACCCGTGCCGCGCAAGAGCGTCTGGATCCTGGAGGTGAGCAAGGGCCAGCGACGACTGGCCAGCCGGATGCCCGCACCGCCGCCGATGCCTGTCCGGGACTGACGAAGACCGGACGGTCCTCGCCACGCTCACGGCTCTCGCATCACCCGGAAGCCCAGCGTGGCCTCGCGACTGGTGGGCGCGCTGGCCGAGCGGCTGTCGCACTTGGCGCAGACCGGGCAGTTGAACCAGCTGCCGCCGCGGAACGCGTGCGGCTGGCCAGGCTTGGCCTTGGGATCGAAGCACCACTCGAAGACGTTGCCGTGCATGTCGTGCAGGCCCCATGGATTGGGCTTCTTGCCGCCCACGGCGTGGGTGGCGCCGCCGGACTGGTCGCGGCTCCAGCTGAAGCCGCCGATGGCCAGTTCGTCGTCGCCCCAGCTCCAGGGCGTGGTGGTGCCGGCACGGCAGGCGTATTCCCACTCGGCTTCGGTGGGCAGGCGCCAGCCCGGGCCACCCAGATCCTGGATCACCGCGAACTCCACGCCGCCGTCCGCGCGACGCGCCACGCGTTCCAGCCGGTACCGCGGTGGCAGTCCGTCGCGCGCCGAGCGTGCGTTGCAGTACTCCACCGCGTCGAACAGCGTGACGCACTCCACCGGACGCAGCGCGGCGTCCGGCCCTTCCGTGAACCTGGACGGGTTGCGATGCAGCAGCGACTGGAAGTCGGCCTGCGTGACCTCGGTGCGGGCCATCCGCATCGGCTTGGCGAAGGTGACGTTGGTTCCGGGTCGGCGCGTGACGCCATCGGCCTCGAACTGGCCCGTGCCAAGGTCGAGCGCACTCATGGTGAACGAGCCGGCGGGAAGCGTCACCGTGTCGCGATCCGGATCCGCGCCTGCGCCCAACACCAGCGCCAGCGCCAACAGCGCGATCCTCACGGCGACACCTTGGACAGGTGCGTCTGCGCGCTGAACCAGCCCTCCGGGAACGCCACCGGCGGCTCGGGCAGGATCACCATGCTGCTGGGAGCGCCCAGAGGCGGTGGTGGACGGTCGGCCCCACCCTGAGCGCGCGGCTCCGGTCCGGCACCCTCGCCACGCGGCGGCGGTCCGCCTCGACCAGCCCTGGGCATGGGCGGTGGTCCGCCCGGACCATGAGCGCGCATGGGTGGTTCACCGGCACCTTCGTCTTCCATCGGTCGTCGCGGCGGTCGGTCGCCGCGTGGCGACGGACCTTCGCCCTGAGGCGCGGCCGCCGTGGGCCACTCGATCTCCAGCCGCTTCACGCGACCGGTCTGCGGATCGATGGACGCCACCAGATGCTGCGGCTCGGCACGGGGGCCCCCTTGCCGGGACGCCACCAGGCGATCGGCGCCGGACGCGTCGCGCGTGACGCTCCAGGTCCAGCCGGGCGCCAGTCCGGTCTCGATGGTCTCCGCGATGTCCACCAGCAGTCCGCCGCGCGGGCTCTGGATCCACACCGGCCACGGATGATCGGCAGGTTCGTCGTGCACCTGTCCCGAGGCGTCGATGCGCCACGCACGGTCGCCGTCCAGCCCGCGGATCTCCAGCGCGCCGTCGGGTCGACGCAGCGTGAGCACCATGTGGCGCGCGTCGCGCACGTCCAGCGTGCCGGTGAGCGAAGGTCGATCGGAATCGAACGCCGGCGGATTCAGCAGGAACATCACCCGACGATCCTGCACCGCACGCTCGCCCAGCATGGTGGCACGGGCGCGGTCCGCGGCGCTGACGGGAGAGGGCGTGAACACGAAGGCCGCCGCGATCACCGCGGCCACCGCCGCCAGCCCGCCGGCCTGACGCAGCCGTCGCGCGCCGAACCCGGACGCGCGCGCGTCCTGCCGCACCGCGGCCATGGCCTGCGCCACGCGTCGCTCGCGGTCCAGCGGAAGCTCATGGTGCGTGCGCAGCAGCCCGTCCACCAGGCGGTCGCGCGCGGTGCGCTCGGCCTGGTCCGCGGGCGAGTGGGTCTCCGGATGGCTCATGCGAAGGCTCCCTTGCGGTGCAGGCACTCGGCGATCATGGCCCGTGCGCGCTGCACGCGCTTCTTCACCGTCTCCAGGTTCTCCTGCAGCTGTTCCGCCACGCGCTCCAGCGGCTGGCTGCCTCGGTACGTCAGGTCGATGGCGGTGGCGTAGGGCTCCGCCAGCGCCTGCACGCACGCCTGCAGCGTCTGCAGGCGCTCGCGGAAGTCGCTGCCCTGCGGTCCGTCGAAGCGGTCGGCGTGCCGCTCGATGGCCTCCAGCACATGCTCGTCCGCCAGGCATGGCCGCGCCCGTGCGCCTTCCAGCGCCACCCGCCGCGCGATGCCGCGAAGCCATGGGCCGAAGGGCCGCGTGTGGTCGTAGGTGTCCAGACGCTTCCACGCGCGCAGCATGGTCTCCTGAAACAGGTCGTCCGCCGTGGCCGCGTCCAGCGAGATGGCGCGCACGTACGCCATGAGACGGTCCGCGTGCTCGCGCACCAGGATCTCGAAGACGGCGTGGGCCTTCAGGGGAGCCATGAGTTCAGAAGTTGAGCAGGAGCAGCGCCAGATCGCCCGAACCCACCACGCCGTCGCCGTCGATGTCGCCCGGGGTGCGGCCGCCGAAGTTGAGCAGCAGCACGGAGAGGTCGCCCAGGTCCGTGGTGCCCGACTCGTCCAGGTCGAACATGCTGTAGTTCACCGCGCCCGTGGCGGGCGTGAGATGGCCGCCGGTGGGCCCGGTGTTGGCCGTGTCCAGCGTGCCGTAGTAGGTGGGCCCGATCATGTACGGGTACGCCGGCAGGCCGTCGGTGCCGTAGGTGACGAAGTACGCGTAGGTGCCCTCCGGATACTCCGGGGTGACGCAGAAGCGGCCGTTGGAGGTGTCCAGGTCGCCCAGACCCGCGACGTACTCGTAGTCCTCGATGTAGTAGCCCAGCGGATAGGTGGTGCTCACCGCCGGACCGTAGTTGGTGCTGGCGAGCGCCGTGCCGTCGGGCAGCGTGGTGCGCTGCGTGATGCTCCGCTTCCGGTAGCTGGAGCGCATCATCTTGATGGCGCCGGTGCCGTTGGCGTTGGCGTACGCGTACGGCCCGTACACCGGGTACCCGTCGAACGCGAAGCCCACGATGGACGAATGCGCCACCGGACTCTCGGTGTAGATGCACGCCGCGTTCTGGTGGTTGTGGTACTGCTGACTGGGCGCGGGATGGCCGCCGCAGCCGTCGAAGCTGGGGCCCTCCACCGCGATGGCGTTCTGGTGCCAGACGTTCCGGTTGTTGTAGCTGCGCGCGTCGCTGGCGTTGTAGATGGCCACGCCGTTGGTCCACACGCCGATGGCGCCCAGTCCCGTGGCCGTCTTCGGAGCCGTCTTGGGCGCGGGGTTGCGGTTGATGCGGAAGCACCAGTTGCCGTCGGCGGGCGTGTTGGGATTGCCTGGCCACGGGCCGATCTGGTACGAAGGCACCGAGCTGCAGCTGACCCACACGTACGAGGCGTCGTACTTCACCTGCTGCACGTCGGCTTCCAGACCCCCGTAGCCGGTGCGACCCACCTGATTCAGCAGCCAGCACTCCACCTGCGGTGGCGCGGCCAGGACCGTGGATGCGAGAGCCAGTGCCGCAAGCGTGGGAATCCTCATGGCACCTCCAATTTGGCCCGCCGAACGGCGCGGGGACGGGTCAAAACCGGAAATCAGGTCAGGTTTTCAGCAGCGAGACGCCCTGCATGGCCTGCGGCTGGGGCAGTCCCAGCATCTGCAGCAGGGTGGGAGCCACGTCGCCCAGGCGGCCGCCTTCGCGCAGCGGCTTGCCCCTCCATCGCTCCCCCACCACCGTGAGCGGCACCGTGTAGCTGGTGTGCGCCGTGTGCGGGGCGCCCGTGACGGGGTCCTTCATCTGTTCCGCGTTGCCGTGGTCGGCGGTGACCACCAGCTCGCCGCCCCGGGCCAGCGTGGCGTCCACGATGGCCTGCACGCACGCGTCCACGGTCTCGCACGCCTGGATCGCCGCCGGCAGCGAGCCGGTGTGGCCCACCATGTCCGGGTTGGCGAAGTTGACCACCAGCAGGCGCTCGCAGTCGGGCGCGGCCAGGCGCTCCAGCACCGCGTCGCGCACCCCATGCGCGCTCATCTGCGGCTTGAGGTCGTAGGTCGGAACGTCCTTCGGGCTCGGCACGATGGTGCGGTGTTCGCCGGGGAACGGCTGCTCGCGATAGTCGTTGAAGAAGAAGGTGACGTGCGGAAACTTCTCCGTCTCGGCGCAGCGGAACTGCGTGAGGCCCGCGTCGGACACCACCTGCCCCAGGATGCCCTGCATCTTCTCGGGGCGGTGGAAGATCGGCTCCACCGGAAGCCCCTGCTCGTACTCCGCCATGGTGGCGAAGAGGAGGTCCTGCGGCCGCGGGTCCCGGTCGAAGCCGCCGCCCTGCACCGCCTTCCACGCCGCGTCGTCCAGCATGAACGCCTTGCACAGCTCACGCGGCCGGTCGCCACGGAAGTTGAGGAAGATCACGCTGTCGCCGTCGGTGATCACGCCCGCGTCCAGCACGCGGGTGGGAGGCGTGAACTCGTCGCCCGCCTGCGTGGGGCTGGTGGGGTTCGCCAGATTGGCGCGCACCGCGTCGAGCGCGTTCGCCGCGCGCGCACCGCCGCGACCCACGAGCAGGTCGTAGGCCTTCTTCACCCGCTCCCAGCGATGGTCCCGGTCCATGGCGTAGAAGCGGCCGCACACGGTGGCGATGCGGCCACCGGTGCGGTGCAGCACACCTTCGAGCCACGGCAGGTAGCGCAGCGAGCCGTCGGTGGGCGTGTCGCGGCCGTCGGTGAAGGCGTGCACGAAGAGTCGGTCGCCGGGAAAGCCGGTCGTCTTCCCCAGCTCCAGGATCGCCTCCAGATGCGGCAGGTCGCTGTGCACCTGACCATCGCTCACCAGGCCCATCACGTGCACGCAGCGCCCGGTGGCCTTGGCACGATCGAAGGCCTTGCGAAGCGTGGCGTTGCGGGCGAAGTCGCCGCTTCGGATGGCGCGCGTGATGCGCATGAGCTCCTGGTCGACGATCCGGCCCGCACCCAGGTTCTGGTGTCCCACCTCGCTGTTGCCCATCACCGGACCGTCCGGCCCCACGGGCAGGCCCACGTCCTCGCCGCTGGTCTTCACCAGCGTGGTGGGCCAGTCGCGCTCCAGCGCATGGGCGCAGGGCGTGCGCGCCAGCTTCACCGCGTTGAAGGCGTCGTGCTCGGGGTGCGGGTTGCGGCCCCATCCGTCGCGGATGAGGAGCACCACCGGACCCTTCGCGCCCACGCTGGAACCTGTCGCGGCCATGCGGCCAGTGTAGGAGTTGGCGCGGGGCTTTCCGCGCGTTGCCGCAGGGTGCGCGCGGGGCTAGCCTGCGGCCATGGGAGAAAGCGCCGCACCTGCCCCGCTCGACGCCGCCAGCGCCTCCGCGCTTCGCGGCCGATGGAACGACGTGAAGCAGCGCGTGGCCGCCGCCGCTGCGCGGAGCGGACGGAAGCCCACCGACGTGCTGCTGGTGGTGGTGACCAAGAGCGGCAGCATCGACCAGATCCGTGAGCTGGTGGGTGCGGGCCAGGTGGACCTGGCCGAGAACCGCGTGCAGCAGCTGGTGCAGCGCGCGGCCACCATCGGCGAATGGATCGGCCGTCCGCACGAGATCGACCCCAAGGTGCCGCAGCCGCCCGTGGTGCGATGGCACATGATCGGCAGCCTGCAGCGGAACAAGGTGCGCAAGTGCATCGAGGTGGCCCGCCTGATCCACGGCGTGGACTCGCTGCGCCTGGCCGAGGAACTGCAGTCCGCCGCCGTCCGCCGGGAGAATCCGGTGGAGGTGCTGGTGGAGGTGAACGTGAGCGGCGAGGCCAGCAAGAAGGGCATCGCGCCGCCGGCGGTCCGCCACCTGCTGGACCAGATGGACACCATGCTCAACCTGAAGGTGCGCGGCCTGATGTGCATGGCTCCGCTGGAAGGCGGCACGGACGCGGCGCGGCGCACCTTCGAGCGCTGCCGCGAACTCTTCCAGGAGTGCCGCCGCTCCGGCGCCGGCGGTGACCGCTTCGACATCCTGAGCATGGGCATGAGCGCCGACTTCGAGACCGCCGTGGAGTGCGGCGCCAACCTGGTCCGCGTGGGCGGCGCGGTGATCGGGCCCCCGCAGGTCGAGGAGCCCGCGGACGAGGCATGAGCGCGGCCCCGTGGAGCGCGGCGCTGCGCGGCCGGTTCCTGGCCTTCGAAGGCCCCGACGGCAGCGGCAAGAGCACGCAGATCGCCCGACTGCAGGCGTGGGCGGCCCAGGAGGGCCTGCCCCTGGTGGTGGTGCGCGAGCCCGGCGGCACGCCCATCGGCGAACGCGTGCGCGAGGTGCTGCTGGATCCGGCCCACACCGAGATGAACGTGCGCTGCGAGATGCTGCTGTACATGGCCAGTCGCGCGCAACTGGTGCAGGAGCGCGTGGAGCCGGCGCTGCGCGCGGGCGAGTGCGTGCTCAGCGACCGCTTCGTGGGCAGCACGCTGGCCTACCAGGGCGCGGCGGGCGGTCTGCCCGAGGCCGAGATCCGCGCGGTGGCGCAGGTGGCCATCGGCGGACGGTGGCCGGACCTGAACGTGCTCTTCGACGTGGACACCGAGACGGCCATGAAGCGGCTGAATCCGCTGCTGGACCGGATGGAGTCCAAGGGCGCGGCGTTCCATCGACGCGTGCGCGAGGGCTACCTGGCCGAGGCGCGCCGCGATCCCGCGCGTCATCTGGTGGTGGACGCGTCGCGCACCCCGGACCAGGTGTTCGATCAGCTGCTGTCGGGGCTGGAGCGCTGGTGCGCCGCGGCCTCAGGCCTTCGTGGAAACGTCGTCCGCGCCGTCTGAGCGGCGTCGGCGCTGCACTGGCGCGTTGGACGGCACGAAACCGGCGCCGTCGCCGTTGCGGCAGCGCTCGTTGAGCCCCTTCACGCGGTCCACCAGCGACTTCGACTGCTCCGGCGACATGTTGTGCAGGTAGGCCATGACCAGGGCGTTCAGCTCGTTGAAGCCCTCCATGGACACCTGCTTGCCGTCGGACGAGTAGGTGAAGCTGCGGACGTTGAGGTCGGCCACCACCTGCAGCGCGGCCAGCACCTCCGGGTGGTCCTTGGGCTTGCCCGAGAAGAGCTCGGACAGCAGGCGACGCAGCGCGGTCACGTGCAGCTCCTCGCCAAACTGACGGGACTGCAGCACCTCCTGGTTGACGCGCTTCATGGTCTCCAGCGGCTGCGGCACCACGCGCACCTCCTCGCCGTTCACCCGCACGGTGCGGCTGGTGAGCACCATGAGCGAGGCCACCATGGCTCGACCCGTGGCCATGTTGCCCGTGGTGAAGTGCTCCTCGAAGGGCCGTCCCTCCAGGTCGCTCTTCTCCGGCTGCTGGATGGTCACCTCGCCCTTGGCCGCGTCGATCCGCATGCTTCGCACGCCCACCTGCCAGAGCAGCCAGAGCGCGCACTGGAACAGCGCATGGTCCGTGGGGACCTTCTCCGCCAGGCCCTGCGCCACCACGGAGCAGCAGATCTCCGCGAAGGGCTTGCCGCTGGCCAGCGCGGGCACCAGGGAGTTGGCCAGGTGCAGGAACGGACCGTTCTCCTGGGGCTTGAGCTCGATGGTGGCGTCGTTCAGCTGGATGGTGGTCATGGAAGTTCCGGGGGTCTGAGGTTTCAGTCGGCCACCGCCACCACGGCGTCGCGGTCGGCGGCAAGGTGCAGCGTCTCGCCCACGCGGCCGGTCACGCGCGGATCCAGTTCCAGCGCCTTCAGCGGTCCGGCGGCGGTCTCGATCTGATGCTGGGCGACCTCGCCCAGGTAGGTGCTGGCCGCGCAGCGGCCGTGCAGCGCCGCACCTGGTGGCAGCAGCCGCAGCGACTCGGGGCGCACGCTGAGCGTGACGCGCGCACCCGGGGTGAGGCCACGCGTGGCGCACTCCAGCGGGCCCGCGGCCGTGCGGACCACGCAGCCGCGCGCGTCGGCGCTCTCCACGGTGCCCTGGATGAAGTTGGTCTCGCCCATGAATTCCGCCACGAATCGCGTGGCCGGCCGATGGTACAGGTCGCGCGGCGTGCCGCGCTGCGCCACGCGACCTTCGCGCAGCACCACCACCTCGTCGGCCAGGCTCAGCGCCTCCTTCTGGTCGTGGGTCACGTACACGGCGGTCATCTGGAGCTCCCGGCAGACGCGGCGGATCTCGCCTCGCATCTCCAGTCGCAGGCGCGCGTCCAGGTTGGACAGCGGCTCGTCCAGCAGCAGCACCGCCGGACGGAAGGCGATGGCGCGGGCCAGCGCCACACGCTGCTGCTGCCCGCCGCTCAGCTCCCCGGGCCGACGCTCCGCCAGCGCCTCCATGTGCACCATGCGCAGCGCCTCCAGGACGCGGGTGCGACGCTCGGCAGCTGGCACGCGTCGCACCTCCAGGCCGAAGGCCACGTTGTCGAAGACGCTCATGTGAGGCCACAGCGCGTAGCCCTGGAAGACCATGCCCACGTCGCGTCGCTCGGCCGGCAGCGCCGTCACGTCGCGGTCCCCAAGGAGCACCTGCCCGGAGGCGGGCGCCTGGAACCCCGCGATCATGCGGAGCACCGTGGTCTTGCCGCAGCCGGACGGACCCAGCAGGAAGCAGAGCGATCCCGCGGGCACGTGCAGATCCACGCCGTCCACCGCCACGGTGTGACCGAAGGTGCACCTCAGGTTGCGGAGCGTGATGGCCTGCACGGACGTTCGAGCATACCCCTGCCCGAAGGCGTCACCGCGATCCGGCGTCGACCGGACCGCCCACGCGCGTCCGGATGCGAAGCAGACCGGGCACCGCCTGGCGCAGCGTGCCCTCCAGGCCGCTTCGCAACGCGCGGTCCACCTCGAACGCGGCGGCGCTGCCGTCCACGCGAAGCGTCAGCGTGCCTCCACGCAGCGTCTCCACGCAGGCGCAGGCCTGCAGTTGCGGCGGGGCCAGGCGCGCCCACGCGTCGGTGGCGGCACCGATGGACTTCTCCAGCCGACGCAGTTCGCGCGCAAAGCCGGCCACGTCGGGCTGCACCGCGGTGGCACGCTCCGGACGGCGGCGCCAGTCGGACAGGCGCTTGAGCTGCTCCAGCGGATCCTTCACCGCGCGGCTCCCGCCGGGAAGAGGCCTTCAGGCAGGGCGCGCGCGCGGCCCTGGCGGTCCAGGCAGGCCAGCGTGGTGGTGCCGGTGCACAGCAGGTCCTCGCCTCGGAAGAGTTCGTATGCGTGCTCGATCTTCACGTGCCCCGCGTTCACCAGCGTGGTCTCCAGCCGAAGCAGGTCGTCGTAGCGCGCGGGGCGGCGGTAGGCCACCTGCATGCGCACCACCGCCAGGAAGACGCCCGCCTCCTCCAGCGCGCGATAGGTGCGGCCCGTGTCGCGCAGCAGCTCCGTGCGGCCCATCTCGAACCACACCGGATACACGGTGTGGTGCACCACCCCCATGGGGTCGCACTCGCAGTAGCGCACGCGGATCTCGATGCTGCCCTTCACGCCGCCCAGCCTATCGGAGCGGGACGCCGGCGCGGATCACTTGCCCACGCAGAAGCGCGCGAAGACGCGGCCCAGGATGTCGTCGGGCGCCAGGCGTCCCGCGACGCCCCCCAGCGATTCCAGCGCGCCGTGCAGGGCGGCCGCCACCAGTTCCGGAGCGGCCAGCGCGCGTCCGGCGTCCCCGGCCGCTTCGATGGCGGCCTGCAGGTGCGTCACCGCCTCCGCCACCAGCGTTCGGTGGCGCTCCGCCAGCGCCGGCGCCTCGCCCGCGGCGCAGGCGCCCAGCGTCTCGGCCAGCCGCGCCACTTCGCGCGACAGCTCCTCCAGTCCGCGTCCGGTGCGCGCGCTGGTGGCCAGCCATCCCGGCGCCGGCGCCGCGCCCGGGTCGTCCATCTTGGTGTGCACGCGGACGGTGCGCGCGGCCTGGGGCGCATCCAGCTCCGGGGACGGATGACACGCCACGGCGATGGACGCGCGTTCCACCGCGCGCTGCCGCATCCGCTGCCCCAGCGCGTCCAACGCATGGGCGGTCTCCATGGATCCCGGAGCGTCCACCAGCAGAAGCTCGATCTCCCCGGACGGCGCCTGGACCTTCCACGGCTCCACCAGCGCGTCACGCGTGGTGCCCGCCACATGGGACACCACCGCCCTGCCTCGGCCAAGCAGCGCGTTGAAGAGCGCGCTCTTGCCCGCGTTGGCAGGACCCGTCAGCACCACCCACGGCGTCTCCACCAGCCGCTCGAGCGGCACCGAGCCGTCCAGCAGCGCACGGAGGTCCGTGGCCGCCTCACCCAGCCCCTGCAGCAACGTGGGGCGGTCGATGGCCACCACGTCCTCCTGGTCGGTGAAGTCGATGCCCGCCTCCACCAGCGCCAGCAGGTCCGCCACCGCCGTCTGCACGTGCGCCACGCGCCGCCCCAGTCCGCCGCCGCGAAGCATGGTGGCCGCACGAAGTTCCGCGTCGGTGCGCGCGGCGATGGTGGCCGCCACGCCCTCGGCCTGCTCCAGCGTGAGCCTTCCGTGCGCGAAGGCGCGCAGCGTGAACTCGCCCGGTCCGGCGGCGCGCCCACGCGGCGCGGCGTGGATCACCGCGCGCTCCACCAGCCGCACCAGCGCGGGGTTGCCCGGAATCACAAGCTCGAAGGCGTCCTCGCCGGTGTAGCTGCCCGGGCCGGGCATGCACGCCACCAGGCACGGCAGCGGCCCGGCCTGCAGCGCCAGCTCCGCGGCACGCACGCAGCGACGCATGGGTCCCGCGGGCATGGCACGGTCGAGCGCCCGCAGCGCCGGCACCGCCCCGGCACCGCTGGCACGCACCACGGCCATCGCCGATCGCCCCGGCGCGCACGCCTGCGCCACGATGAGATCCTCGCCGGGGCCGTCGCCCTCGGCCATGCGCTCAGTCGCGCTCCTTGAAGCGCCGGCCGTCGTCCCGCTTGCCCTGCGCACGCTTCAGCGCCTCCTCGTAGAGGCGGCCCATGCGGTCCTGCTTGGCCGCGCGCGGCTTGGGCGTGAAGTCCATGGTGGCGATCTGGGCGCGGATGCGCTTGCCCTCGATGATGCCCACGCAGGTGCTGGTCATGATGTAGAGCGTCAGTCCGCTGGGCGCGGTGTAGAGCATGACGGGGAACATGATCACCGTCATCCACTTCATGATCTTCTGCTGCTGCTCCTGCTCCGGCGTCAGGGTGCCGACGGTGGGCGGCGCCATGTACTTCTGCTGCAGCCAGAACACCACCGCCATGAGCAGCGGGATCAGGTTCACGCCGCTCAGCGTGAACTTCCACAGATAAAGGGGGTTGGCGAACTCCACGAAATGGTCCGGCGCGCTCAGGTCGCCCAGGAACCGCCAGCCGCCGAACTGCTGGAAGAGCCCGAAGAAGGCGGGCTGCTGCCGAAGGTCGAAGGCGAAGTACAGCACGGCGTACAGCGCGATCCAGATGGGCATCTGCAGGAAGGTGGGCAGCATGCCGCCCACGCAGCCTGCGGGATTCACGCCCTTCTCGCGGTAGAGGCGCATCTGCTCCTGCTGCAGCCGCTTGGGGTCGCTGGCGTAGCGCTTCTGCAGCGCCTCCAGCTCCGGCTTGATGGCCGCCATGCCCTTGGTCACGCGCGCCATCTGGATCTGGCTGTAGCG
>CAZKHO010000008.1:0-31669 GCA_964552505.1 uncultured Bifidobacterium sp. | reverse complement strand
ACAAGGTGGCCACGGCGGTGCACCTGATCCACCAGCCCACCGGCATCGAGGTGCGGATGCAGGAGACGCGGAGCCAGCTGCAGAACCGCGAGAAGGCCTGGCGCCTGCTTCGAGCCCGCGTGCACGAGCGACGCCTGGCCGAGGCCGCGGCCAAGCGCGGCGAGCAGCGTCGCAGCATGATCGGTGGCGGCGAGCGCGCGGAGAAGATCCGCACCTATCGCTGGAAGGAGAACGTGGCCGTGGACCACCGCGTGGAGCGGTCGTTCAACCTGCAGAAGCTGCTGGCCGGCGAGGTGGACGAGCTGTGCCAGGCCTTGGAGGCCCGCGATGTGGCCGAGCGCATCGAGCGGCTCTGATCGCGGGGATGTGGGCGCCGCCCCGGAATTCCGGATGGACGGCCGTGGGCACTGCTACCCTTGGAGCACCTGACACGCTTCGCTGGCCCGATGGCCACCGCTCGTGCCCTGGTGACGAGCGTTGCGGGCACAGCCCGCGGAGGAATGCGTGACCACCCTGCCCGTGCATGAGGAAACCTCGCGCCCTCGCGAGACCCCCCGCGCCACCACACGCCTGGCCGTGCTCTCGGCGGTGATCCTGCCGTTCGTGGCGCTGGCCGTGGGCGTCTGGTTCGCGTGGGGGCACGTCTTCGACTGGTGGCAGGTGGGCATCCTGGCGCTCATGTACGTGCTGAGCGGCCTGGGCGTCACGCTGGGCTATCACCGCCTGTTCACGCACCGGAGCTTCGAGACCTCCCGCGCCATGGAGGCCACGCTGGGCGTGGTGGCCGGCATGGCCGCCGAAGGCCCGCTGCTCTGGTGGGTGGCCACGCACCGCAAGCATCATCAGCACTCGGACGGCGAGCACGATCCGCACTCGCCGCACGCAGCGCTTCCCCCGGACGCCACCTGGATGGACCGCGTCCGCTGCTTCACGCACGCCCACGTGGGCTGGCTGCTGGCCGACCACCGCGTGGACGTGACGCGGTACGCGCCGGACCTGGCGAGCGATCCGCTGCACCAGCGACTGAGCCGTCTGTTTCCAGTCTGGGTGGTGCTGGGACTGGCCATGCCGGCGGCGCTGGGCTGGCTGGTGGACGGCCCGCGCGGCGCGCTGCTGGGCTTCCTGTGGGGCGGCCTGACGCGCATCGCGCTGCTGCACCACGTGACCTGGAGCATCAACAGCGTCTGTCACGTGTGGGGCAGCCAGCCCTACCGCAGCGGCGACGAAAGCCGCAACAACGCCATCATGGGCCTCCTGGGCCTGGGCGAAGGCTGGCACAACAACCACCACGCCTTCCCCACCAGCGCGCGTCACGGCCTGCACTGGTGGCAGTTCGACCTGAGCTGGGTGGTGATCCGCACCATGGAGCGGCTGAAACTGGTGCGTCGTGTCCGTGTGCCCAGCGCGGAACGGCTGCGCGAACGAAGGACGTGAGGCGCTCGGCCCGACCGAACCGGGCCCGCAGACGGCTCCGGCGCGGCGACCCGGGCCCTCCGCCCAGCACACGCACCAGACCCATGGACCCCGGCTAGCGGGCCGGAAGCTGGCCCGCCATCTGGCGGTAGATCGGGGCGAAGCGGCCCCCGTCGCGCATGCCCTCGTCCACCAGCGCGCGCGCGGCGGCTTCGTTGCCGGTCTTCAGGTACGACAGCAGCAGCGCCTGATCGCACGCCAACAGGTCCTCCGCGCTCATGCGCGGCCTCGCCGCCAGCAGCAGCGGGATCGCCTCCGCCCACTCGCCGCGCAGCTGGAGCAGACGGCCCGCGTAGCGCTCGGTCAGACCGCTCTCGGAGCGTCCGTTGGCGAGCAGGAACCTGGCCTGCTCCACGCCCTGGGCGGCCAGCGCGCGGTCGCCCTGGTCCAACGAGCCCTTCAGGACCTCGCGACAGGCCAGGGTGAAGTACAGGTACTCCAGGTACCACGAGGTGTAGGTCGGCACCTGCGTGCACGCGATCTCGTACAGCCCCGCCGCCTCGGCGGTCCGCTTCTGGCGCAGGAGGACGCGCGCCACCATGCCCGTGAGCGGCCGCATGCCGCCGGCGTGCGGCCGCGCGGTCTTCCACTCGTCCAGCACCTGCCGGATCTCCGTCGGCTGCGCCGACTCGAAGCGCACGCACGCCTCCTGCACGGCCTCGAAGGCCTGCGCGTTGTTGCGCTTCATGAAGGAGACGCCCAGCAGCGTGCGGATGGTGTGGCGCACACGCCAGTCGTCCCACGCGTTCGACCGGAACCGCGCGGCGTACGCCGCATCGTCGGGCAGGGACGCCGCCGTGGCCTCCGGCACGGTCAGCGGCGCCGGCATCGCGGCCATGCATCCCACGATGGAACGGGCCACCTCGGCCTGCCCCTCCAGGGACGGATGGACATGGTCGTCCATGAGCCGCCAGCCCGTGGCGCCCTCCGCACTCAGGCCGCGGAAGCGCTCGGCCACGTCGCACAGCACCGCGCCGTGCGTCTTCGCCGCGTCGCGGATGGCCTGCTCGGTCAGGCTGGTGGGGCGCCAGGGCATGGTGTCCAGATCGCGCGCCTTCAGGAACGCCTCGCGCGCGCCGCTTCGGTCCCCCATCCGCGCCAGGGCGCCACCCAGGCGGAAGTGCGCCAGCGCGCTGTGGGGCGCACGCTGGATCATGGAGCGGCACTGGGCCACCTGGGACCGGGCGGCTTCCGTGGCGTCGCCGCCCTGCGGCAGCGTCCGGAGCGGGTCCTCCGACGGAAGCTCCGCCTTCTGCACCGCGGCACCCGCCTCCTGCACGCCGGGACCGCGCGCGTCGTCCTCGCCCAGCGGTCCCATCCCGGACTCGTTGCTGGCCGTGGTGCACACGATGGCGGGCACGCCGGCGGCGTTCGCCGTCTCCAGCATGCGACCCAGATGCGTTCCCAGGTTCCGGGCCGCGGCCTCTCGCAGCGGCGAATCCGCGGGCAGGAACGTCTGTCCGATCATCTCCTCCATGAGCGTCTTGCCCTGGTCGGAGCCCCGGTAGGTGAGCCAGTCGAAGACCTGCACCAGCGCCAGGCCGCGCGCCGCACGCAGCAGCGGCAGCGCCCACGCGGGCGCCCCGCCCGAGGCGTTGATGGACGCCGTGCCGTAGGCGCCGAAGAACTCGTTGTTGCCCACGTAGAACACGAACAGATCGGGCGCATACGCCGCGGCCTGCTGCACCTGATAGATCAGGGGGAAGCTGGCCACGGCCGTGGTGCCCAGGTTGATCACCTCCACCTTCCGGCCCGGCCATGCGTCGGACAGCATGGCCTGCAGGAAGGCGCTCATGGCCAGGTTGGACGGCTGCGGATAGCCCTTGGCGGCCGACTCGCCGATCAGGAACACGCGCACGGTGTCCGCGGGCTTCGGCATGACGAAGGTGGCGGACTCGGTGTAGCCCGGTCGCGTGGGATTGGCGAAGAAGTACGGCTTGAAGGATCCGTGCTCGACCAGACAGAGCGTCTCGCCGGAAGGCAGCCGGTTCACCTGGCGGAAGAAGTCCGGATAGCCGCCCCACCCGAACAGGCGAAGCGCCACCTCCAGCACCAGCAGCGCCACCAAGGGCAGCGACACGGTGATCGCCAGGAACAGCACCCGCTTCCACGCGGGGAGCGGCGCGGCGGTCTGGTCGGACGGCGGCGGATCCTGGCTCATCGGGCGCCGCCGCTCAGAACTGGCGCTCCGGATCGTGCGCGGTCGCAGGGAGCGGTCGCCACATCGAGGCGCCGGAAGGCCGCCGCAGCTCCAGCCGATCGCGACCGAACAGGCGCGCCACCAGGCCCAGGGGCGTGATCACGCCGAAGAACACAATGGCCAGCGCGAGCGTGCCGATCACGGTGCCCACCAGCCAGGCGAATCCCATCCACGCTCGATACACCGGGCGACCCAGCGGGGAACCGGTTCCGGCCGTCACCAGCGCGAGCGCGCCAAGGCCCCAGACCCACGGCGCCAGGCCGTGCATCGCGGCGAAGGGCCCCCACGGCACCCACCGGAACAGCGATCCCATGGCGGCCGTCACGCACGCCATGATCACACCCCAGCGCCGGAGCGCACGAGCGTCGGGATGCCAGTGGATCTCGATCATGGGCGATCAGAACAGCGTGTAGATGAAGGGCGCGGCCTGCGTGCCTCCAAGCACGATGAGCACGCCCACCAGCAGCAGCACCACGATGACCGGCAGCAGCATCCAGGCCTTGTGCGCGCGCACGAAGCCGAAGAGTTCCGAGATGAATCCGCGGCGCGCCATGCGGGGGTCAGTCTAGCTTGAACGACCGCTTGTACGCCTCCGCACCCTCCATGGGAGGCTGCTCGGCCTTGCGCAGCAGGCGGTTCCCCACCACCAAGGTGTCCATGTCGGTGAACATGAAGCAGCGATAGGCGTCGGCCGCGTCGTTCACGATGGGCTCGCCACGGATGTTGAAGCTGGTGTTCACCAGCACGGGACAGCCGGTGCGGCGATCGAAGGCGCGAAGGATGGCCGCGAACCGCGGCGAAGTGGCCGCGTCCACCGTCTGCACGCGCGCCGAGCGGTCCACATGCGTGACGGCCGGCACGGCGCTGCGCACCTGGTTCAGCAGCGCGACGCCCTGCGCCCCCGCACCATCGGGATCGCGCCAGTGCCGCTGCGCCACCGGCGCCACCAGCAGCATGTACGGGCTCTCCACCTCCAGTTCGAACCACTCCGCCTGCCGTCCCGCCAGCACCGCCGGCGCGAAGGGCCGGAACGACTCGCGGAACTTGATGGCCACGTTCATGCGGCGCTGCATGGTGGCGTCGCGCGGGTCGCCCAGGATGGAGCGATGCCCCAGCGCCCGCGGACCAAACTCCGCCCGCCCCCACACATGCCCCACGATGCGACCGGCGGCCAGTTCCTCGGCGATCGCCTCGCACAGGGCCTCTTCCGGAAGCGCTTGGTGCACCGCCCCCATCCGGTCGAGCGCCTCCACCATCTGCGCGTCGCTGGACTCCGGCCCCAGATACGAGCCATGCTGCCCGTCCGGCACCTGCGGCGCGCGCGGCATGCCAAGGTTTCCGTGCCAGTGCGCCAGGGCCGCCCCCAACGCACCCCCCGCGTCTCCGGCGGCTGGCTGGATCCAGAGTCGCTCGAACGGCCCCTCGCGCAGCACGCGACCGTTGGCCACGCAGTTGAGCGCCACCCCCCCCGCCAGGCAGAGATTGCGCTGGCCGGTCTTGGCGTGCACGTGCCGAGCCATGCGCAGCACCACCTCCTCGGTGACCGCCTGAATGCTTGCGGCGATGTCCATCTCGCGCTGCGTCAGCGGCGACTCGGGGTGGCGAGGCGGCCCACCAAAGAGGTCATGGAAGGCCGGACTGGTCATGTGCAGCCCGGCGCAGTAGTCGAACCATCGCTGGTCCAGCCAGAAGGAGCCGTCCTGGTGCAGTCGCACAAGGCGCTCCAGGATCAGGTCGCGGAAGCGCGGCGTGCCGTAGGGCGCCAGGCCCATCAGCTTGTATTCGCCGCTGTTGACGCGGAAGCCGCAGTACAGCGTGAAGGCGCTGTAGAGCAGCCCCAGCGAATGCGGAAAGCGCATCTCCTCGCGCAGCTCCATGCGGTTGCCCTGGCCCACCCCCCAGCTGGCGGTGGTCCACTCGCCCACGCCGTCGATGGTCAGGATCGCGGCCTCCTGGAACGGGCTGGGAAAGAACGCGCTTGCGGCGTGCGACTGGTGGTGCGTGGCGAACAGGATGGGGCCCGTGTAGTGGCCTCCGAGCCCTCGGTCGATCTCGCGCGGCAGGTGCAGCTTGCGCTGCAGCCACGGCGGCATGCTTCGAAGGAAGGCCGGGAAGCCGCGCGGCGCGAAGGCCAGCGCCGTCTCGAGCAGACGCTCGAATTTCAGCAGCGGCTTCTCGTAGAAGACCACGGCGTCCAGCTGCGCAGCCGAGATGCCGGCCTGACGCAGGCAGTACGCCACTGCATGGGTGGGAAACCGCTCGTCATGCTTGCGGCGGCTGAAGCGCTCTTCCTGGGCCGCCGCGACGATGCGACCATCCTCGACCAGGGCGGCCGCGCTGTCGTGGAAGAACGCCGAGATGCCGAGGATGCGCATGAGTCCGCCATGGAAAGAATAACCCCGGTGCGGGAATGGCCCGCACCGGGGTTCAGGTCAGATCCAGTGTCTCAGCCGAAACTCAGGCCTTGCGACGACGGGCAACCAGGCCCGCCAGGCCGACGAGCGCCACCGCGCCGGGGGCGGGGATGGCGTAGCTCAGGGCGTTGGTGGTGGTGAAGGTGTCGCCCCAGTTGGCGATCGAGGGCGAGCTGGTCGACAGCGCGTCCAGCGCACCGTCGCCGCCGCCGCCACCCGAGGTGTAGACGTCGAACAGGAAGGTGCCGTCAGCGCCCATGCCGATGGCCGACCGGGCCACGCTCAGCGTGACGGTCGAGCCGCTCTTGGAGATCGAGCCGGAGAAGTCGCCGTTCCAGGTGGCGCCGGTGCGGTTCCAACTGGAACCTCCGTTCACGTAGGACTCGGCGCCGTTGCCGCCGTCGATCCACGTGCCCAGCCAGTAGTTCATGCCGCCGCCGCTGCTCATGTTGATGGGACGGCTCCATCCGTTGCCGGTGCTGGTCTTGACGCCGGCACCGGGCGAAGAGATGCCGATCATGAACTTGGCCCAGTCGGTGGCGCTGGTGTCGCCGTTCAAGGTGAGCTTGAACTGCACGTCAGTGGCCGTGTGAGAGACTTCGACGCTCAGGATGTCGGCGGTGCCGCCCGCAGTGGCGAGACCCGAGCCGATGTCGTTGGCCGCGTCGTTGTAGATCACGCCGGGCTCGGCGGTGACGAAGGCCACGGTCGAGAGCGCCGCGACGGCGGCGCACACGGAGAGAACGTTCTTCATGACGGCGAAACTCCTGAGGTGCGAGGAAAGCCCAGTTGCCTGGGAGGCGCGTGATGGATGCGCCAAGGGAGGGAGGGAATCCGGTCGAGACCGGGGGAGGAAGTGACCTGAACCCTTGGAGGGGACCCGAGGGCTCCATAAATGTGCCACCATTCGGATCCGGGGCAAACCGAAATTGGTTCGTTTGTTGGGTTGCCTTCGCCGGCGGCGGGCGGATCTTCGGCCGCTCAAACCCTCCACCGGAGGCCGCACGGCGACCCCGATCGGTCTGAAGAGTCCAATAACCTTTTCGATTCAGTGCGGTAGAGGGAACCGACCGCAGAACTCCCGAATCTCCTGGCGGACCGTCCCAGAGAGGGCGACATCGCCCTTGCCCACCATCACCCGGTCGAGCCAGGCCGCCACCTGTTTCATCTCGGCTTCCTTCAGACCGCGGGTGGTCAGCGCGGGAGTGCCCAAGCGAAGACCGCTGGTCACCATGGGCGGGCGCGGATCATTCGGGATGCCGTTCTTGTTCACGATGATGCCGGCCGCCTCGAGCCACTTCTCCGCGTCGGCGCCGGTCAGGTTCGGATCGCGCGGCCGGAGGTCCACCAGCATCAGGTGGTTGTCGGTGCCGCCGGTGCACAGGCGGTAGCCGTGGCCCTGCATGGCCGTGGCCAGCGCGCGTGCGTTGGCCACCACCTGCTGGCAGTAGGTCTTGAACGAGGGCTTGAGCGCCTCGCCGAACGCCACCGCCTTGCCAGCGATGACGTGCATGAGCGGTCCTCCCTGACTGCCGGGGAACACCTTCCGATCCACCTTGGTGGCGATCTCCTCGTCGCTGGAAAGGATCAGGCCGCCGCGCGGACCGCGCAGCGTCTTGTGCGTGGTGGTGGTGACCACATGCGCATGCGGGAACGGGCTGGGATGCACGCCGGTGGCCACCAGGCCTGCGATGTGCGCGATGTCGGCCATGAGGAACGCACCCACCTTGTCGGCGATGGCACGGAAGCGCGCGAAGTCGATCACGCGCGAATACGCGCTGTAGCCGCAGATGATCAGCTTCGGCCGGGCCTCCAGGGCGATCTTCTCGATGGCGTCGTAGTCCAGCAGCTCGGTCTTGGGATCGAGCCCGTATTCCACGATGTCGTAGAAGGTGCCGCTGAAATTGGGCTTGAGGCCGTGGCTCAGGTGTCCGCCGCTCTTGATGGGAAGGCTCAGCACGCGGTCGCCAGGGTTGAGCAGCGCCATGAACGCCGCGATGTTGGCGTTGGCGCCGCAGTGCGGCTGCACGTTGGCGAACCGGCAGCCGAAGAGCTTCTTCGCGCGCTCCCGGGCCAGGTCCTCCACCTCATCGTGGAACTGGCAGCCGCCGTAGTAGCGCTTGCCCGGGTAGCCCTCCGCGTACTTGTTGGTCATCCAGCTGCCCACGGCGTGCATCACCGCGGCACTGACATGGTTCTCGCTGGCGATCAGTTCCAGCGTGCTGGCCTGACGATCCGCCTCGGCGGCAAGGATCCGTTCCACCTCCGGGTCGGCCTGGTGGAGCATGGCCAGAAGGCCCTGCGAAAGTTCGTCGAGCGGCGTGGCGGGCGCGGCGGCGGTGGCGGGCGTCATGGCGACGATGGTAGCCGCGCTGCAGGCGCTCCCTTTCCTGCCGGGGCCCGCTCGTACCCTTCACCGCGATGCTTCGCCTGAAGACGCCACATGGACCGGTGTCGCTGCGCCTGCCCTCCGACCCCGCCGTCTCACGACGCGTGGCAGCGGCGGCCCGGCGATGCCTTCGCTCGGGCCGCACCGCCGCCCGCCTTCCGTTGCCGCTCGGCACCCCGTTCCAGCGCGCCTGCTGGACGGCCGCCCTCCGCATCCCGCGGGGCCAGACCCGAACCTACGGCTGGGTGGCCTCGCAGGCCGGCCGTCCGGGTGCTGTGCGCGCCGCCGCGCAGGCCATGCGCCGCAACCCCTGGCCGCTGGCGATCCCCTGCCACCGGGTGGTGGGCGTCCGCGACCTTGGGGGCTACGCGGGCAGCCGCGACCCCCGCAGCCGACGCCTGATGCTGAAGAAATGGCTGCTGGCGCGCGAAGCCGCGCGCTGATCGAGCCGATGGATTCGGCTAGCATCCTCGGCCCTTTGCACAGGAGATTCGACAGATGAAGCTCACCATGGTCGGCACCGGTTACGTGGGACTTGTCACGGGCGCATGCTTTGCCGCCATGGGCAACGACGTGGTCTGCCTGGACGTGGACCAGCGGAAGATCGACATGCTGCGCCGCGGCGAGAGCCCCATCTACGAGCCCGGCCTGAGCGAGATGCTCAAGGCCAACATCGCCGCAGGCCGCATCCGCTTCACGCTGGACAAGGCCGAGGCCTACCGCCACGCCGAGGCGGTCTTCATCTGCGTGGGCACCCCCAGCGACGAGGACGGCAGCGCCGACCTGCAGTACGTGCTGGCCGTGGCCAAGGACATCGCCGACGAACTGGAGCGCATCGGCCCCGGCGCCAAGGCCAAGACCGTGGTGGTGAAGAGCACCGTGCCGGTGGGCACCAGCCACAAGGTGCGCGACCTGATCCGGAGCCGCACCAAGGTGCCCTTCCACATCGCCGACAACCCGGAGTTCCTGAAGGAAGGCGACGCGATCATGGACTTCAACAAGCCTGATCGCGTGGTCTGCGGCGTGGAGAGCGAGGAGGCCGGCCGCGTGATGCGCGAGCTGTACGAGCCGTTCGTGCGTCAGGGCCACCCCATCCTGGTGATGGACGTGCGCAGCGCCGAGATGGTGAAGTACGCCAGCAACGCCATGCTGGCCTGCAAGATCAGCTTCATCAACGAGATGGCCAATCTCTGCGAGAAGTACGGCGCCGACGTGAACAGCGTGCGCGCCGGCATGTGCGCGGATCGCCGCATCGGCGACCAGTTCCTCTACCCCGGCCTGGGCTACGGCGGCAGCTGCTTCCCCAAGGACACGCTCGCCGTGGTGGGCATGGGCAAGGCGGTGGGCTTCGACGCCAAGCTCAACGCGGCGGTGCATCAGGTGAACCAGGATCAGCGCGGCCACTTCTGGAGCAAGCTGCTGGCGGAGTTCCCCAAGGGACTCCGGGGCGCCACGCTGGCCTTCTGGGGCGTGGCCTTCAAGCCGCGCACGGACGACATCCGAGAGGCGCCCAGCATGACGCTGATGCAGCACGCGTTGGACGCCGGCGCCAAGGTGCGCGCGTTCGATCCGGTGGCCATGGAGAACCTGGCCAAGGAGATGCCGCAGGTGGAGCGGGCCGCCGACATGTACGCGTGCGTGCAAGGCGCCGACGCGCTGGTGATCTGCACCGAGTGGCGGGAATTCCGTGCGCCCGATCTGGACCGCCTCAAGGCCTCGCTCACGCGCCCGCTGGTGGTGGACGGCCGAAACCTGTACCGCTGCGAGACCATGCAGGAGCACGGGTTCGACTACGCCAGCGTGGGCCGCGCCACGGCCCGCGGCGCCCGGCGCTGAACGCCCGGGAGCATGGGCTGGCCGTCCCGTCAAGGGCGGCACGCCGCAAATCCGACGGGTTTCTCAGCGGTTTCCGAACAGCGCTGTCGTTTGGATCGGGAAAAACCGCCACTTTTCACGCTCCACCCACTTGAGAGCGGAAAACCCTGCCGTTACAGTCCTGCCTTCGACCGGCTGGGGAGCCGGAAGAACACGCAAAACCAGTGCGCACGGCGGACGCCGAGCGCCAGACCACATCGGAAAGGATTCCCCACCATGGCAAAGACCGCCACCAAGAAGAAGCCGTTCAAGGCCGTTCCCGCCTCCAAGCGTCGCAGCAAGGGTGACACCTTCAAGACGATCGCGGCGTACACCGAGCTGAAGAACAGCAAGGTCAAGGAGGTCTTCGAGACCCTGACCAGCATCATGGTCGCCGACCTCAGCAAGGGCTGCGGCGAGTTCAACTTCAACGGCCTCATCAAGCTGAAGACCGTGAAGAAGCCCGCCACCCCCTCCCGCAAGGGCCGCAACCCCTTCACCGGCGAGGAGATCACGATCAAGGCCAAGCCGGCCAGCCGCAAGGTGCGCGCTCGCGCCCTGCGCTCGCTGAACGGCCAGATCTGAGTCCGCTCAGGTCCTGATCGATCGATGCACGGCCCCGCCTCGCGCGGGGCCGTGCCGTTTTTGGAGTCCTGTTCCTGCGGCGCTTCAGCCGATGACCGCGCGCAGCGAGCCGTGTGCGGCTTCCAGCCGAACGCGCGCCTGGTCCCGACCCACGCCCAGCCTGCACATGGCGATGGCCACCTTGAGCCGCATGTCCGCCTGGCGAAGCGCGTCCAGCGCCTGGTCGCGCGAGAGTTCCGGGCAGAAGCGGATCAGCGTCCGGATGGCGCGGTCCACCAGCTTGTCGTTGGTGGCGGCCAGGTCCACCATGCTGGCGCCATGCGTCTTGCCCAGCCGCACGAAGGTGCCGGTGGTGATGGCGTTGAGCGCCAGCTTGGTGGCGCTGCCCGCCTTGAGGCGCGTGCTGCCGATGAGCACCTCCGGCCCCGTGTCCAGCGTGATCAGCCGGTCGCAGTGCGGCGGCGCCTGCCGAGGCGCACAGGTGATCATGGCGGTGGAGGCGCCACGTGCCTTGGCCAGTTCCAGCGCCCCCAGCACCCACGGCGTGGTGCCGCCCGCCGCGATCCCCACGAAGGTGTCTCCCGCGCCCAGCGCGATGGCCTCGAAGTCCTCGGATGCGCCGCGGGGATCGTCCTCGCGTCGCTCGCTGCTGCGGCGCAGCGCGGCGTCGCCTCCCGCGATCAGGCCGATCACCTGCCCGGGATCGCTCTGGAAGGTGGGCGGGCATTCGCTGGCGTCCAGCACGCCCAGACGGCCGCTGGTGCCCGCACCGCCGTAGACCAGCCGGCCCCCGGCTCGCATGCGGGCGGCCAGTTCGTCCACCAGTGCGCCGATCTGGCCGGACGCGGACATCACCGCCTCCACCACCTCGCGATGGTCCTCCGCCATCAGCCGAACGATGCCGGCGCCGTCCAGCCGGTCCAGATCGCCGCTGGCGGGGTGCACATGCTCGGTGCGCACATGCCCGCGATCGGGAGGCGCCTGGCTCAACGCGAGGCCTCCACCGGCTCGGCCGGCGGCGCGGGCGGAAGCGGCGCGGGCTGCACCGGCCCCAGCCGGTCCAGCAGGAAGCTCCACTTGGCGCTGCGGTACATGGGCGAGCCGATGCCGTGGTCGCTGGTGGGGAACACCAGCATCTGGAACGGAATGTCCGCGTCCTCCAGCGCCTTCGCCATCTGCAGCGTGTTGGAGGGATGGACGTTGTCGTCCACCATGCCGTGCAGGAGCAGCAGTTCGCCCGAGAGCTCCTTGGCGCGGCACGGCAGGCACGAGGCGTCGTAGCCCTGGGGATTCTCCCCGGGCGTGCGCATCCAGCGCTCCGTGTAGATGCTGTCGTAGTTGCGCCAGTCGGTGACGGGCGCGCCGGCCACGCCCGCATGGAACACCTCCGGATGGCGCAGCACGCAGCTGGCGGCCATGGTGCCGCCGTAGCTGTGACCAAAGATGCCCACGCGGCCCGCGTCCACGTAGGGTCGCTTGGCCAGCGCGCGCACCGCCGCGGCCTGGTCGTCCACGTCGGGACCGCCCAGCTTCAGGTAGGTGGCGCTCTCGAAGGCCTTGCCCCGGCCCTGCGTGCCACGGTTGTCCACCTTGGCCACCAGCAGACCGAAGCCACGCTCCGCGGCGCCCGGATCGAAGCGGCCCGTGATGGCCTGCGAATGCGGGCCGCCGTAGACGTCCACCACCAGCGGGTACTTGCGGGAGGGATCGAATCCCGGCGGGAAGAAGAGCAGCCCCCAGAGCGGCGTCTGGCCGTCGGCCGCCAGGCACTGAAAGAGCTCCGGCCGGGGCATGCCCAATCGCTCGAAGGCCTGCGGATCCGACTCGGCCAGCGTGGCCAGGCGACGCGGCCGACCGTCCACCGCGAACAGCACCGTGCTGGGCGGATCCACGGGCGTCTCGCCGCGGGCGATCATGCGGGAACCGTCCGGCGAGATCTCGAAGCGGCTCCACGCGCGGTCCTTGGGCGTGAGGCGCTCCTCGCCGGAGCCGTCCAAGCCCACGCGGTGCAGCTGCGCCAGCATGGGCGCGTCGCCGTCGAACGCGGTGTACCAGACTCGGGCCGCCGCCTCGTCCACCCGCACCACCTCGCCCACCGGGCACGCGTGGCGCGTCATCACCTGCACGGAAGCGGGATCGGAGAGCCTTCGAAGCTCCAGGTTGCGGAAGCCGGTGCGCTCGCTGCCCCAGAGGAACCGGTCGCCGTCCTCCAGGAAGCGCAGCAGCGGGCGGTTCTCCTGGAAGGTGGGCTGCGTCTCCTCCACGATCACGCGCGAGCGGCCCGTGACGGGATCGGCCAGCACCAGCTGCAGGCGATCCTGATGTCGGTTGGTCCGGAAGAACAGCAGGCCCTGCCCACCCGGCGCAAAGCGCACGCCGTAGACGTACTGCTCCAGATCGTCGCCCACGTCCACCGTGGCGATGTGGCCGTTCCGACGGTCCAGCACCAGAAGGCCCGCCACCGGATTCGGATCGCCCGCCTTGGGATAGCTGCGCGGCGCGGCCTTGGTGCGAAGGCGGTCCCAGCCGGTGGGCAGCTCGTAGGTTGGGACATGCGAGCCGTCGAAGGCGTAGAAACCAAGGAACCGCCCGTCCGGGCTCCACCACATGGCGTCGTCCTGATCCAGTTCCTCGCCGTAGACCCAGTCGGCGGTGCCGTAGCGCACGCCGGGCGCGTCGTCGCCGGGCATGACGACGGGCGTGGCGTTCCCGGTGGCCACTTCCACCAGCCGTACGCCGCCGTCCCGGTGCTCGGCGCGCCAGGCGCCGTCCGGGCTGGTGGCCTGCGTGCGTTGGCGCGCGCGCCCGGCCGGCGGATCCGCAGGGGGCGTGCGCTCCACGGGCTTGGGGGCTTCGTTCACGGGCTTCTCGTTGCGGCCGTCCAGATCCACCTGCACCCACGACTTGCCGCGGCGGAACTGGACGGCGCCCGGAAGCCAGTGCACCTCGCCCACCCGGCCCTCCTGCCCGATCGATCGCAGCGCCGCCTGCAGCTGCCGCACGCCGTCGGCACCGGGCAGGTCCTCGAAGCGGTCGAACGCCCACGCGGCAGGAAGCAGGGCCACAGTCAGAACGGCGGCCAGCATCGCGCCACGGATTGGCCGGATGCGTGCACTCATCCCACGCGCGCCGCCGCCTGGAACCGCTTCATGCGTTCGTCGATCTGACCGGGGTCGAGCTTGCGAAGCCGCTCCAGGCCGAACGCCTCGATGGTGAAGCTGGCCATCACGGTGCCCCAGGCCATGCCCTGCTGCACGGTGGCCAGGTCGCCCTTTCCGGTGCGAGCCACATGCGCCATGAGCCCGCCTGCGAAGGTGTCTCCCGCGCCGGTGGGGTCCACCACGTGCGCGGCGTCGGCCGGGAAGGCGGGCAGCGTGGCCACGCCTTCATGATGGACCAGGATGGCGCCATGCTCGCCCTTCTTCACCACCACGAACTTGGGCCCCAGCGCCAGGATGGCGCGGCCCGCGCTGACGGCGTTGCGCGCCTCGGTCAGCTGCATGGCCTCCTGGTCGTTGAGCACCACGCCGTCCACTTCCTGAAACAGCGCCAGCAGTTCGGGACGCGCCACGTTGATCCAGAGATCCATGGTGTCGCAGACCGCCAACGCGCGCCGCGGAAACTGCCGGAGAAGATCCAGCTGCACGGATGGATGCGTGTTGCCCAGGAAGACGAAGCGGCTGTCCTGATAGGCCTGCGGCACCTTCGGCGGCGCCTCCTCCAGCACGCCCAGCTCCGTGAAGAGCGTCTCGCGCCGGTTCATGTCGTCCAGGTAGCGGCCGCCCCAGGCGAAGGTGCGGCTCTTGGGCCTCCGCTCCAGACCCTGCAGACACACGCCCTTGAACGACTCCAGCAGCTGCGCGTGGCCCGCCGGGAAGTCGCCGCCCACCGCACCCACCACGCGCACCGGCGAGAGGAAGCTGGCGGCCGCCGCGAAGTAGCTGCAGCTGCCGCCCAGCACGCCCTCCGCGCTTCCGGTGGGTGCGTGCAGCGTGTCGATGCCGATGGTGCCGGTGACGATGAGAGCCATGCGGCCCAGTGTATTCGGCTGCGGCGTGCGCGAGGCTCAGGCCTGCGGGTCGGGCTTCACCATGCCCTTGGACCAGCCCAGACCAATGGCCACGCCGCAGAGCGCGCCGGCCGCGGCGTCGGCGGGCATGGCCGCCAGCAGCGGACTGAGCGCGCCCGAGGCGAAGGACGCGTCCAGCGTCCGCACCGCGGAACCGGCCAGCACCAGCTGCGCCACACCCAGCGCCAGCACCGGTGTGACGAAGAGCAGCACGGGCTGCTCGCGCGAGGCGTAGAGCCGCGCGATCACCGCGGTGGCGACGCCCGCCACCGTGCACGCGCCGATCGCCTGGCCCTTGGACGGCCCCACCAGCACGAAGAGCAGCACGGGCACGATCACCACCCCTGCCGCCGACGCCGCGACGGCGCGCGGACGGAGCACCCCCTGCAGGAACGACTGCTCCGGATCCACCGGCGGCACGTCAGGCAGAGGCCCGCCCAGTCGGAACGCCGCCAGCGAGACCACCGCCACGAACACGCCCCATCCCAGCGTCTCGACGCCCAGCCACCGGAACGACGCGCCCTGAAAGACCGCCTCCGAGACGGCGCCCGAGCGCATGGCGAAGGCCGCCACGCCGCAGCCGATGCAGAAGAGCGTGACGGCCGCGTTGATCGGACGGGCCAGCGAGCAGGCCAGCGCCGCCGCCGCCAGCAGGCAGGCCTGCACCGCCACGCCGGCCGTCACCGGATGCAGGGCGTCGATCAGCGCGGGCGCCACCACGCCGCGCGGACCCATGGCGAAGCGCGAGGCGAGCAGCCCCAGCAGCGTGCAGGTCACGATGCAGAGTCCGGTGAGGATGGTGCGCGGCCAGCCGTTGTCCATGCCCGCATGATGGGCGGGACCCGCTCCGCACGCAACCGTTGCGCAAAGGCACGGCTATCTTTCCCTGCATGTCGGAAACGCCCACCCTGACGCTGGATGCCGGCCCGCTCTCCATCGGCGACGTCCGGTCGGTGGCCCTGGGAGCGCGGCGCGTGTCCATCGGGCCCACGGCGCTCCAGCGCCTGCAGGCCGCGCACGCCGCGGTGCAGCGCGTGGCTGAAGCGGACACGCCCGTCTACGGCATCAACACCGGCTTCGGATCGCTGGCGCATGTCCGGGTGAAGCCGGAATCGCTCATGGATCTGCAGCGGAACATCGTGCGCTCGCACGCGGCCGGCCTGGGCGATCCGCTGCCGGAGCCCGTGGTGCGCGGCATGCTGCTGGCGCTGGCCGCCAGCCTGTGCCGCGGTCGAAGCGGCGTGCGGACGGTGGTGGTGGAGCGGCTGCTGGACCTGCTCAACCACGGACTCACGCCGGTGGTGCCCGAACGCGGCAGCGTGGGAGCCAGCGGCGACCTGGCCCCCCTGTCGCACGCATGCCTTCCGCTCCTGGGCGAAGGCGAGGTCTGGAGCGGCGGCGCCCGCGTGCCCGCGGCGGCGGCGCTGGCCCGACACGGCCTGCAGCCCCTGACCCTGGAGGCCAAGGAGGGCCTGGCGCTGCTGAACGGCACGCACCTGATGGCGGCACGCGGAGCGCTGGCGTTCGCGGCGCTGGAGCCGGTGCTGGAGGCGGCGATCGGCGCCACCGCCATGAGCCTGGACGCGTGCCTGGCCAGTCACGCACCGCTGGACCCGCGCATCCACGACGCGCGCCGCCAGCCCGGCCAGATGGTGGTGGCCCAGCGTCTGGCCCACCTGCTGCAGGGTTCGCAGATCCGTCAGAGCCACGCCACCGACGATCCGCGCGTGCAGGATCCGTACGCGCTCCGCTGCGCACCGCAGGTGCTGGGCGCCGCGCTGGACCAGCTTCGCATGCAGCGCACCGTGATCGAGCACGAGCTGGGCGCCGTCACGGACAATCCGCTGGTGGTGCCGCGCGTGGACGGCGGCTTCGACGTGGTGAGCGGCGGCAACTTCCACGGCATGCCCCTGGCCATCGCCATGGACGCGGCCAAGATCGCGGTGTGCCACGTGGCCGGCGTGAGCGAGCGTCGCACCTACTGGGTGCTGGGCGGCTTCGACCGGGTGAACCCGGTGAAGCCGCACCTGGCGGCAAGCCCCGGTCTGGAGAGCGGCCTGATGATCGCGCAGTACGCCGCCGCGGCCTGCGTGAACGAGCTGCAGTCGCTGGCGCATCCGGCCAGCGTGGGCAACGTGGGCACCTGCGGGGGCATCGAGGACTACAACAGCTTCGGTCCGCTGGCGGCCGCGCAGCTGGAACGCGGCGTGCGCCTGCTCCGCGACGTGGTGGCGGTGGAACTGCTGGTGATGGCGCAGGCGATGGAGTCGCACCGACCGCGCCGCTCCGGCCAGGGCGTGGAGCGGCTGCATGCGGCGGTGCGCCGGGTGGCCGCGCCGCTGGCGGGCGACCGCAGTCCCGCGCCCGACCTGGCGGCGCTCTCGGCGGCCATCGCGGACGGCACGCTGCTGACCTGAGGCCGCGCGCCGGGCCACCGGTGGAATCGGGCGTCGGTGGTTCGATTCGCGCGTCGGCCCCGGCTAGAGTGCTGGGATGAGCTCCGCCGCCGAAGCCGTCCGGACCGTGCGCGCCCCCCGTGGCGCCCAGCGCACCTGCAAGACCTGGGCCGCCGAGGCGGCCATGCGCATGATCATGAACAACCTGGACCCCGAGGTGGCGGAGCGCCCGGGCGACCTGGTGGTCTACGGCGGCCGCGGCCGCGCGGCGCGCGACTGGGCGTGCTTCGACGCCATCGTGAAGAGCCTGCAGGCGCTCGGAACGGACGAGACGCTCCTGGTGCAGAGCGGCAAGCCGGTGGGCGTGGTGCGCACGCATGTGGACGCCCCGCGCGTGCTCATCGCCAACTCCAACCTGGTGCCCCACTGGGGCACGCAGGCCCACTTCGACGACCTGGAGTCGCGCGGCCTGATGATGTTCGGACAGATGACCGCGGGCAGCTGGATCTACATCGGCACGCAGGGCATCGTGCAGGGCACCTACGAGACCTACGCCGAGTGCGCGCGTCAGCACTTCGGCGGCACGCTCAAGGGCACGCTGAACGTGACGGCGGGCTGCGGCGGAATGGGCGGCGCGCAGCCGCTGGCCATCACCATGAACGAGGGCACCTGCCTCATCGCCGACGTCTGCATGGAGCGCCTGAGGAAGCGCGTGCACGACCGCTACCTGGACGAGGTGCACGAGGATCTGGATGCAGCGATCGATCGTGCGGTGGAGCTCAAGAAGCGCGGCGAGGGGATCAGCGTGGGCGTGCTCGCCAACGCGGTCGACCTGCTCGCGCGTCTGAAGGCACGCAAAATCGTCCCGGAGACGCTCACCGACCAGACCAGCGCCCACGACCCGCTGGAGGGCTACTACCCGCAGGGCCTCACCCGCGAGGCGGCGGACGCGCTGCGCGCCGGCGACCCAGCGGCGTACCAGCGCCTGAGCACCGCCAGCATGGAGGCGCACGTGCGCCTGATGGTGGACTTCATGAAGGCGGGATCCAAGGTCTTCGACTACGGCAACAACATCCGGCAGCGGGCGCTGGACCACGGCTTCGCGGACGCCTTCGCGTTCCCCGGCTTCGTGCCCGCCTACATCCGGCCGCAGTTCTGCACGGGCCGCGGCCCCTTCCGGTGGGTGGCGCTCTCGGGCGATCCGGCCGACATCCGTGCCACCGACGAGGCCGTGCTGAAGCTCTTCCCGCAGGACAAGGGTCTGGAGCGCTGGATCCGCATGGCGCAGCAGCGCATCGCGTTCCAGGGCCTGCCCGCGCGCATCTGCTGGCTGGGCCTGGGCGAGCGGCACCGCGCAGGACTGCGCTTCAACGAGATGGTGGCCAAGGGCGAGGTGAAGGCGCCCATCGTGATCGGCCGCGACCATCTGGACTGCGGCAGCGTGGCCAGCCCCAATCGCGAGACCGAGGGGATGCTGGACGGCACCGACGCGGTGAGCGACTGGCCGCTGCTGAACTTTGCGGTCAACATCGCCAGCGGCGCCAGCTGGACCAGCTTCCACCACGGCGGCGGCGTGGGCATCGGCTTCAGCCAGCACGCCGGCCAGGTGGTGGTGGCCGACGGCACGCCCGAGGCCGCCGCGCGCGTGGAGCGCGTGCTCACCAACGATCCCATGATGGGGGTCTTCCGCCACGCGGACGCGGGCTACGACCTGGCCAAGGACTGCGCGCAGCGGCTGGGCGTGCGGATACCGCTGCGCTGAGCGCTCAGCGCACGGTGGCGCGCCGCAGCCGGTCCCGCACCGCCAGCCAGACGCCGTCGCGTCCGGCGGGCTCCTCGATCACGATCTGGGAAAGGCCCGTGGCCTCGGCCTCGCGCAGGCCCGCGTAGAGCATGCGGGCGTAGCCCTCGGCGTCGGGCTGCATGCGGATGGCCACGTGCGGCGCGCGGACCTCGGTCTGCGGCATGGCCAGCACCGCGGCCGGCGACTGCAGCGAACCCAGGAACGCGCCCAGCCGCGCCGAGGGCACCATGGTGGCGGGCACGTCGGGGGCGTAGTGCACCAGGCTGGTGCCAGGACTGACCCCCTGCTGGGTGGCGTGCGCCACGTCCACATCGCCCAGCGCTCGGCGCAGCGCCTCGATGGTCACCGAGCCCGGCCGACGCACCACCGGACGATCGCCGCTCAGGTCCAGCACCGTGCTCTCGATGCCGAAGCCGGCGCGGCCGCCTTCGAGCACCAGCAGATCCTCCACGTCGGCGAAGTCCTCCATCACGTGCGCGGCCGTGGTGGGCGAGACGTGGCCCGAGAGGTTGGCGCTGGGCGCGCTCACCGGGCCGCCCACCGCGTAGAGCAGCGAGCGCGCCACCGGGTGCATGGGGGACCGCACGGCGATGGTGGGAAGCCCCGCCACCGCCTCGTCGGGCACCTGGTCCGCGCGGGGCAGGATCAGGGTCAGCGGTCCGGGCCAGAACGCGGCGGCCAGCCGGCTGCAGCGCCGGTCCCATCCGGACACCAGCTTGCGCGCGTCCAGCGCGTCGATCACGTGCGCGATGAGCGGGTTGTCCGACGGACGGCCCTTCACGGCGTAGACGGCGCGGAGCGCCTCCGGCTGCAGCGTGTCGGCGCCCAGACCGTACACGGTCTCGGTGGGAAACGCGGCCACGCCGCCCTGACGGATGCGCTCGGCCGCCATCCGGATGCCGGCGTCGTCGCTGGCGATCAGCCTGGGCATGCGCGCCTCAGCCGCCCGTGCCGCCGGTGTCGGTCACCTGCAGCTCCACGCGGTTCATCTGCAGGCCCGTGCCCATGGCCTGCCACAGCTGCGCGATGGCGCTGCTGTACTCCACCAGCGCGGTCATCTCCTGCACCTGTGCGTTGGCCAGCTCCTGCTGGCGCTGGAACTTCAGCGCCAGGAACTCGGGCGTCAGCGTGGCGATGGTCTGCTCGTCCACCAGCAGTGCGCGCAGGTTCTCCGCCTGGGCCAGGCGGTACGCGCGCGTCTGCTCGATGAGCCGGTACTGCGCGTCGATGCTGCGCAGGGCGTCCTTCACCTGGAACACCGCCCCCTGCACCGCGCTGCGATAGGCCAGCACGGCCTGCGACCGCTGCAGCCGCGCGCGACGGTAGTTGCCCTCGCCCGCGCGGTTGCCGATGGGCTGCGCGAAGTTGAGGCCCACCAGGTAGTTCACGAAGCCGGCCTCGGTGGCCTCCTGCCAGCTGGAGCCGAAGCCGCTCTCGAGGCCGTTGAACTGCATCTGCGCGTTCAGGTTCAGCGTGGGCAGCCGTCCGTTGTCCGCCACCACCTGACGGATGCCGGCGTCGTCCACCGCCAGCAGCGCCTGCGTCACCGCCGGGCTCTGCTCGCTGGCCGTGGCGATGGCCTCGCGCAGCGAGCACTTGAGCGGCTGGTCCACCATGAAGTCGCTGGGCACCACCATGGTCTCGTCGCCCACGGGCAGCGACGGGTCGTTCAGCAGCACCTTGAGCCGATCCACCGAGGCCGTCACGTCGCGCTGCGCGCGGATGAGCTGGCTCTTGCGGTCCTCCACCTTGGCCACGGCGTCGGCGTACTGCGCCTGCGTGGTGTCGAAGGCGCGCCGCTTGGCCAGCACGTCCCGCACCTCCACGCCCACCCGCACCAGCCACTGCGCCGTCACCACGCGCTGACGCGCCAGGACCAGCTGCCAGTAGCCCAATTCCACGTCGCGGCACAGCTGCAGCAGCGCAGCGCGCAGCTGCTGCGCGCTGCGCCGGTCGTTGTTGCGGGCCAGGCGGATCTGCGCCATGTTCACGTCGGTGCCGAAGCCCTGCAGCAGGGGCTGCGTGAGACCCACCTGCAGCGAATTGATCCACGCGGGGTTGTTGGAGTAGAGATTCTCGGGATAGAGCTTGGAATACGTGCTGGAAGTGCCCACGTTGAAGGTGCCGCCGGTCACCGTGGCCGTCTGGATGCCGCTGGTCAGGGTCCACTGCTTGAAGTGGTTGGCGAAGTCGCTGGGCAGGATGCCCGCGAAGTTCTGCGTGGGCTGCTTCTGGATGTTGCCCTGCGTGCTGGCCACCAGCGTGGCGTCGAAGGCGGCCTGCGCCACCTCCAGTTCCGCCTGCGTGACGCCCTGCTGCAGGCGCGCGCCCTGCGTGCCCAGGTTGTTCCGAACCGCGATCCGGATGGCGTCCTGGAGCGACAGCACGGTCTCGGGGTACGCCTGACCGTAGAGGTCCGTGCCCAGGTCAACGCCCTGCATGCCCACCGCCACCTGCGGACCGATGGCGTCCAGCTGCGCCCGTCGCTCGCGCAACTCGTTGAAGACCTCCGGCGTGGTTCGGGTGACCGGCTTGGGGGCGTCCTGCGGCGGCGCCTTAGCCAGCTCTCGGGTGACCGCCGCGTCCATGGAGCGGCGCAGGTTCTGCAGCTCCGGCCGGTCCTCCTCGGCGGTGTTGCACGCCACAGCCAGCACGGCCACCAGGGCCACTTGCACCGCAGGCAGGGCTGAGCCAGTCCAGCGCATCAGGCGGGCACTGTAGCCGCCCCGCGGATCCTGCACTTCCGTAGAATCCGCCTCCATGCACCCGGCCCGATTCCTGTCGTCGATCCTTGCCGCCCTTGTCGCCTCGTCCGCGCTCGCGCAGGACGGCGCTTCCGCCCCCGCGCCCGCCGCGTCGCCGTCGAAGGGCTACACCGCCACCATCAACGCCGACAACGTGTACGTGCGCAGCGGCCCCAGCGTGAGCAGCGCCTATCCGTTCGGCAAGCTGAAGCTGGGCGACGTGGTGGAGGTGGTGGAGGAGAGCTACGGCTGGGCCAAGGTCCGCACGCGCGGACCCGCCTTCGCGCAGGTGCACGGGTACGTGCTGGCCGACGCCAAGGTCACGCTCTCGCCGGACGGCAAGATGCTGACCGCGGTGGCCGTCACCGACGTGCGCGCGCCCAACATCGGCTCGGACGGCAACCCGGACGCCAGCTACAAGGCCATCGGCCAGCTGCAGCCGGGCGAGACGCTGCCCGTGGTGGGCGAGGTGAGCGGCGATCGGGAGAAGGTGCACAAGGTGGCCCTGCCGCCCAACGCCACCGGCTGGGTGAACCTCAACTACGTGCGTCGCGCGTCGTCCGGCGAGTCGCAGGTGATCGCCGGCGCTCCCACGGCTCCGGCCTCGGCGCCCAACGGCGGCGTGCAGCCCGGATCGGTCCCGGTGATCGAGGCGGCCACCGGCGCCGCGGTGGACGCGAAGAGCCAGAGCGGCACCACCAGCGTGGACGTGATCGGTGCCCCAGGCTCGCAGGATGCGGGCAAGCCGGCCGCGGAGGCGCCCAAGCCGGCGCCGCCGCCGGTGAAGACCGAGGCCGAGATCGCCTCGGAGAAGCGCCACGCCACCTACCGTGAACTGGAGGCGCGCTGGGCCAAGGTCAAGGAGGAGCCGCTGGGCAGCTCCGAGATCGTGCCGCTCAAGCAGGCGTACACCAGCCTGCTGGCCGACCCGGCCTGCGAGAGCGACATCAAGGCCATGGGCGCCGCGCGGGTGCAGCAGCTGGAGATCCAGGCCGAAGCGCAGGCCCGCATCCAGGAACTGAAGAAGATGCGCGCCACGCTGGACTCGGACGACGCGCAGCTGAAGGCGATCAAGACCGCCATGGAGGCGCGCATGGACTACACCGTGGTGGGCGTGCTGAACGCCAGCACGGTCTACGACGGCAACCGCCTCCCCCTGCTCTTCCGCGTCACCGACCCCGCCTCGGGCGCCACCACCGCGTACGTGGCACCCAAGGACCCCAACCAGTTGACCACCAAGATCGGCCTGGTGGTGGGCATCCGCGGCACCAAGCGCTTCGACGAGGCGCTCAAGCTGAACATCGTGGATCCGGGCACCGTGGACATCCTGACCACGCGCAAGGAACCGCAGGCGCAGCCCGTGGACGCCCCGGCCGACAACAAGCCGAACAAGTGATCTGATCCGGACGCGCCGCGCACGCGCGCGGCACCCCCCGACGCCGCGACCCACGGCATGGCCGTGGGTCGTTTCCTAGGGTGCCCCTATACTGACGCCTCGCGGGCCGTTAGCTCAATTGGGAGAGCGCCGCCTTTGCAAGGCGGAGGTTACCGGTTCGACCCCGGTACGGTCCATTGCTCGCGCGGTCAGCCCATGGCGCGGATGGCGGCGCACGCCGCGGCGGCCGCCAGTTCGATGCGCAGCACGGTGCCGCCCAGGCTGGCCGGACGCGCACCCGCCTCCGCCAGCTCACGCATCTCGCTTTCAGCGAATCCGCCCTCGGGCCCCACCAGCAGCGCGACGGAGGTGACACCCGTGACCGCGGGCACCAGCGCCGGGCCCCGCGGATCCAGCATCAGCACCGCGTGACCGGCGGCCAGGTGGGCGCGCGCGAACGACACCGGATCCGTCGCCGGCCTCACCTGCGTGCGCCACGCACCTCGGCTCTGCTTCAGCGCCTCCGCCAGGATGCGCGCCGGACGCTCGCCCGACAGTCGATCGGCAGGCGTGACCGAGCGCTCGCAGTCGAGCGGCGTCACGGTCTCCACGGCCAGCTGCCCCAGCGCGTCCAGCAGCGTCCCCAGTCGATCGCCCTTGGGGACCGCGGTGGCCACGTGCAGCGCCGGCACCGGCCGCGCCACGCGATCCACGCGCAGGACCAGCGCCGAGAGGTTGCCTTGGCGATCCCGCTCGGCACCCAGCCGCGCCTGCGCCACGCCGCCCGCGCCGTCCACCAGGTCCACCATGTCCCCTTGCGCCAGGCGGCGGCTGCCCACGGCGTGGCGCGCCTCCTCGCGGTCGAGCCAGGCCACGGCGCCGGGCGCGGGGATCGCGTCAAGCAGGAAGCGCGGAGCGGTCATGGGCCGCAGTCTAGGAAAGCCTGCACGACGACACGGCGCGGGCCGGGTGCCCGCACCAGCCGTTCACTTCTTCGGCTCGGATTCGGACACCACCGGCGGGAAGCCGTTGAGCTGACGCCAGAGCTCCTTCCAGAGCGGCACCTGCCGCAGGAGCACCCACGCGTTGGCGCGCACCCCCTGCCGAAGCCAGCGCGCGCCGGGCCAGGCCTGGTCCGTGGTGTCGGGCGCGATCACGATGCGGAACCGGCCCTTGCCGTCGTCGGCCGCGTCCACCGCCACCACCTCGCCGCCGAAGGTGCCCACCGCCACGCTGGGCCAGCCCACGAACTGCACGGCAGGCCACCCCTCGAACTGCAGTCGCACGCGGCTGCCCGGCACCGTGGAACCGTCGTCCGCCTTGTGGCGCGCCGAGACCAGCGGCATGTCCATGCCGTCGATCCACGCCTCCCCGAAGCGCTCGTCGGTCTCGGGGATCACCACGCAGATGGGCGAGCCTGGGCGCAGGAACATGCCCTCGTTCACGGAGACGCTGAGCACGATGCCGTCGCGCGGCGCCTCGATCACCTGGCGCTCGTTCTGGCCGATCTGGATGTCGATGGCCGCCAGGTCGCGCGCAGCCGCGGCCACCTCGGCCTCCGCGGTGCCTCGGCTGGCCTTGGTGGCGGCGATGGCGGCGTCGTACTCGGAGCGCGTCCGGTCCAGCGTGGCCTGCGCCGCGTCCAGGTTGGCGCGCGAACTGTCCAGCGCCAGCTTGGCCAGCTCGTAGTTGCGCTGCGAGACGTCGCCGGTCCGGACCAGCTGGCCCATGCGCTGCTCCTGCAGCTCGTTGGTCTTCAGCTGGTAGCGCTCCGCGTTCACGCGCTGCTCGGCGGCGTCGATCGCCTGCGGCTTGGCCAGCTCCTGGTTCACGATCTGCGCCGAGAGATCGTCCACGCGCTGCTGCGCGGCCGCGCGACGGGCCAGCGCCGCGTCATGCTGCAGCCGGAGATTGGCCATCAGGTTGGGATCGTTGTCCTGCAGCTCGACGACCGGCTCGCCCTTGCGCACCGGCTGGTTCTCCACCACGTGGAGCCGCTTCACGCGTCCCTGCACCGGCGCCTCGATGTTGATGCGACGATCCAGCGGGTTGAACGCGATCACGCGGCCGGTCCCGCCCACCGACTGCTGCCACGGCAGCACGAACAGCGACGCCAGCAGCCCCACCACCGCGCAGGCCAGCACGCGCGCCAGCACGCGCGCGCCGCGCGAGGAACCGGCCAGCGCCATCGCCGGCAGCGGCGGCCCCTGGAACAACGCGCGATCCGCCGTGACGGACTCCGGAGCGCTCACTTGCCCACCTCCATCGGCACCGAGGCCGGTTCGATCACCCGGGCCATGCGCTGCGCCACCCGCGGGTCGCGCGTGGCCACCAGCACCGTCCAGTCACGCGCCGGATCCAGCACCACCGACAGCAGCCGCTCGAAGGTGACGGCGTCCAGACCGTCCAGGATCTCGTCCAGCAGCAGCAGCCGAGGCCGCACCACCAACGCGCGCGCCACCAGCAGCCGGATCCGCTGTCGGCCGGTGAGCGGCAGTCCACCGGTCACCAACGTGGTCTGCAGGCCTTCCGGAAGGTCGCGCACCACCGACGCCAGCCCCGTGGCCTCCAGCGCGGCGTGCAGTTCGGAGACCGGCACGCCGGCCGCGCCCACGCGGAGGTTGTCGGCGATGGTGCCGGACATCACGTCCCCTTCGCGCAGCAGCATCACCCGCTCGTGCAGCGCCTGCAGGTTCCAGTCGTCCAGATCCAGACCGTCCAGCATCACCACACCGCCCGTGGGCCGACGCAGGCCCGCCAGCACCTCCAGCAGCGTGCTGGAGCCGCTTCCCAGCGCACCCAGCCACGCCACGCGCTCGCCCGGCTCGATCCGGAAGTCCACCGGGCCCAGCGCCGACGGCAGCCCCGACCGACGATGCTCCACGGACTGCGCCTCCACACGCGCCGCCCCGGCGCCCGGCACGGCGCCGCCGCCCTCGCGCTCCGTGCGCAGGTCCACCAGCATGCCCAGCTTGTCCACCGCGGCCACCGCGTCGTACCAGGCCTCGAACTGCTTGCCCAGCTTGGCCACCGACGCCACGATCGCCGTCACGATGATCTCTGCGGCCACCAGCTGCCCCAGCGTCAGCTGCTGGTTCAGCACCAGCCATCCGCCCACGCCCAGCAGCACCGTGCCCGCGATCACCTCCAGCCCCAGCAGGCCCGTGATCTGCCGAAGCAGCACGCGGAAGTGGCTGCGGCGCGCCTGCAGGTAGCCCCGCACCAGGTCGTCGGTGCGCGCCCGCGCAAAGTCCGCACCGCCCGGCGACTTGAACACGCGCGGATGGCGGGCCATCTCCTCCAGCCACTCCACCACCTGGTACTTGCGCACCGACTCCAGCACGCTGGTGGGCACGGCGCCGCGCCCCGCGGCAAGGACGATCACCGTCAGCGCAACCACCAGCAGCGCCGAGAGCGCCAGCAGGAACGGGTGATAGAACGCCAGCACCGTCAGCCCGATGACGGTGCCCAGCAGCAGGTCGATGCCGGTGAGCAGGAGCAGCGCGGAGCTCTTCTGCACCGTCACCACCTCCAGGAAGCGATTCACCAGCTCCGGTGCGTGCACGCCGTCCGTGGACGCCAGTTCCACGCGCGGCAGTCGGTGCGCCAGGTCGGTGGCCAGACGCACGAAGATGCGTCGCTGCACCACCTCGGCCACCACGTGCTGCACGGCGCGCAGCGCGGCGGCCAGCGCCAGACATGCGAAGAGCACCAGCGCGATGGCCGCCAGCGCCTGCACGAACGGGCCGCTTCGTGCCCCGAAAGAGAGGTTGCTGATGAAGGCGTTCACGGCCAGCGGCAGCGCCAGGCTCAGCAGGCCCGTCACCGCGCTGAACGCGGCGATGGCCCACAGGTCGGACGCCTCCGGCCGCATCAGGGCCATCAGGCGGCGGATCGGCGGCATGGCGTGGTCGGCGCCGTGACCGTGGCTCTGGGATGTTCGCGCCAGGGACTCCGCGGGCTGGACCTGCAACAGCAGGCCGAACTCGGCCACGTCTTCGGGTCCCTCCAGCCCCAGGTCACGCGCGATCGCCGCGCGCCGCATGGCGATGTCTCCCGCGTCGGGGGCGTCGCTGCCCCAGACCCTGGCCGAGAAGGCGCCATGGCGGTGCAGGGTGATCCAGGCGCTGCGGACGGGTGACCAGGCCACCATGGGCATGCAGGGTTCGGCGATCCAGACGGCCTGAGACAGCGACATGCGTCGGACCTCCAGACGCAGCCCCGCAGAGGGAGCCGCTCGACCCAGCCACTCCAAGGGCTCCGTTGCGGAGTCCAAAGGCAGCATCTGGACTTCGGTGGATCCGTCGAAGGGCCGATCGAGACCGGCGCACACATGCCCGATCAGGAGCACGGTGGCCTGACGGAGCTGGGCGCTCGGGGTGTCCGCGCCGGGAAGCTGCTCGAATCCTGCTCGAAACTCGTCCATGAGAGGGGCAAGGATAGGCCTGAGGCCACCAATCCCGGAACTGATTTCCGGAATACCGGAGCGGTGATTCCTTCCAAAGTCTGGACCAAAAACGGAAACGGCCTCTGTCGAGGCCGCGTTCCGCTGCTTGGTTCCAACGGCGGGTTCCCGTCCGTCGTCGGATGTTGCGAGAGGCGGGTTCCCGTCCGCCGTCATCGCTTGAGGCCTGGTGGAGTTCCCGTCCAACCTGGCCTCTCGTTCCTTCACCCTCCTGAACGAGATTCCGCCGTGCGGCACCTCACGCATCGCAAGAAATCGTTGACGAACGGTTATTAGACTCTTTCTTCAAGTGCCTGGACGCGGGGTCGAATGGACCAATCTTGAGCGCCTTCCAGATTTCATTTGCGTCACGCAACTTTCGGGGCATCTTGTGCCTGCTTCGCTGGCTTTCCCCCCGTGGCCAGCCTTCCGGTTCCCCTTCGACAAGGCGACACGGTCTGCCAGAGTGAAGCAAGGCACTTGCGTTTCGCTGCTTCGTTCCCTGTTCCCTTCGGTTGGAGTTCCCTCTGATGAACACGTCCATGTGCGCGGTTGCCCTTTTGGGGTCTTCGCTTGTCGTTGGCGCCGCCAACGCAGGACTGGCGTTCAGTTTCAGTGATCCGGTCCCGGGCCGGCAGCTGACCAACCTGCAGGCGAACCAGGCCGGCGCTGGGACGGGCGTGATGAGCTACGACCAGTTCGCGGCGCTCTCGCTGTTTGTGGACGGCTCCAGCGAGTCGAACCCCTTCGACCACATCTTCAGCAACGCGCGCATGGAGATGTCCATGACCATCTACACCGGCTCCACGGCTGGAGGCGTCTTCAGCGCCCCGGTGGCCGGCTTCTTCCGCATCTTTGACGCCACCACCGGCGCCGACATCGTCCGGGGAGACGCCAGCGGTGGCGCCTTCCTGCGCGTGTCCGGCACCAGCAGCCTGCTGCTGTCCAGCGACTCGGGCTTTGTCTACACCTTCGGATCCGCGCTGCAGAGCGTGCTCTCCTCCAGCGGCAACGCGGGTGTGGGCCCGGCCGATCCGCAGGAAGCCGTCTTCACCATCACCGACGCCCTGGCGTCCGGTGGCGGCAGCATCATCGGCGCGGACGGCGTGGTGAGGTCCTTCTCCGCCAACGCGTCGTTCTCGGGCAACTGCCAGACCGTGGCGGTGCCCGCGCCGGGCGTGGCCGCCCTGCTGGGACTGGCTGGACTGGCCTCGCGCCGCCGGCGCAACTGAAACACGGGAGTGTTGCGGCCCTCCTTGGGCCGCCGACGGGCCCGGAGCGAGACCTCCGGGCCCTGTTCGTTTTGGGCGGTCTCGCCCCTGGAATCAGGCCGGTCGCACCGCGCGATAGACGTCGAATCGGAGCAGCTTGCCCTGGATGGTCCAGGCCGGCCGGAGGTTTCCAAGCGGCGGCGCGTGGCGCGGGCGCTTCACCACCACGCGTTCGCGCGCCACGGCGAACGCCGGAAGCAGCAGCGCATCCGCATCGTCGTCGGACCCCACCACCGCGGACAGCGCCTGCATGGCCTTGGGTGGCTTGGCCTCAGGCTTGCGCTTGGCCGGGAACATGGGATCCAGCAGGACCACGTCGGCGGGCTCCATGGAGGCCAGCGTCTGCAGCGCGTCGTGGGCGCGCAGGCTGATGCGGGAGGCGATGGCCGCGAGCGCCGGATCCGCCAGCGCGCGCCGATGCGCGTGGTCCAGCAACGCGAACACCCAAGGCGAACGCTCCAGCGCGGTCACCTGAAGACCCATGGCCGCCATGACGAAGGCGTCGAAGCCCAGGCCCGCGGTGGCGTCGATGGCGCTCCGCGACTGCGACCCCACCGCGCGCCCAAGCGGCTGGCCGCGCAGGGCGGTCAGGCCGCCCGGCGTGCGCAGTTCGCGCCAGTCCGCGCGCAGGCCGCGGCCGGGCGCGTCGTCGGGGGCCAGCAGTTCGGGCTCTCCCGCGTGGGTGCCCAGCCGCCATCCGTTCCGTGCATCCGGATCCACGGGCGGATTGTGGCATGCCGGGCCCCGGCGTGCCCCACCGTTAGACTCGCCCCATGAGCGCCCAATCCACCCACCGCGCCGTGGCCCCGGTGTTCGGCAACGGGCTGGAGATGATCGGGAACACCCCCCTGCTGCGCCTGAAGCGGCTGGACACGGGCCCGTGCGAGCTGTTCGTGAAGATGGAGAACCTGAACCCGGGCGGGAGCATCAAGGACCGCATCGCGGTGCGCATGATCGACGAGGCCGAACGAAGCGGAAAGCTGAAGCCGGGCGGCACGATCGTGGAAGCGACCGCGGGCAACACCGGTCTGGCGCTGGCCCTGGTGGCCGCGCAGAAGGGCTACAAGCTGGTGGTGGTGGTGCCCGACAAGATGAGCGACGAGAAGATCAGTCACCTCCGCGCCATGGGCGCCGAGGTGATGCTGACCCGCAGCGACGTGGGCAAGGGCCATCCCGAGTACTACCAGGACATCGCGGCGCGCATCGCCAAGGAGCGCGCCAACCACTTCTACACCGACCAGTTCAGCAACCCGGCCAACCCGCAGACGCACTTCGACACGACCGGTCCCGAGATCTGGGAGCAGATGGACGGCCGCGTCGACGCGTTCGTGGCCGGCGTGGGCAGCGGCGGCACGGTGAGCGGCGTGGGCAAGTTCCTGAAGGAGCGCAACCCCAAGCTGGAGATGGTGCTGGCCGACCCGGTGGGCTCCATCCTGGCGCCGCTGGTGAACGAGGGGAAGAAGGTCACGCCGGGCAGCTGGATGGTGGAAGGCATCGGCGAGGACTTCATTCCCGACATCTGCGACATGAAGCTGGTGGACAAGGCCTACGCGATCACCGACGCGGAGGCCTTCCACACCGCACGCGAACTGCTGCGCACCGAGGGTGTGCTGGCAGGCAGCAGCGTGGGCACGCTCATGGCGGCCACGCTGAAGTACTGCCGCGAACAGACGACGCCCAGGCGCGTGGTGACGCTCATCTGCGACACGGGAGCCAAGTACCTGAGCAAGATGTTCAGCGACTGGTGGATGGTGGACAACGGCTTCCTGCAGCGAAAGACCTTCGGCGACCTGCGCGACCTGATCGCGCGGCGGCATCTGGACCACGAGGACTACGTGCTCAGCCCGGACATGCCGGTGATGCAGGCGATCAAGCGCATGCGCATGTACGGCGTGAGCCAGCTGGCCGTGCTGGACGCCAGCGACCGCGTGGTGGGCATCCTGGACGAGAGCGACGTGCTGCTTGCGCTGCTGAAGGGCGGCGAGGGCACGCGGCGACCGGTGAGCGACTTCATGACCAGCCGCCTCGAGACCCTGCCGCCGAGCGCGAGCGTGAACGACCTGCTGCCCATCTTCCGCGCCGACCGCGTGGCGATCGTGGCCGATGACGACCGCTTCTACGGCATCATCACCCGCATCGACCTGATCAACTTCCTGCGCAAGAAGATGCCGTGAGCGCGCGGCAGCCCCCTTCCACACCATGAGCCACGACCACCTGAATCTGGAAAGCCGCTGCATCCACGGCGGCCAGCACGCCGAGCCCACCACCGGCGCGGTGATGCCGCCCATCTTCACGAGCAGCACCTTCATCCAGGAGAGCCCCGGGGTGCACAAGGGCTTCGAGTACAGCCGCAGCCACAACGCCACGCGCTTCGCGTTCGAGCGCTGCGTGGCCAACCTGGAATCGAGCGGCCTGAACGAGGCGGACGAGCGCACCTGCGGCGGGTTCGCGTTCGCCAGCGGGCTGGCCGCCATCGGCACCGCACTGGAGCTGCTGGACCACGGGGCGCCGCTGGTGTGCATGGACGACGTGTACGGCGGCACCTACCGCCTGCTCACCCGCGTGCGCGAGCGCACCTCGGGCCTGAAGCCCTCCTACCTGGACCTGACCGACGCGTCGCGGCTGGAGGCGCACCTGGCCAAGCACAAGGC